>NZ_CFETID010000020.1:0-67857 GCF_983967925.1 Croceicoccus sp. | reverse complement strand
TTACAAAGCTAAAGCGCGGTTGGACCCACCGGGCAACAGAAGCGGATTCCGGGGCCTCGGGGGGCGGCTAGCAACAGAAGTCCCCCCACCTTCCCTCGCATCAGAATACAGGGTCCGCGGCGGTCCTGCCCCCGACCAGGCCAAGCGGGCGGACCTTGGCAACAGAATCGCCCCCACCTTACCCAGGAATTTCGAAAAGATGGCACCGCCCGTTCGGGGCGACAAAAGCAGCTTGACGGCGATCTCATATTTCCATATTTCTATATTTGTCGAATCATTGGAGCAAATCGTGCAAGCCGACCATGTCATCCGCGCCCTGTCTGCGTTGGCACAGGAGCATCGCCTCGCGGCATTCCGCCTGCTGGTGCAGGCAGGCGAACAGGGCGTTGCCGCCGGGGTGCTGGCTGAAAAGCTCGATGTTCCGCCATCGTCGATGAGCTTTCACCTTGCCCAGCTCGCCAATGCGGGTCTGGTCACGCATCGGCGCGAAAGTCGTTCGATCATCTATTCGGCAGACTACACCGCGATGAACGGCCTGATGGGCTACCTCACCGAGAACTGCTGCGCCGGCATGTCCTGTTCCGAAGATGCCGCCTGTCTTCCCTCTCCCGAAAGAAAGACCGCCTGATGAAACGCTTTCATTTGCATGTCGGTGTGACAGACATCGACAAGTCCGTCGCATTTTATTCGAGCCTGTTCGGAGCGGAACCGTCCGTGGTGAAGGCCGACTACGCCAAGTGGATGCTCGACGACCCTCGCATCAACTTCGCAATTTCGATGCGCGAGGACGCGAGCAAAGGCATCGAGCACGTCGGCCTCCAGGTTGAGGACAAGGCTGAACTTGAAAAGGTCTATGGCCGCCTCAAGGCTGCCGACAGACCGGTTCTGGAAGAAGGCGCAACGACCTGCTGCTACGCGCAATCGGAAAAGAGCTGGATTGCCGACCCCGATGGCGTGGTTTGGGAGGCCTTCCTGACCGAAGGTGCGAGCACGACCTATGGCGGCAGTCCGGATTTCCGTCAGCTCGCTTCCGCCAATGCTGCGTCGAGCGCCTGCTGTGCACCGAAAATGTCTGCTGCCAAGACTTCCTGCGGCTGAGGCAACCCATGTCAGACCAACCGCTGAACGTGCTGTTCCTGTGCACGGGCAATTCCGCTCGCTCGATCCTGGGCGAAGCAATCCTGAACCACGACGGCAAAGGCCGCTTCAAGGCATACAGCGCCGGAAGCAATCCTGTCGGCACGGTCAACCCCTGGGCACTCCATACGCTCAAGACCCTGGGCTATCCGGCAGAAGGCTATCGCTCCAAGAGCTGGAGCGAATTTGCCGATGGCCCGGAGCTCGACCTGATCCTCACGGTCTGCGACAGTGCAGCGGCGGAAACTTGCCCGGTCTGGCCGGGGCGCCCGACCAGCGCACATTGGGGCATTCCCGACCCGGCAGCGGTCGAGGGCAGCCATGCCGAGAAAGCAGCGGCCTTCCTCGATGCCTTCCGGATGCTGAAGCGCCGCATCGACCTGATGCTGGCGCTTCCGATTGCGAGCATTGAACAGATTGGCTTGCGCGAAAAACTGCAAGCGATCGGACACGAGGCTGACAAGAGATGACCACAGCGACCGCTGACATCGACGCCCCCGCGGCGGGGCTGGGCCTGTTCGAGAAATGGCTCTCGGTCTGGGTCGGCGCGGCGATCCTTGCAGGCATTGCGCTTGGCAATGTCGCGCCAGAATTGTTCGCTTTGCTCGCCGCGGTCGAATACGCCTCGGTCAATCTCGTCGTCGCGGTGCTTATCTGGGCAATGATCTTCCCGATGATGGTCGCGGTCGATTTCGGTGCGGTGCGACGTGTGGGCGACAAGCCCAGGGGGCTCGTCATCACGCTTGTGGTCAACTGGCTGATCAAGCCCTTTACGATGGCTGCACTCGGTGTGCTGTTTTTCGAGATCGTCTTTGCCGATCTGATCGAGCCGGCCGATGCGCAGCAGTATATCGCCGGTTTGATCCTCCTTGGCGCGGCACCCTGCACGGCGATGGTGTTCGTGTGGTCGCAGCTCACCAGGGGCGATCCGGCGTATACGCTGGTGCAAGTCGCGGCGAACGATCTCATCATGATTGTCGCCTTCGCACCCATCGTCGCGTTGCTGCTCGGCGTTACCGACATCGCGGTGCCTTGGGAGACGCTGCTGCTGTCCGTCGCGCTCTATGTGGTCGTGCCTCTCGCTGTAGGGGCCCTTGTTCGTCATAGGCTTCTTGCGACGCATGGTGGCGATGGAGCGGCCATTCCCGAGTTCACGGCTCGGGTTAAGCCCCTCTCGATCGCGGGTCTGTTGTTGACGGTGCTTCTGCTCTTTGGCTTTCAGGCAGAAATCATCGTGGCGCGTCCACTGCTGATCGCGCTGATTGCCGCGCCGATCATCATCCAGAGCTACGGCATCTTCCTGATCGCCTACGGCTGGGCCAAGGCGTGGAAGGTGCCACATGCGGTTGCGGCCCCCTGCGCACTGATCGGCACGTCGAACTTCTTCGAGTTGGCAGTTGCCGTTGCAATCGGTCTATTTGGATTGGGCAGCGGAGCCGCCTTGGCGACAGTTGTTGGCGTGCTTGTCGAAGTGCCAGTCATGCTGTCGCTGGTGGCGATCGCAAATCGGACGCGGGGCAGCTTCCAGCCCAGTTAGGCCAGGAGCCGAACGTCCGCTCCCCATCCCCTTCCAGACGTTCAGCCTGCCATCGCCTGTCCCCGAAAGCGGTCGCCGATCACACCCTCCCGCGAACCCGGTCAGTTTATTGTCCTACAGCGCAAGTCCGGGTTACGAAGCCGGCAGGGCCTTCACCGGCCCGCCCGCTCTTTCACCTCGTCAATTTTCCCGCACCCACGCACGTGTCACTTTTGGGACGAATCTCGCGCATTTCCGCGGATGAGCGCCGGGTGACAGCGCCTGTAGGACGTGTCGCCTTTGTCACTTTTCGCGTGCCAGATACACGGGGCAGAGACACGGGGCAGATTTCATTTGCCGGATGTGCGCCGGGGAGCCTGTAAGCCGGGTTCTGTCATGCGAGCGGTATGCTTCCACGAATGGTTGCACACTGGCCCCGCAAGGGCAGCCATTCATCTAGGCCCTGCGTTGCCGCAAGGCTCAAGCAACCAACCCGGGCGGTCACGGGGCGAAACACCCCTGCCCTGCGCCTTTCGGCCGGGCGCGCCGCCCCTATTCGGTCTTGCTCCGGATGGGGTTTGCCATGCGGTCGCCGTTGCCGGTTCCCCGGTGCGCTCTTACCGCACCCTTTCACCCTTGCCTGTGCCGGTTAGGGCCATCGGCGGATTGCTCTCTGTGGCACTGTCCCTCGGCTTCGGACGTGCCGCCCTGACGGACGGCCGTTTCCTCGCCGGGCGGGCGTTACCCGCCATCCTTGTTTCGTGGAGCCCGGACTTTCCTCGTACGGGTCGCCCCGACGCGGCTGCCCGGCTCCCCGGCGCAGGCGCGGTCAATAGCGGCAAACGCCCCGCTGGCAAGCGGAACTATCGCGTCACGCCCCGGTCGCGGTCGAGCAGCAGCGCGAACAGCATGGCCCGGATCTCGCCGTCGACGATGCCGTCGACGCATTCGGGCCGGAACCGCCGCTGGAACGCCCGTACCGCCGCATGCCCATCGGCAATGTCATAGCCGAAGCGTTCGAGCGCCAGATAGAACGCACCGTCATTCTCGAACGGGTCGCCCAGCTTGATGTCGGGCCTTGGCAAGGCCAGCCGATGCTTCGCCAGCCGCGCCCAGTCGAACAATTCGCCCGGATCGGTCTTGCGCTGCGGCGCGACGTCGGAATGGCCCACGATATTGGCGCGCGGAATATCGTGCCGCTTCATGATGTCGGCCAGCATGATACACAGCGTTTCCATCTGCGGCTCGGTAAAGCGCTCATACCCCCAGGTGTGGCCAGGGTTGTCCAGCTCGATCCCGATGCTGGAGGAATTCACGTCGGTATTGCCGCGCCAATAGGATACCCCGGCATGCCATGCGCGCTGCTCCTCATCGACCAGCCGCACCAGCTCGCCCTGCCTCGTGATGCAGTAATGCGCGCTGACGCCGGAATCCGGATCGCACATCTTGGCGATGGCATCCTCCACGTCCGGCATGTCGGTATAATGCAGCACGACCATGGTGACGGGCAGGGCGCGCGCGTTGAAATTGGGCGAAGGGCAATCGCGCACCATGGGCAGGCCGTTGCCCGGTTTGGCGGCCTTCTCAGCCATTGGGCAGGATCGCGCCCAGCACCAGCGCGCCGCCCGGCGGGCTGTCGCCATTGGTCAGCGCATGCTGCACCCCGCCCTTGCAATCCTGCGCGATCAGCCGGACCAGCATGGCAGGCGCGGTATGTGCGGACAGATCGTCCATCGCGATCTCTCCCTCAAGCGCGCGGCCAACGTCCTTGTCGAACGCGATGCGCATGCCCTCGGCGCGAACCGCGATCTCGTAGGACCCCTCGCGCTCTTCCACGGCGATGGCCAGCGTTCCGCCGCGAGGCAATGCGTCGATCCCGATCAGCGCATAGTTCAGCAGCACCTTGGCCGCCGATTTGGAAAGCCGGTCGGGGCCGACCGCCCATTGCACATCGATATCGCGCCCCTCTGCCGCCTGCGCCTTGACCAGTTCCTCGATCTCGGCCGCGGGCAGCATCGCGTCGAACCCGCCCGCCGCGCCGAAGGCAAGGCGAAAGAAGCGCAGCCGCGTCGCCGTGCGCCGCGCGCCTTGCGCCAGCAGGTCGATGCATTGCTCGCGCATCTTGGGATCGGTTTCGTCGACCAGCAGCTCGATGCCGTTCGCCATGCCGCCCACCGGCGACAGCAGATCATGGCACAGCCGCGAGGCGATAAGGCTGGCGAGCTGGATGGAATCCGTATTCATGATGGGCGTCAGGCGCTTTCGTATTGTGAGCGACCGCCATAACCGCTTGAGGCCGGCCAAGAAAGCGCGATGTCGGCAATTCCACGGGTTTCGGGCCGCCGTTCAGGGTTTGGGCGGGCCAGCGACGATTTGGGGGACAATGCGGGCGAAACCGTCCGCCGCGCTGACGAACCAGCCGATATCTCCGGTTGGCGCGGCGATCGCCCAGACACGCCCGTCCCCTGCCGCCTGCGCCCGGTCGGTCGCCGAAGGTTCTGCGCGGCCGGTCGGATGCGAATGGAAATAGCCGACGATGGCCGGTCCCCCGGCGCGTTCGGCCTTGTGCGCGGCGATCAGGGCCGCGGGATCGATCTCGAAGTGCCGATGCGGGTCGGCGGCGACATTGGCGGTCTGCTTGAAGCGTTCGACATGCCCGTCGGAGCCCAGCAGCAGCCCGCACGCCTCTTGCGGCATGGCACTGCGCGCGGCCTCGATCATGGCGCTGATGGCGGTTCTTGTCACGGTGAGCTGCGGCACCCATCTGTCCTAGCATGGGGGACAGGACAATCGCCATCGCCGACGAGGACATGGAAGACGACAGTCTTTCGGGCGACGGGTCAGGCGCGGCTGGCGCAGAGCTGATCGAGGGCACGGTCCCCGCAGGCGAAAGGCTGGACAAGGCGATCAGCCACGCCAGCGGACTGTCGCGCGAGCGGATAAAGGCGCTGATCGCGGAAGGGGCCGTGAAGCTGGACGGGCGCATCCTCTCATCCGCCTCGGCCAAGGCGCCGGGCGAAGCGCGGTTCATTATCGCCGTCCCTGCCCCCGCCCCGGCCGAAGCGAGGCCGCAGGACATCCCGCTCGATATCGTGTTTGAGGACGAACACCTGATCGTGATCGACAAGCCGGCGAGCATGGTGGTGCATCCGGCTGCGGGCAATCCCGACGGAACGCTGGTCAATGCGCTGCTATATCACTGCGCCGGCCAATTATCGGGCATCGGCGGCATGGCGCGGCCCGGTATCGTGCACCGGATCGACAAGGACACGTCCGGCCTGCTGGTGGCGGCGAAATCGGATGTCGCGCACGAAGGGCTCGCCCGTCAGTTCGCCGATCACTCTATCGACCGTGCCTATCGCGCCGTGGTGAAAGGACATCCGATGCCGCCGTCGGGCACGATAGAGGGGCGGATCGGCCGGAGCAGCAAGGACCGCAAGAAAATGGCCGTGCTGGACGACGGGGAAAGCCGCGGAAAGCACGCCGTGACCCATTTCCGCATGCTGGAACCGCTCCACGGCGCGGCGCTGGTCGAATGCACGCTGGAAACCGGGCGAACCCACCAGATCCGCGTTCACATGTCGTCAATCGGTCATGCGCTATTAGGGGACCCTGTCTATGGGCGCCCCGATTCCCGATTCCGACCGATTCTCAATCGGCTATCCTTCCACCGTCAGGCCCTTCATGCGGCCCTGCTGGGTTTTATCCACCCGGTCAGTAACGAACGGTTACAATTTTCCAGCGAGATTCCGCGCGATATGGCGGAACTGATCGAAGAACTCGCTCGTTCAAAGTGAGAATTTAGGCGGGAAAAGCGGGGAAAACGCGCCTATACAAAATATGTGGCCATGGATTGGGGATGCCCATCAGGGGTCCGCGAATTTGGCCGACGCAAGGAAAGGTACAGGACGTGACGAACACCAAGCCAACCGTTCCGGCCCTCGGCGGCGAGCAGAGCCTCAACCGCTATCTGTCGGAAATCAAGAAATTCCCGGTGCTTACGGGTGAGCAGGAATATATGCTCGCCAAGCGCTATGCCGAACATGAAGACCCAGAGGCTGCGGCCCAGCTGGTCACCAGCCATCTGCGACTCGTGGCCAAGATCGCCATGGGTTATCGCGGCTATGGCCTGCCCGTTTCCGACCTGATCTCCGAAGGCAATGTCGGATTGATGCAGGGCGTGAAGAAGTTCGAGCCCGATCGCGGCTTCCGCCTCGCCACTTACGCTATGTGGTGGATCAAGGCCTCGATTCAAGAGTTCATCCTGCGCTCGTGGTCGCTGGTGAAGATGGGCACGACCGCCGCGCAGAAGAAATTGTTCTTCAACCTGCGCCGGATGAAGAAGAACCTCGAGGCTTACGAGGATTCGGATCTTCATCCCGAAGACGTGGCCAAGATCGCGACCGACCTCGGCGTGCCCGAGCAGGAAGTGATCAACATGAACCGGCGCATGATGATGGGCGGCGACGCGTCGCTCAACGTCTCGATGCGCGCGGACGAGGAAGGTTCGGGCCAGTGGCAGGACTGGCTGACCGACGATCGCCCGCTGCAGGACGAAACGGTCGCCGATGCCGAGGAAAAGCAGGTCCGCCACGACATGCTGGTCGAAGCGATGGACGTACTCAACGACCGCGAGAAGCATATCCTGACCGAACGCCGTCTGACCGACGATCCCCAGACGCTGGAGGAACTCAGCCAGGTCTATGACGTCAGCCGCGAACGCATCCGCCAGATCGAGGTGCGCGCGTTCGAGAAGATCCAGAAGGCCATGCAGCGCATTCTGGAAGACCGGATGAGCCCTGCCCTCGCCTGACGGGCGCAGATCGAAATGGACGGGGCGGCGACCGATTGGTTGCCGCCCTTTTTTCATGCCCGCTTGCGAAGTGCCACCCCGGGCCCCTAGATCCACCCCATGGCAACACGCAAATCCCGCGCTCCTCGATGCGTCTGATCGTCTGGGCCTTCAAGGCCGTCATCCTGCTCGTGTTTTTTAGCGTCCTTTGGGTCGCGATCTACGCTGCGGTCCCCGTCCCGGTCACCGCGACCATGCTTATGGACGAGAACGGCATCACCAAGGACTGGGAGCCGCTGAACAATATCGACCGCAATCTCGTCCGCGCCGTCATCGCGGCAGAGGATTCGAAGTTCTGCACGCATGACGGCTTCGACCGCGAAGCCATCGCCACCGCCATGGCGCGCAATGCGCAGGGCGGGCGTATCCGGGGCGGCTCCACCATCAGCCAGCAGACCGCGAAGAACGCCTTCTTGTGGCAAGGCGGCGGCTATTTCCGCAAGGGACTGGAGGCCTGGTTCACCTTCCTGATCGAAAACATCTGGGGCAAGCGGCGGATCATGGAGGTCTATCTCAATGTCGCGGAAACCGGCATCGGGACCTATGGCGCAGAGGCAGGTTCGCAGCGCTATTTCCAGCATCCGGCCAGTTCGATGAGCCGCAGCGAGGCCGCCCGCATGGCGGCCGCCCTGCCGCTTCCCAAGGAGCGCGCGGTGGTGAACCCCTCCGGCTGGCTGCGCCGTCATGGCAACACCATCTCGTCGCGCATCAACGTGGTCGCGAACGAGGGGCTGGACAGCTGCGTCTATCAATAGACAGCCGTGAATACGAAAACGGCGGCGCTCCGAAGAACGCCGCCGCCGCCGTGTTCATGCCGTCCGGCTGAGCGGGATCAGAAGCCCCAGATCAGCGAAGCGGTAAAGGCGCGCGGCGCGCCGATATTCACGAATTCGCCCGAAGTCGTCAGCCCGGTAGGCGCCGAGCCGATATACACCTCGTCGAAGATGTTGGTGACGTTGAACTGGACATAGCTGTTTTCCAGGTCTTCCTCGAACTGGCCCAGCGCGATGCGCAGATCCAGGTCGGCGGTGGTGTAACCCGGCAGCCTGATCGTGTTGATGTCGTTCAGATAACGCGACCCGGTGCGCTTGACCTGCGCGCCCAGTTCGACCGGACCCAGCGTTCCCTGCACGCGGCCACCGATCATGTAATCGGGTGCCCCTGCCTCGCGCTTGCCGGCGGTTGCGGCAAAGCTGTCCGCGCCGGTCTGCACATCGTCCTTGATCTCGGATTCGAGATACGAACCCCAGACATAGAACAGCAGGTCGTCGATCGGCCGATAGGCGATGCTGCCGTCGATGCCGTATTTCTCGACCTTGCCGAGGTTGCGCGTGACGCTGCAATCGCAATCGAGGTTATAGGCCGTGGCAAGGCGGTTGTCGTAACCGTTGTACCATGCGGTCAGCTGCGCCTGGATCGACCGGTTCTGCCAGCGCAGGCCCAGATCGAACGAGTCCGACGTTTCCGGATCGGGCTCCACATTCGCGAGGATCGAACCGTACAGCGCATCGGTGCCCGGAACCGACAGGTTCTTGGCATAGCTGGCGAAGAGGTTGAAATCGTCGGTGATGTTGAAGGTCGCGCCGACGTTGGGGAGGAACTTGCTGTAATCCACCGTCCGCGAGACAGGGCCCGCGTAGTCCGGGTTCTCAGCCAGATAGGCCGCGATGTCGTCCGCACCGTTGATGCAGTTGACGTTGCCCGACGTGTCGGTCGTGACGCAGTACTGGTTCAGCTCGCGCTTGAAGAACGGCACTCGCGCGCCCACCAGAACATTCAGCGCATCGTCGAGGAACTCGCCGCGATATTCGCCCGAAACCTGATGCAGCTGCGCGACCGACTTGCGGTTACGCTTCTGCGGGGCTTCGCCGTTCAGATCCAGATAGGGATCGTTGATCGCAAAGACGTCGACAGGCTCGGCATTGGGCAGCAGGCGGCCCGAGGTGCCGGTCTGGCGGTGCTGGGCACGGTCGAACGTATAGGCCACGCGGAAGCGGTTGAACTCGTTCAGCTCCCACGCGAGGTTGGCGATAACGCCGTACCGGTCGGTCTGCGTCTGGCTGGGCGACAGGATCGTGACATAGTCCAGCGTGTCGCCATCGCCGTTCAGGTCGGTCGCGCCGAAGAAATAATACTGGGTGCTGCGATCGGGACGCGCGGGGTTGCGCGGATCGGTGGTGAAGATGCCGCCGGTGTAGCCGTCGGGCGAAAAGCCTTCGTAACCGACCGACGTGCCGCCGCCATTGGCCTTCACATACTGATAGAACGGATCGACCGTCAGGACGAGCGGCTCTGCCAGCGTGAAGCGCGAATTGATGCGGACGTTGCCGGTGTTCGACGGGTTGTAGCGACGCTCGAACGGGGTGCCGCAGCTGTTATAGCTGTCCTGCTCGCCCGTGACGCCTTCGACCGTGGTACAGGGCGTCCCGTCGGAAAGGTCGTAGAAGCGATCGCTCGGCTCCTGAATCGGGCTAGGCTCACCGGTATAGCGGAAGGGCGATCCGTTGAAGTTGTTCCGGTTCTCGTTGTAGTGGCCGGACACGGCGACGAAATCGCCATAGTCACCGAACGGCTGGAAGATCTTGCCGTTGTACTGCTGCTTGTCGACGCCGCCATAGTTCGAGAACGTCGAATCGTTCTGCGTCTTCGAGGCGGTGAAATAGGCCTTCAGACCGCCCGGGGTCAGCTCGCCCGTCTCGATCTTGGCGAACACGCGGTACATCATGCGATCGCCCGGATTGCCGCGCGAGATGATGTTGCCATAGGTCAGCGCGGTCATGATGCCGAATTCGTCATCAGGCAGCTTGGTGCGGATGTTGATCGTACCGCCCGCTGCCGATGCGGTCGGGCTATCGACGTCGGTCGAACCCAGGCTGACGGTCGCGCTCTCGATGATCTCGGGATCGACCATCTGGTTGGTGTAGAGCGCGTAATTGCCCGAATCATTGAGCGGGATACCGTCCAGCGTCTGCGAGATGCGGTCCGAAGAGAAGCCGCGGATGGTGAAATTGCCGCCAAGCGATCCGAAAGGATCGTTGTTGGTAAAGCTGACGCCCGGTACGAGATTGAGCGTATCGTTGATCGTCTGGCCCGGGATCTGGCGCAGGATCAGTTCCGAATCGAGCTGGACCTTGGCCTTGGGCGTGTCGGGGATCTCGACACCGCCGACATCGCTCGACAGTGCGCCGGTGACGATGATGGCGTCTTCGAAATCGATCGAGCCGGTCGACTGGGCATGGGCGGAGACCGGCAGGGCGATTGCGACGATCGCCGTGCTGCGCAGAAGAAGAGTCTTCATGGCTGAATATATTTCCCTGAGTGTTTTTCCGAACGGCAGGGCATACGAATCTCGCCCTTGCTGCGCCGCGGCATAAGCGTGCCTATGTGACGAGCGAGTGACAGAACGACGTATATCCCTCCGCGATGACCGGACAATCTGATTAAAAACCGCGATTTTTCAGGGGTCGCTCCGCCAGATGAGGCCTCTGATCTCGGCACTACTGACAAAGATGAAACCACATTTATGCCGCCCTGCGGCAAATGTGCAACGCTTTACACCTGCGCACTTTCCCTGGCATGTCGGGTCGCTTAGAACGGTGCGCATGGGATCGTCGCACAATCACGCCCCGGGCCACGGGCATTCACACGACCACGCACCTGCCAGCTTCGACCGAGCCTTCGCCGTCGGCGTTGCACTCAATACCGTTTTCGTTGCGGTCGAGGCTGCGGCGGGGCTGTGGTACGGATCGATGGCGCTGGTCGCCGATGCGGGCCATAATCTCTCCGACGTCCTGTCACTGCTGATCGCCTGGGGTGCCAGCGCCGCGGCGCGCAAGCCGCCGTCGGAACGCTTTACCTATGGGCTGAAGTCCAGCTCGATCCTCGCGGCGCTGGCCAATGCGTCGCTGCTGCTGGTCGCGCTGGGCGCCATCGCGATCGAGACGGTGCGCCGCCTTTTCGACCCCGCACCGGTTGAGCCGGGGGCCGTCATGATCGTCGCTGGCATAGGCATCGTCATCAATACGGCGACCGCCCTGATGTTCATGCGCGGTCGAAAGGACGACCTCAACATCAGGGGCGCCTATCTGCACATGGCCGCTGATGCCGCCGTGTCGGCCGGCGTGGTCGTGGCCGGCATCTTGATCGCGCTGACCGGCTGGCTGTGGATCGATCCCGTCGCCAGCCTGCTGATCGTCGCCGTCATCGCAGCCGGTACCTGGGGCCTGCTGAAAGACAGCGTGAAGATGAGTCTGCTGGCCGTGCCCGATACGATCCACATGCCAGAAGTTCGCTCAGCGCTGCTGAAACAGCCGGGCGTAGCGGCGATCCACGACCTGCACGTCTGGCCGATGAGCACCACCGAAACCGCCCTCACAGCCCATCTGGTCATGCCGCAAGGGCACCCGGGCGATGCGTTCCTGCACGATCTCGCCCACCGGCTGGACCACGATTTCGGCATTCACCATTCGACGTTCCAAGTCGAATTGTCGGCTGAGGCTGGCTGCGTCCTCGAAGATTCCGGGCGGGTCTAGGCGCGATTCCATCGGCAGTCCGCCCGCTTTTTGGAACGTAAAAAGGGGCCGGAAGCGCTAGCCTCCAGCCCCTCTTCAATGCTTTGTAGAAGTCCGGCCGATCAAGCCGTGCGGACCACCAGGATCAGGCAGCGGCTTCCTTGCCCTTCAGAACCTGCACGGGCTCCTTGCGGCCTTCGACCACGTCCTTGTCGACCACGATCTCCGACACGCCTTCCATGGTCGGCAGGTCAAACATCGTATCGAGCAGGATCGCTTCCACGATCGAACGGAGGCCACGTGCACCGGTCTTGCGCTGGATCGCCTTGCCGGCAATCGCTTCGAGCGCATCGTCGGTGAAGCTCAGCTGCACATCCTCAAGCTCGAACAGCTTCTGATACTGCTTGACCAGCGCGTTCTTAGGCTCGTTCAGGATCTTGACGAGCGCCTCGACGTCGAGGTCTTCCAGCGTGGCGATCACCGGCAGACGACCGACGAATTCGGGGATGAGGCCGAACTTCAACAGATCTTCCGGCTCCGCCTTGGACAGCAGTTCGCCGACCTTGCGCTTTTCCGGATCGGCGACATGCGCGCCAAAACCGATCGAGCGCTTCTGCAAACGGTCGGAGATCAGCTTTTCCAGTCCCGCGAACGCGCCGCCGCAGATGAACAGGATATTGGTCGTATCGACCTGCAGGAACTCCTGCTGCGGATGCTTGCGGCCGCCCTGCGGCGGAACCGAAGCGGTCGTGCCTTCCATCAGCTTCAGCAAGGCCTGCTGCACGCCCTCACCCGATACGTCGCGCGTGATCGAAGGGTTTTCGGCCTTGCGCGTGATCTTGTCGATCTCGTCGATATAGACGATCCCGTGCTGCGCCTTCTCGACATTGTAGTCGGAGGACTGGAGCAGCTTGAGGATGATGTTCTCGACATCTTCGCCCACGTAGCCGGCCTCGGTCAGCGTGGTGGCATCGGCCATGGTGAACGGCACATCGAACGTGCGCGCCAGCGTCTGGGCCAGCAGCGTCTTGCCCGAACCGGTGGGACCCACCAGCAGGATGTTCGACTTCGCCAGCTCGACATCGCTCGACTTGCCCGAGTGACGCAGACGCTTGTAATGGTTGTGAACCGCGACCGAGAGCACGCGCTTCGCGCGGTCCTGACCGATCACGTAATCGTTCAGGGTCTGAAAGATCTCGATCGGCGGGGGAACGCCCGCGTCCTTCTTGCCCGCGATGCCCGCCTTCGTTTCCTCGCGGATGATGTCGTTGCAAAGCTCGACACACTCGTCGCAGATGAAAACGGTCGGTCCGGCGATCAGCTTGCGCACTTCGTGCTGCGATTTCCCGCAGAAGCTGCAGTACAGGGTGCTCTTGCTGTCGGATCCGCTCACTTTGGTCATAAAAGTCTCGTAAAACGCCCGCAGAGTCGGGCCAAACTCAAACTTACGCGTTGATTTCAGAGAATCAACCGCAGGCACATAGCGCACCCGGCCTTAGAGTGCATAAACGAAAGGGCCTGTATATCCGATTAAAAGGCCTGTGCGATTAAAAGGATATATGTAGCGCTTGTCGATGCTACGCGCGAATTAGGGGGTATGGCTCATAAGAGCCATGACGCTTCGGCGGGCCGTGCACCGGGGCCAGTCGGACCGGCGCGGCCCAAGAGGTGCGCCGGTCCTGCCATTCAGGGTCAGATTTCGCCCGCCGCGTCGGCTCGCGAGACGAAGACCTTGTCGACGATGCCGAATTCGCGCGCCTCCTCAGCCTCGAGGAAGGTGTCGCGGTCCATCGCACGCTCGATCTCTTCAAGCGGCTTGCCGGTGTATTTCACGTAAAGCTCGTTCATCCGGCGGCGGATGCGCAGGATTTCGCGGGCCTGGATCTCAATATCCGAAGCCATGCCCTGCGCGCCGCCCGAAGGCTGGTGCACCATGATGCGCGCGCTGGGGAGCGCGATGCGCATGCCCGGTTCACCCGCAGCCAGCAGAAAGCTGCCCATGGATGCGGCCTGGCCGATGCAGACCGTCGACACGCGCGGCTTGATATATTGCATCGTGTCATGGATCGCCATGCCCGCCGTGACGACGCCGCCCGGCGAGTTGATATACATCGAGATGTCCTTGGTGCTGTCTTCCGATTCGAGGAAGAGCAGCTGCGCCACGATCAGCGATGCCATGTGGTCTTCGACCTGTCCGGTCACGAAGACGATGCGTTCGCGCAGCAGGCGCGAGAAAATGTCGAAGCTGCGTTCGCCGCGGCTGGTCTGTTCGACGACCACGGGCACGAGCGCGCCGGTCACTGGGTCGATACGCATGTTCCCGATCTGATTCATGAAATCCTCTATGCAGTCTGGACCGCCTATGTCGGGCCTGCCCCGCCGTTGTTCAACCCCGTGCGGCGCACCCTCCACGGGACAGTTTGCGGGGGCGTTCCGGATTAGCGTTGGCGCAGACCCGATCAGCGCGTCCGGCGCGGCAAAAGGGCCGCAAGGCTTGCGCCCGCGGCCCTCCTGTAACTACCCATTGCGGGCCGCAATTATTCGGCGTCGGCCTTCTTGGCGGGCGCCTTCTTGGCAGCAGGCTTCTTCGCCGGTGCCTTCTTGGCGGCAGGCTTGGCATCCGCCTCGCCCTCGTCAGCCGCCTTCTTGGCCGGAGCCTTCTTGGCCGGCGCTTTCTTCGCGGCAGGCTTTGCGTCCGTCTCGGCGTCGTCGGCCTTCTTGGCAGGGGCCTTCTTCGCCGGAGCCTTCTTGGCCGCGGGCTTTGCCTCGGCCTCATCCTCGGCAGCGTCGTCGGCCTTCTTCGCAGGGGCCTTCTTTGCCGCAGGCTTCTTGGCCGCTGCCTTCTTGGGTGCGGCGTCCGCTTCCGCGCCTTCCTCGGCCTCGATCGCGGCCTGCAGTTCCTCACGCGTCACTTCGCGCTCGGTCACGTCGGCCTTGTCGAACAGGAAGTCGACGACCTTGTCCTCGTACAAAGGCGCGCGCAGCTGGGCGGCGGCCATCGGTTCCGAACGGACATATTCCATGAAGCGCTGGCGATCCTCGGGGCGGTACTGCTGCGCCGCCTGCTGGACCAGCATCTGCATTTCCTGATTGCTGACCTCGACGCCGTTGGCCTGGCCGATTTCCGACAGCAGCAGGCCCAGGCGCACGCGGCGCTCGGCGATCTTGCGATAGTCGTCCTTCTCGGCCTCGATTTCCTTCATCGCGGCTTCGGGATCTTCCTCGTGGCTGGCTTCGTGCTGAAGCTGCTGCCAGATCTGCTCGAACTCGGCATCGACCATCTGGCCGGGGACCGGGAAATCGTGACCGGCGGCCAGCGCGTCGAGAAGCTGGCGTTTCATCTGCGTGCGGGTGAGGCCAGCGGTTTCCTGCTCAAGCTGCGCCTTGAGCAGTTCCTTGAGCTTGTCGAGACCTTCGAGGCCGAGCGACTTGGCGAACTCGTCGTCGATTTTGGTCTCGCCCGGGACCTTCACCGCCTTCACGGTGATGTCGAACTGGGCTTCCTTGCCGGCGAGATGCGCGGCGGGATAATCTTCGGGGAAGGTAACCGTGATGGTCTTTTCCTCACCGGTCTTCACGCCGGTCAGCTGTTCCTCGAAACCGGGGATGAAGCGGCCCGCGCCGATTTCCAGCGGAGCGTCCTCGGCCTTGCCGCCTTCGAATTCCTCACCGTCGAGCTTGCCGACGAAATCGATGATCAGCTGATCGCCTTCGCCCGCCTTGTGCGTCTTCTTGGCGTCCTCGAAGCTCTTCTGGCCCTCGGCGAACTTGGCAACCGCCTCGTCCACGGCTTCGTCGCTGACGGGAACGACCAGGCGCTCCAGCTTCAGCCCGTCGGTGTCGGGCGTTTCGATCGCGGGCAGGATTTCCAGCTCGATCGAGACTTCGGCGTCCTTGCCTTCTTCATAGTCTTCGCCAAGAGAAACGGCGGGCTGCATCGCGGGGCGCAGCTTGTGCTCGGCCATGACCTTGTCGACGCTTTCGCGCACGGTCTTGTTCAGCACGTCGGCGTGGATCGCCTCGCCATGCATCTTCTTGACCAGATTCGCAGGCACCTTGCCGGGGCGAAAGCCGGGCATACGGACCTGCGGCGCGATCTTCTTGATCTCGGCGCTGACCTTGTCGGCGATCTCGCCGGCAGGAATCTTGACGGTGTAGGCTCGGGCAAGCCCGTCATTCTTGGTTTCGGAAATCTGCATGATGTCTCTTTCAGGCGTCGCTGTATTGCGTTCTCTGGGAGCCGCACGGACTGCAAAGGGCCGCGATCAATGCGCGGCGAGCCTGGTGCGGGCGAAGGGACTCGAACCCCCACATCTTGCGATACCAGAACCTAAATCTGGCGCGTCTACCAGTTCCGCCACGCCCGCGTTGCCCCGTGCCGACCAGCGGACAGGATTTTCAGGCTCGCGGGCCTCTATCGGACGTACGGCAAAAGAGCAAGCGCATTGGCGGATGGCGGCCGGATGCCGCAAGCCGCGGCCGGATCATTCGCCGCGCCCACGCGTTTTACCGGCATGGCTACACAACCCAATATCCCATCGCCCGACACGATCGAACCGGCCGCGCCGCCCGAAGCGCCCGTGACGCCCACGCCGCAGGAAGCCCCCGGCGAGCCCGCTCGCCCCGACGAGATCGAAACGCCGACACCCGATATCGACAATCCCGATCCGGTCTTGCCGGAAACGCCGCCCCCGCCCGATTGACCGGATCAGAGACCCAGGCGCGACAATATCAAGCGGGAGAGCGGTTTCTCATCCCCTGCCGCTTGCGCCGTGGGCATCGACGGGCAAGCGAAACACCGCGCCTGCATCCTCGGCCTGTCGAGCAGGGCCGTAATGTCGGCCAGCGACCGGCCCGCAGCCATGTCCCGCCGCGCCATCAGCACCGAGACCATGTCGCCGTCATCCGTCGATTCCTCGGGAGCGGCCATCGCTTCGAAGAACGCCGTGAATGCGTCCGGCTCGTCCTCGATATATTCGGCATGCCACTCGCCCGCCGAAAGCCCCGCCTTTTGCGCGGCATAGGCCAGCGCCTCGTCCATGTTGCCAAAGCGATCGATCAGCCCGACCTGCCGCGCCGGACCCCCAGCCCATGTCCGCCCCGCCGCGATATCGCTGCGCAGGCGCGCGGTGCTGATATTCCGGCTGTCGGAAACGAGTCCAAGGAACAGGTCATAGCTGTGTTCGACCTGCGATTGCAGGATGGCATCCATTTCAGGCGTGAAGCCGCCCAGAAGATCGGGCTGGCCCGATAGCGGGGTGGTGCGGATCGAATCCGTGGTCACGCCCCATTCGGGCAGGGCATTCTCTGCACTGGGTACCGCCAGGAACACGCCGATGGATCCGGTGATGGTTGCGGGATCGGCAAAGATCGCATCGCCCGGCGTCGCCACGTAATAGCCGCCGCTGGCCGCGACATTGGCCATCGACACGACCACCGGTATGCCGCTTGCCTTGTGACGCAGGATCGCCTGCCGGATCCGTTCCGAAGCCGTGACAGAGCCCCCCGGCGAATCGACCCGCACCACCAGCGCCGCCAGATCGTCCTGCAACGCGTCGTCCAGCAGGGCGGCAATGCGGTCGCCGCCAGCCGTGCCCGGCCCCGCCTCGCCGTCGACGATGCTGCCCGCGACGGTGATGACGCCGATGGCACTGCCCGCCTGCGACGGGGCGACGGCCTTCACCCAGTCGTCGTAATAGGTATGCGCAAAGCCATGCGGTTCGTCGGGAGCCTCGGGATCGCCGCCGACCAGCTCCGCCACGCGAAGCGAGAAATCCTCATAGCTCCCGATCCTGTCGACAAGCCCCGTCTTCAGCGCCGCCTGTGCGCCGTTCCCACCCGCCGCGCGAATGGAGGCCACCGGATCGGTCGCGACCTGCCGCACCTGCGCCTTGGGGCGTGCCGTGCGGACTTCATCCAGCCAGTCTTCCCACAACGATTCATAGGTCCCCGAAATGTCGCTGCGCGCCGCATCGGAAAATCCGGTCAGCGTATAGGGTTCGACCGCGCTCTTATACTCGCCCGTCCGATAGACGTGAACGTTGACCTTCAGCCGCTCCGCGATGTTGCCGAAGAACAGATAGGTTCCGCCCGGACCCGCCACCGGCGCGCCGCCCAGCGGATCGACCCACACCTCGCTGGCATGGGCGGCCAACTGCATGCTGTCGCCGGTATAGGCGATGGCATGGGCCAGCACCGGCTTTTTCGCGGCGCGCACCTTGTCGAGCGCCTTGCCGATCTCGCTCATATGCACCTGCCCGCCGCCGAGGAAATAGTCGAGGTCGAGGACCACGGCCTTGATGCGCTCGTCAGTGGCCGCCCCTTCGATGGCGCGGACCACGTCGCGGGCGCGGTGTTCCCGGATCGGCGTGCTTGTCGACAGGAACATCGAGAACGGGTCGGCTCGCTGCGGCTCCTCCACCACGACGCCGTCGAGCCCGACCAGCAGCGCGCCTTCCTGCACCGATGCCGCCATCGGGCGAAAAGTCAGCACGGCATAGAGCGCCGCGAAGAACAGCAGCATGAACAGCAGGACCAGACCGTCCTTGATCGCAACCAGCAGCTTCCAGACCTTGCGCGCGAACGCCATCATGCTTTTCCTTCCTGCTGCGCATGGCGGGACGATTCACCGCGATGCGCGCATTCGCCCGCTAGTTAGGAGCGTGAATGGCCTGTCGCAAATGCGAAACGCGCACAGCTTTCGCCAGCCGGGCCGTGCATCGGCCTTGCCGGACGGCGAAAGGGCGATTAGACGCCCGGTTTCAGAATGAGCGATGAACCCACCCCCTCCTCCACCCGCTATCCCGCCGGTGGCGATGCGTTTCCGCACAAACACCTGATCGGCATCGCGCCGCTCGCCCCATGGGAAATCCATTATCTGCTGGACGAGGCGGAGCAATGGGTCAGGCTGAACCGCCAGCCGGCCAAGCATGCCGATGCGCTGGCGGGCCTTACCATCATCAACGCCTTCTTTGAAAATTCGACCCGCACGCTGCTGTCGTTCGAGATCGCGGGCAAGCGGCTGGGCGCGGATGTCGTCAACATGCATGCCGCGCAGTCGAGCGTGAAGAAGGGCGAGACGCTGATCGACACCGCGACCACGCTCAACGCGATGCGCGCCGATGCGATCGTGATCCGGCATTCATCGTCGGGTGCGGTTCAGCTGATCGCGGACAAGGTCGACTGCCCGGTTCTGAATGCGGGCGACGGGCAGCATGAGCACCCGACTCAGGCGCTGCTCGACGCGCTGACGATGCGGTTCTGGCTGCGCAGCGACGATTGCCCGCTCAGCGACGAATTCGCGAAGCTCAAGATCGCGATCTGCGGCGACATCATGCACAGCCGCGTGGCGCGGTCGAACATATTGCTGCTGACGACACTGGGCGCCGAGGTGCGTGTCTGCGCCCCGCCCGCGCTGATGCCCGCCGCGATCGAACAGATGAAGGTCACGCCCTACCACGATTTCGACGCGGCCATCGAAGGCGTCGACGTGGTCATGATGCTGCGCCTGCAGATGGAGCGCATGGCGGGGCCCTTCATTCCTTCCGCCCGCGAATATCGCCATCTGTTCGGCCTGACGCCCGAGCGTCTGAAACGCGCCGCGCCGCATGCGCTGGTGATGCACCCCGGCCCGATGAACCGCGGGGTCGAGATCGATTCGTCGGTCGCCGACATGCTTGAACGTTCGGCCATCACCCGGCAGGTTGAGATGGGCGTGGCGCTGCGCATGGCCTGCCTCGACGTGTTGACGCGGCGCGCGCGCGGTGTCGAAGGTTGGAATTCGCTATGATCCCGCGCGAGCCCCTGACCATCACCGGCGGCCAGTTGCTGACCGGTAGCGGCGCGCCTTCTGCCGGATCGATCCGCTGCGAAGGGGACCGCATCGTCGCGACCGGAGACGTCGCAGCGCAAAACGGCGACCGCACCCATGATGCCAAGGGCAAGATCGTCATGCCCGGCATCATCGACCTTGGCGTGTTTGAGATCGACAAGCCCGCGTTCCATTTCGGCGGCATCACCCGCGCGGCCCTGATGCCCGACCAGAACCCGCCGCTCGATTATCCGGCGCGGGTCCGTTTCGCCGCCAGCTATGGCAAGCCCGATTTGTGGGTCCACCCCATCGCCGCCGCCACGCGCGGCCTTTCGGGCGAAGAATTGCCGGAACTGGGGCTGATGCAGGAAGCGGGCGCGCGCGCCGTGTCCTCGGGCCGCCAATGGCTGGCCGATTCGGGCATGATGCTGCGCATGATGCAATATGCCGCGATGCTGGGACTGCCCGTCATCTCCCATGCGGAGGACGCAGGGCTGACCGGCGGCGCGGTCGCGACCGCGGGCGAAATGGCGACCCGACTCGGCCTGCCCAGCGCGCCTGCCGAAGCCGAGGCGCTGGCGATCATGCGCGACATCGCTTTGGCAGAGATCGCGGGGGCGCATCTGCACATCAGGCAGGTGACGACGGCGGCGGGTCTCGACCTCGTCCGCGCGGCGAAGAAACGGGGCCTGCGCCTGACCTGCGGCGTATCGCCCGCCTATTTCATGCTGTCGGACATCGCGACGGCGGGGTTCCTGACCTTCACGCGCCTGTCGCCGCCCTTGCGCAGCGAAGCCGACCGTCAGGCCGTGCGGGCCGCGCTGGCGGACGGGACCATCGACACCATCGCATCGGGCCACGATCCGCGCGGCCCGGAAGACAAGCGCCTGCCCTTCGTCGATGCAGCCCCCGGCATGGCGGGCGCAGAGACATTGCTGCCGCTGACGCTCAGCCTTGTCCGTGACGGGGTGATCGACATGGCGCGGCTATGCGAATTGCTGTGCGTGAATCCGGCGCGCATCCTTGGCGTGGAGGCCGGACGGCTTGAGCCGGGGATGGAGGCCGATATCGCGGTGATCGACCCCGACCGCCCGTGGATCGTCGATTCCAACCGCATGGAAGCGCAGGCAGGCAACACGCCTTTCGACAAGCAGCCGGTGCAAGGGCGCGCCATCGCCCTGTTCAAGGGCGGACAGCGGATCGAGCATTAATCGGCGCGCGGATTGCCCGCCGGTCTTTCACTGGTCAGTGTTTCCGGTGATGCCCCATCCGGCCCCGGCACGGTCCAGATCGCGACATTGATCGCCAGCACCACGGCCAGCACCAGCATCAGGCCGCCCTGCTTGCGGTCGCCGCGCCGGAACGCGAAAAAGGCGGCGACGATCATCACCACCGCACACAGAACCATCAGGGAAAGTGCAATATCGGCCATGCCGAGCGCATAGACCGGCACCCCGCGCGCGAACAGTCCAAAATAATGCTCCCCGATGGTCCCCGCCTTGCTATGATGCGAACGGGCTTGGACGGATCACAAGGAGTTCGACATGGGAATTTTCAGCAAGATCCGCGATTCGATTTTCGGCAAGAAGGAAGAGAAGCCCAAAGCGCCGCCGCCCTCCGCGACCAAGCCTGCCGCCGCCCCCAAACCTGCGGCCGCGCCC
Source organism: Croceicoccus sp. (assembly GCF_983967925.1). Lineage (NCBI taxonomy): Bacteria > Pseudomonadati > Pseudomonadota > Alphaproteobacteria > Sphingomonadales > Erythrobacteraceae > Croceicoccus > Croceicoccus sp. The sequence goes on along the minus strand of NZ_CFETID010000020.1, from coordinate 46,370 downwards.
GCAAAACCGGCGCCGATGGCCGAGGTGGATGTGGAGGCCCGCCTTGCGAAGATGGCCGAGGGCAAGGACCTCAACTGGCGCACATCGATCGTCGATCTGATGAAGCTGCTCGACATCGACCCCAGCTATGCCAATCGCAAGGAACTGGCGACCGAGATGGGCCGCACCGATTACGAAGGTTCGGCCGAGGACAATATCTGGCTGCACAAGAAGGTGATGCGCGCACTGGCCGCGAATGGCGGCAAGGTTCCGGCCTCGCTGACCGACTGACGGATCGGCGAACCGACCGGGCGGACGACACCCGCCCGGTTACGGCGCCACAATCGCATCAAGGCGCCTATTTCTTTCCGAAGAAACCTTGCGCCATTCCCATGATGTCGTTCAGCGGATTGCCGTCGCCATCGCGGTCGAGCATGTCCAGGATGCTGGCCGCTTGCGGATTGTCCCTCAGCATCTGCGCGAAATGGGACAGCGATCCTTCGCCGCCGATCTGCTGCACGATGGTCGACAGAATCGACGGTGCCAGCCCGGTACGCGCCGCGGCAAGCTCTACCGTGTCGCCGGGCGCCTGATGCGCCTGTCCCAGCGCGGCGATGGCTTTTTCTGCCGTGGCAGGCTGGATACCCAGCTTGCGCGCAAGATTGTCGACATCGGGCGTCTCGCTGCCAAGCTGCCCCAGAAGTTCATCGAAAACGGCCATGTCGTGTTCCTCGATACCGGTGGACCCAGCGAAGCGACCTTTCGCTGCGCGCCATGATAATCCGGATAAGGACCGTGACCAGTGACAATCACGACGTTCTGACGCGACCTCACAAAAGAAAACGCCCCGGACGCGCTGGTCCGGGGCGTTTCGCATCAAAGTCGGTCGATCAGGCCGCGGTGGGGGCAGCCTTGCGCACGCCCTCATCGACATGGCTTTCGAACTGGCCGAAATTGTCGACGAACAGCTGGACCAGCTTGTGCGCGGTCGCGTCGAACTCGTCCTTGTCGGCCCAGGTCGCGCGGGGATCCAGGATCGTGCTGTCGACGCCGGGAACCGCCACCGGCACTTCAAAGCCGAAGTTGGGGTCCTTGCGGAATTCCACGTCGTTCAGCGAACCGTCGAGCGCGGCGTTCAGCAATGCGCGGGTCACCTTGATCGGCATGCGATTGCCGGTGCCGTATTTACCGCCGGTCCAGCCGGTGTTGACCAGCCAGCACTGCGCGCCGCCCTGCGCGATGCGCTCTTTCAGCAGATTGCCATAGACGCTGGGATGGCGCGGCATGAACGGCGCGCCAAAGCAGGTCGAGAAGGTCGCTTCCGGCTCGGTCACTCCTATCTCGGTACCCGCGACCTTGGCGGTGTAACCCGACAGGAAGTAGTACATCGCCTGATCGGGCGTCAGCCGCGCGATCGGAGGCAGCACGCCGAACGCATCGGCGGTCAGCATGATGACGTTCGACGGCACGGGCCCGAGGTTTTCTTCCGAGGTGTTCGGAATGAAATCGATCGGATAGGCGCCGCGCGTATTCTCGGTCTTGCTGGTGTCGGTGAAGTCGATGGTGCGGGCATCCTCGTCCATCGCGACATTTTCGAGGATCGTGCCGAACATCTTGGTCGTGGCGTAGATCTCGGGCTCACCCTCGGCCGACAGGTCGATCATTTTGGCATAGCAGCCGCCTTCGAAATTGAAGACCGCCGAATCCGACCAGCCATGCTCGTCATCGCCGATCAGCGTGCGGCTGGCATCGGCCGACAGCGTGGTCTTGCCGGTGCCGGACAGGCCGAAGAAGATCGCGGTCTTGCCGTCTGGGCCGACATTGGCCGAACAATGCATCGGCATCACGCCCTGTTCGGGCAGCAGATAGTTGAGAAGGCCGAACACGCCCTTCTTCATCTCGCCCGAATATTCGGTGTTGGCGATCAGGATCAGCTTTTCCGTCAGGCTGACGGCGATCATCGTGTCGCTGCGGCTGCCATGACGCTCAGGATCGGCCTTGAAGCTGGGCAGGTTGATGATGGTGAATTCGGGGACGAAGCTTTCCAGTTCCTGCTTCGTCGGGCGCACCAGCATGGTGTGCACGAACAGCGAATGCCAGGCCATCTGCGTGATCACGCGCACGTTGACGCGGTAATCGGGCTGCGATCCGCCGAACAGGTCCGCCACATACAGCTTTTCCTGGTCACCCAGAGCATCCATGAAATCCGCCTTGAGATTGGCGAAATGCTCAGGGCTCATGGGCTGGTTGATCTTGCCCCAGTTGATCGTATCCTGCGTCATGTCGTCGCGGACGACGAACTTGTCCTTGACGCTGCGACCGGTGAAACGGCCGGTATCGACGACAAGGGGGCCATCGGCGGCCAGCCGGCCCTCGCCATTGGCCAGTGCATGCTCGATCAGCTGAGCGCGGCCCAGATTGCCGTAGATGCGGGCATTGGTGGCGAAGCCTTGTTCAGACAAGGAAATGTTCAGCGACACGTTGCTCTCCTTCCAGTGCCCCTCGGAAAACGGGGCGACCGCGCGGCGCAAGCGCGGTAGTTGATGCAATCCTCTCGGGATTTTCCGGGGTCGGTAAGCCTGCGACCTTCGCCCCGCTGTTATCGATTTTCAGATGCTCACAAATCATGTGCGAGTCAAATATTCTGCCGAGGCCTGTCACGAATTGCACCGATCCGCCCCCGCTTCCTCTCCGGAAGGGTTATGCATATGTCATCCGCAAGCCGTTTGGCTGGCGCGGACGAATTGGCTAAGCCGAAACGAACAAGGCGAGGCGCACGTTCTGGCGGGCAGGAATCGCGACAAGAAGGTTTTGATTATGGCGCATGTAATCGCCCTGGTGGACGACGACCGAAATATCCTGACCGGGCTTTCGATTGCCCTGCAGGCCGAGGGTTTCGACACGAGGGTCTATTCCGACGGGGCCGCCGCGCTGGAAGCGCTGGTGGAGAATCCGCCGGATCTTGCCGTGTGCGATATCAAGATGCCGCGTATGGACGGGCTGGAACTGCTACGCCGCCTGCGCGAAAAATCCTCGCTGCCGGTCATCTTCCTGACGTCCAAGACGGATGAGCAGGACGAGGCGCTGGGCCTGGCGATGGGGGCCGACGATTATATCGCAAAGCCCTTCAGCCAGCGCCTGCTGATCGCCCGCATCCGCGCGCTGCTGCGGCGCGAGGAGCTGGTGATGAGCCGGCTGTCGGGTGACACCAGCCAGCCGCCTGCCGAGCTGATCACGCGCGGCCGCCTGACCATGGAGCCGGAGCGTCACCGGGTGACGTGGGACGGCCACCCCGTCTCGCTGACCGTGACCGAATTCCTGATTCTGGAGGCGCTGGCGCAGCGTCCCGGCGTGGTGAAGACGCGCAACCAGCTGATGGATGCGGCCTATCAGGACGATGTGTTCGTCGACGACCGCACCATCGACAGCCATATCAAGCGCCTGCGCCGCAAGTTCCGGCAGGTCGACGGCGAATTCACGGGCATCTCCACGCTCTACGGCGCGGGCTACAGCTTTGCGGGGGACTGAACCCCATTCCCAGTCGGCGCATTTGCCGAGCGGCACGCAAAACGCGGCATCCGAATCGCCTGCCGCCTCCGATGGCGATGCCGGTCTCGCCGGAGCAAGGGCACCGGGCGACTCGAAAGGACCGGGCGATGGGCCTGATCCGCTATTCTGGACGCGCCGCTTTTCGCTGACGACGCGCATTCTTGCGGTCAATCTGCTGATCGTGGGGCTGGTGCTGGGCGGGCTGTTCGTGCTCGACACCAATCGCAAGCAGCTGATCGCCGAACGCTCGCGCCTCGCCCGGTCCGAGGTGGAGATCATCGCCAATGCCCTCGCCGAGGCGCCCGCCAGTGAACACGCCGCGCTGCTGGCGCGCATCGGCGACCAGCAGAGGCTGAGGCTGCGGACCTTCGATTCGCAAGGCAAGCTGCAAACCGACAGTTTCGTGGTGGGCGAACCGGCCTTCGCCTTTGCCGATCCGGACGCGCAGGACTGGACCCACTCGCTGGCACGCACGATGGACCGGATCGTCGATTTCCTCGTCTTCGCGCCGCCCGTTCCCGATTACGATCCGGCCAGTGACGCACAGCCCGCGCGCAAGTCGCAGTGGCCCGAGGTCTTCGTCGCCGAACAGGCGCGCGCGGGCACGGTGATGCTGCGCCATGCGCCCGACCGCACCCCCGTTATCACCGCCGCCGCTCCCTATGGCGCGCAGGGCGAGACGCTGCTGACGATGCGCAATGCGACCGACATCACGACATCGATCCGCGCCGCGCGGCAGACGCTGCTGGTGCTGCTGGCGCTGGCGGTGATCTTCTCGATCCAGCTGTCGCTGTTCCTTGCGCGCACCATCGTCCAGCCGGTCCGCACCCTGTCGCGCGCCGCCACCCGCGTCAGCGCCGGGCGCGAGCGCGAGGTCGTGATCCCTCGCCTGCCCGAGCGTCAGGACGAGATCGGCAATCTCGCACGCTCGCTGTCGGACATGACGCAGGCGCTGCGCGACCGGATCGACGCGGGCGAGGCCTTTGCCGCCGATGTCAGTCACGAGCTCAAGAATCCGCTGGCGTCGCTGCGCAGCGCGCTCGACACGCTGGAGACGGTGGAAGACCCCAAATTGCGGCATCAGCTGGCCGAAATCGCGCAGGCGGACCTGCGCCGGATCGACCGGCTGATCACCGAGATCGCCGAGGCGAGCCGCCTGGATGCGGAATTGTCGCGCGCCTCGTTCGAACCGGTCGACCTGCTGGGCGTCGCGCGCAACGTGCTGGGCGGACGCACCGCCGCCACGCGCATCAGCGCCGAGCGCGATCTGCATTTCGTCGTCGAGAGCGCGCCCACCAGCGCCACCATGGTCCGCGGGGACGAAGCGCAGCTTGAGCGCGTGCTCGAGAATCTGGTCGACAATGGCGCCAGCTTCTCCCCCCACGGCGGCACCATCGCCATCGCCTTCCGCGACCTTGGCAAGGCAATCGAGGTGACGGTCACCGATGACGGCCCCGGCATCGCGGAGGAAGAGCGCGAAGCCGTCTTCGAACGCTTCCACTCGCACCGGCCCGAGCCCGAGAGTTTCGGCAAGCATTCGGGCCTCGGCCTCGCCATCGCGCGCTCCATCGTGACTGGCCATGGCGGCACGCTGGTCGTGCGCGGGCGCGAGGACGGGAAAAGCGGCGCGGTCTTCGTCATCACCCTTCCCGCGCTGGACGAGGAGGCGCGTGCATGACCCTCGTACCCGTGCCGGACAATGCCGTAGCCTATCAGGCGACCGCGGTGGCCATCGGCGGCCGCGCCATTCTGATCGAGGGCGTGAGCGGCAGCGGCAAGAGCAGCCTTGCGCTCGCGCTGATCGACCGCGGGGCGTCGCTGGTCGGCGACGATGGTGTTCTGCTGGGCGAGATCGGCGGCGTGCTATGGGCGTTTCCGCATCCGAACACGCAAGGCCTGATAGAGATTCGCAACGTCGGGATAGCCCGCATGCCCTCGGTCCCCGCGCCCGTCGCACTGGCAGTGACGCTGGCCGAAGACGCGCCCCGATATATCGAGGAGGCGGGCACGCGCCTCATCGAAGGCGTCGCCATCCCCGCCCTGTCCCTCTGGCCCGAAACCCCCGCCCTGCCGCTGCGCGCCGAATGGGCCCTGTCATTGCACGGTCTCTCATTGCACGGACTTTCGCTTTCCCGCGCAATCGGGGATAGCGGCGCGCGATGAGCGACGAATCACCCACTGGCCAACAAGCGGCGAGCGACAAGAAGCCTACCCGCATCCTGCTGGTCACCGGCCTGCTGGGCGCGGGCAAGACAACCGCCTTGCGCGCGCTGGAGGATCTGGGCTGGGAACCGGTCGACAATTTCCCGGTCCGCCTGCTCCCCCGCCTCGTCTCCACCGCGCCCGGTCCGGGGCACGAGCGCAGCGGCGACGAAGGCGATCCGCTTGCCATCGGTTTCGATTCGCGCACCCGCGGCTTCGATCCGCAGCGCGTCATTTCCGAAGTGACTGCACTCGGCAAAAAGGACGACATCACGATATCGACGCTGTTCCTCGATTGCGGATCCGAGGAGCTGGAGCGGCGTTATAACGAAACCCGGCGGCGGCATCCGCTGGCGGGCGACCGCACCGTGGCGGCGGGCATCGCCGCCGATCGCGAACTGATGGCCCCGCTGCGCCGCTGGGCGGATGTGGTGGTCAATACCACCGGCTATTCCACCAACGACCTTGGCCGCACGATTCGCGAATTGTTCGCACGCAGCGCGCCGCAAGGGATCACCATCACGGTGTCCAGCTTCGGCTTTGCGCGCGGCATGCCGCCGATGGCGGATCTGGTATTCGACATGCGCTTCCTCGACAATCCGCACTGGGTCGACGAATTGCGCCCGTTGACCGGCCGCGACGCGCCGGTCGCGGCGCATATCGCCGCCGACCCCGCCTGGCAGGAAAATTTCGCCCGCATCCGCGATCTGGTGCTCTCGCTCGTCCCGCTCTACGAGGCGCAGGGAAAGACCTATCTGCATGTCGCGTTCGGCTGTACGGGCGGCAAGCACCGGTCGGTTTTCAGCGCTGAAAGCATGGCGCAAGAGTTGCGCAAAACGGGACATAACCCCGGCGTGCTGCATCGCAATCTTGACACCGGTGCAAGTGATCTGTTCGAAGGCGGAGCTTCGGCGCGGCACACGGATGTTAAGGACGATCCGAAGCCGTAGGACGAGTATTTTTAAACGCGTACGCCGGAAAGGCGACGTAAATCTGGGTGAGGCCATAGTGGGTTTTGGCTGTTTAGAAGGACTGACATGATTGGCCTCATCCTGGTGACCCATGGCGATCTGGCGAAGGAATTCTTCGCCGCCATGGAGCATGTCGTGGGCAAGCAGGACCGCATCGTGCCGGTCTGCATCGGCCCCAATGACGACATGGAAGCACGACGCAGCGAAATCGCCTCCGCCATCGAGGAGGTGAGCGACGGGTCGGGCGTGATCATCCTGACCGATCTGTTCGGCGGGACGCCGTCCAACCTCGCGATCTCGCTGCTGCGAACGGGCGAGGTCGAGGTGATCGCGGGGATCAACCTGCCCATGCTGATCCGTCTGGCCGGCGCCCGCGTCGACATGCCGGTCACGCAGGCGGTCGTCGCCGCGCGCGACGCGGGCCGCAACTATATCACCGTCGCCTCCGAATTCCTGGGCCAGGACGCATGAGCGATCCCGGCGCCTTTTCCTCTGGGCAGGATGGGTCGCCGGACATGCTGCGCCGCAAGGTCACGATCGCCAATCGCCGCGGGCTGCATGCGCGCGCCAGCGCCAAGTTCGTGGGCGCGGTAGCAGGATTGCCCGAGGGAACGACGGTCCGTGTCGCCCGCGACGGGAACGAGGCTGCGGGCGGTTCCATCCTGGGCCTGATGATGCTGGGCGCCGCCAAGGGCGACGAGATCGAGATCCGCGCTTCCGGCCCCTCTGCGGAAGAAGCGCTGGACCTGCTCGTGACCCTGGTCGAAGATCGCTTCGGCGAAGAATGAGGGCCATCGCGGGCCGCATCGGCCCGAACCCGGTTACGCCATGAAAACCATCAGCGGCCTTTCGAATCCGACCGTCAAATATCTCCGCTCGCTGCGCGACAAGAAGCATCGGCGGCGCGAAGGCGTGTTTCTGGCTGAAGGGCTGCGGCTCTTGACCGATGCGCGCGAAAGCGGCCGCGTGCCGCAAATGCTCGCCATGGCTGAGGGGCGCGATCCCCACCCCCTGCTGGACGCGCTGATCGCCGCGGTCGAGGATGCAGGCGGCGACGTGCTGGCCATGTCGGAAGCCGCGCTTTCGAAGATCACCGGCAAGGACAATCCGCAGGCAGTGTGCGGCGTGTTCCCCGAATTCGACACGTCGCTGGAGCGGCTTGATCGCAATGCCGCGCCGCTGTTTCTTGCCGCGCAGGCGCTGCGCGATCCGGGCAATCTGGGGACCATGTTGCGGACCGCGGATGCCGTTGGCGCGGGCGGTCTGGTGCTGATCGACGATTGCGCCGATCCGTTTTCGGTCGAGGCGGTGCGCGCGAGCATGGGCGCGATCTTTACCGTGCCTCTCGCGATGGCGCGCTGGGAGGAATTCCTGCCATGGCTGCGCGGCGGGACGGGCCAGCTTGTCGCCGCATCATTGCGCGACGCGGTCGATTATCGCGGCGCGCCCTATGCCGCGCCCTGCTTCCTGCTGGTCGGCAACGAATCGCAGGGCCTGCCCGAGGATTACGAGATGGCCTGCGACCTGCGCGTCACCATTCCGATGCTGGGCCGCGCCGACAGCCTGAACGCGGCGGTGGCGGGCGCAGTCCTCGCTTACGAGGCGCTTGCGGCCCTCGCCTAGCGGGAATCGGGATGAAACGCGCCGAAGGCTTTGCCCCCGGCGCGTCCCATTTCATCAATCGCCTGCAACGAACGCCGTGACTTTCCATCCGTCGTCGCCGCGATTGGCAAGGATGCGATAGTCAGTGACGGGACGCAGGTGGTCGAGCGCCATGTAGCCGGTCGTCTTGCCGTCAAGCGTGCTGACCTGCACGAATTCGGCGCCCTCTTCCGGCCCGTCGCCGGCCAGCTTGACCAGATCCCAGCCCAGCGACGCATCGCTCGCGGCGGCGGCATCGGCCTCGGCACGAACTGGCGCGTCATTGGCGGTGACCAGATAAGTCGACGTCGCATCCGCGCCATCGGGCAGGTTGGCGAAAACCCAGGGCATGGTGACCGAGGTCTCGTCCTGCGCGCTGCAGCCAAGCGCGATCGCATCGCTCATCTCGCTCCACAGCGCCGGATCGTCGGCAAGACGGGTCTTGAGCTCGTCGACACCCGCGCCGCCGCCGAAATCCAGCTTCACCGCCGGGTCGACAAGCGCGACGAGGCTGTCGACGTTCTGGAACGTGATCGCGCGGCGCAGCTGGCCGCGGAAACTGTCGAAACCGTAAAGCTCGCCGCAATCGTCCTTGGGGGCGAAGGGCCCCTTGGCCGATGCGACGGCCTGCGCCAGCGAGGGCGCTTCTTCGGCGGGTGCGACGGTTTCGGTAACCGGTGCCTCTTCGGCCGGGCTGTCACCGCAAGCCGCAAGAATGAGGGCGAGCGAGCAAAGGCTCGCAATCTGCAATTTCATGGGGGGATTGGTCCGTAAGTCGTTTCAGTCCATGTGCGGAGGCTGCGGCATTGCAGCATTCTCCGCCCGAGGCAAGACGGGCACATCGCTGTTCCCGTAACGCGGCGCGGTCTCGACCTGCGGCACTTCGTCGATCTCTCGCTTTCCGATCTCGATATGCTTGTCCTTCAACCGGCGTCCGGCGGACAACACGTTGCGCTCGAACGAACCGACGAACTTGTTGTAATTATTGACTGCCGTCTCCAATCCCGATCCGACGCGCTTCATGTGCTCGGCCGCGATAGCAAGCCTGTCGTAGAGCTCGCCGCCCATCCGGCCGATCTCCTGCGCCTCCTTGGCAAGGCCGTCCTGCCGCCATACCTGTGCGACGGTCCGTGCAATAGCCACGAGGTTTGTCGGCGTCGCCAGCAGCACCCCCTTCGCAAATGCGAAGTCCCACAAAGTCGGATCCGCCTCGAGCGCGGCAGCGACGAAATGCTCGCCCGGAACGAACATCACCACATAATCGGGCGCTTCCTCGAACTGGCTCTGATACGATTTTGCCGCCAGTTGCTGGACATGGGTGCGCATGGATGAAGCATGCTGGGCGAGCGCGGTCTCGCGCGCCTCGTCATTCTCGGCCTCGAACGCGGACTGATACGCGTTCAGCGACACCTTGGCGTCGATGACCAGCATCTTTTGCCCCGGAATGCGCACGATGGCATCGGGCCGCAGCCGCCCGTCCTCGGTGTCGATCGAATGTTCGAGATGGAAATCCGTATGCTCGGCCAGACCGCAATGTTCGAGCACGTTCTTCAATTGCTGCTCGCCCCACCGGCCCCGCGCCTTGGGCGCATTGCGCAGCGAATTGCCCAGCCTTGCCGCCTCGCGCCGGACGTCTTCCTGCCCCTTGCGCATGCCTTCGATCAGGCCCGACAGCTGGCCGAACGCATCGACGCGCTTCGCCTCCAGTTCCTCGACCTGCTTGCGATAGGTGTCGAGCCGCTCGCCCACCGGCGACAGCAAAGCGCGAATCTTCTCGGCATTGGCCTTTTCGCTTGCCTCGAACCGTTCGTTCGCACGTTCCAGGAAACGGGCCTGCGCGCCTTCCAGCGCCTTGTTGCCCAGCGCCTCGAACTCCTTGCCCAGCGCCTCGCGCGCCTCGGTCAGCAGCTTCTCGCGCTCGGCCAGATTATGCCGGTCGCGCTCGGCCTCGGCGATCCTGACGCGCAGCGCATCGGTTTCCAGCCGGACCGCCCTCAGGTCGCTTTCAAGCGAGGCCGCGCGCTCTGCCCGCTCGCTCATGGTCGCAAGATCGGCGATGGCGGCGCGAAACTTCTCGTCCAGTGCCTTCGCCTCGGCATCGCGCTCGGAATGTCGCGTCCGCCATTCGGCCACGGGCCGGGATCCCAAGAACCATCCAAGACCGGCCCCGACGGCCAGCGCAACGATCACGAGAACAAGGGCAAGCATATCCATCGCCGGAACATAGGCGGAACGCAGCTAGGCGCGCAATATCGCCAGACTGTGATCCGGAACCTATCCCCGACTTTACCGCTGATGGTGTGAAGGAGACGAAGCCATGTCTATCCAGAAGATGATTTCCGAACATCCCGCCGTCGGCAGCGACTATAACGAAAGCCTGGGCCTTGCGGTCAGGCACGCGATGTATTGCGCCGCCATCTGCAACAGCTGCGCCGACGCGTGCAACGCCGAGGAGATGGACATGTCGCGCTGCATCCGCCTGTGCAGCGATTGCAGCGACATCTGCGAGGCGACCTATCGCGTGGCCAGCCGCCGCACGGACGAGAACCGCTCGGTCATTCGCGCGATGCTCGCGCTATGCGTCAAGGCCTGCGAAACCTGCGCCGACGAATGCGAAAAGCACGACAACGCGCACTGCCGCCGCTGCGCCCAGATGTGCCGCGAATGCGCCCGCGACTGCAAGGCCGCGATGGAAGAACTGCACGACGAAGCGGTCGCGTAAGTCCGGCCGACAGCCAGCTGAGGGCGTGCGGATTTCGGCTCAGGCCGGAGCGAAAACCGGTGTGATCGAGAACCGGCGCGCAGCGACCTTTTCGGTCGTGAGCACCGGAAGCGCAGAGAACGCCGGTTTGCAGCCCGGCATGGGCCGAAAGCCGGGCGCCCTCACGCCGCCTTGCGCAGCTTCTCCAGCTTCTTCATCGCCATGTTCCGCTTCAGGCGCGACAGGTGATCGATGAAGACGATGCCGTTCAGATGGTCCATCTCGTGCTGGATGCACACGGCCATCAGACCGTCCATGTCCTCTTCATGGGTCGTCCCTTCCAGATCCTGCCAGCGAACGCGGCAGGTGGCGGGGCGGTCGACCTCGGCGAAGATGTCGGGAACGGACAGGCAGCCTTCCTGATAGGCCTTCACCTCTTCCGATGGATCGAGGATCTCCGGATTGATGAAGACCCGCGGTTCCTTCCTGGTCGGCTGATGCGTGTGTTCGTGCCCGCCATGGTTGCACACCTCGGGCTCGGCATCGGGATCGTCAGGCTGCAGATCGATGACCAGCACGCGCAGCGGCACGCCCACCTGTATCGCGGCCAGCCCGATGCCGGGGGCGTCGTACATCGTTTCGAACATGTCATCGACCAGCTGCTTCAGCTCGTCGTCGAAGGTTTCGACCGGGTCCGACACGCGCTTCAGCAGCGGGTTCGGCACTTCAAGAATCTCGCGTATTGCCATCGCATCGAAATAGTCGCTCGGGCGCGATTCCGCAATATGGCGCGGCCATGACCGCCCTCCCCGCTTGGCCGCCACGGCGCGGCGGTCTAGACGGGCGCCATGCTCGATGCCGTCCATCATGTCGCCCTGATCTGCCGCGACTATGCCCGCTCACGCGCGTTCTACGTCGATCTGCTGGGCCTTGAGGTGGTGCACGAGGTGTTCCGCGAGGAGCGCCAGTCGTGGAAGCTGGACCTGCGCATCGGTCAAGCACAAATCGAACTCTTCTCGTTTCCCGACCCCGCCGAACGCCCGTCCTATCCAGAGGCGACCGGCCTGCGGCACCTCGCCTTTTCGGTGCCGGCACTCGAACCCGTGATCGCGTGGCTGCAATCGGCTGGCGTCGATGTGGAAGCCATCAGGACCCACGAATACACCGGCCAGCGCTTCACCTTCTTTCAGGATCCCGACGGTCTGCCGCTCGAACTCTACGAAACCGGCTGAGTCGATCAGCCGACCGGACGGCGCGCCCTCAGGGCCTGCGCCAGCGTGCCTTCATCGAGATAATCGAGTTCGCCGCCGACCGGCAGTCCATGCGCCAGTTGGGTGATCCGCACTGCGCGGCCCTCAAGCCGCTCCGCGATGTAATGCGCGGTCGTCTGCCCCTCCAGCGTGGCATTCATCGCCAGCACGACCTCGTCGATGCCGATGCCCTCGTCATCCTTGCCGTCGATCCGCGCCAGCAGCGAACCGATCGCCAGATCCTCCGGCCCCACGCCGTCCAGCGCCGACAATCTGCCGCCCAGCACGTGATAGCGCCCCGGAAACAGCTTCGACCGGTCGAGCGCCCACAGGTCCGACACTTCCTCGACCACGCAGAGCGAACGCGCATCGCGGCGCGGATCGCTACAGATGCCGCAGGGATTCTTCGTATCGACATTGCCGCAGATGTCGCATTCGACCAGCAGGTCCTGCACCACCGCCAGCGCTTCCAGCAGGCGCGGCAGGTCGGATTCGCGCCGCTTTACCAGCCACAGCACGGCGCGCCGCGCGGAACGCGGCCCAAGGCCGGGAAGGCGCGCCAATGCGCCGGCGAGTGCTTCGATCTCTTGCGATGCCATGGGTGGGCAGATAGGGACTGCGCCTCTTTCCTGAAAGTCCGAACCCGATGCGCATCATTTTCATGGGAACGCCCGAATTCGCCGTGCCGGTGCTGGAAGCGGTGATCGCTGCCGGGCATCAGGTGATCTGCGCCTATTCCCAGCCCCCGCGCCCGGCGGGCCGCGGCAAGAAGCTGCAGCCCTCGCCCGTGCATCTCGCGGCCGAGGCGCACGGGATCGAAGTGCGCACCCCCGTCAGCCTGAAACCGCAGGAGGAGAAGGACGCCTTCGCCGCGCTGAATGCGGATGTCGCGGTCGTCGCAGCCTATGGCCTGCTGCTCCCCGTCGCCGTGCTTGAGGTGCCGAAACACGGCTGCCTCAACGTCCATGCCTCGATCCTGCCGCGCTGGCGCGGAGCCGCGCCGATCCAGCGCGCAATCCTTGCAGGCGACCCGACGACCGGCGTCACCATCATGCAGATGGAAAAGGGTCTCGACACCGGGCCGATGATCCTGACCCGCACCACCCGCATCGACGACAAGACCGCGGGCGAACTGACCGACGAATTGTCGGCACTGGGCGCGCAATTGATGGTCGAGGTGCTGGAAGACCTGCCCCGCCGCCGCGCCGAGCCGCAGCCCCCGTTCGGTGCGACCCATGCCGCCAAGATCGACAAGGCGGAAGCGCGGCTGGACTTCACCCACGGCGCAGCGCTTCTGGAACGGCAGGTCCGCGCTTTCGCCCCCCGCCCCGGCGCGTTCTTCGAGTATGAGGGCGAGCGCATCCGCGTGCTGGCCGCCGAAGTGATCGGGCGCGAAGGTGTCGCCGGCATGACGCTGGACGACGATCTCACCATCGCCTGCGGCTTCAGCGCGCTGCGCCCCACCATCGTCCAGCGCGCCGGCAAGCCCGCGATGGAAACCGCCGCCATGCTGCGCGGAAAGCCGATCCCCGCCGGTACCGAGATCCGGTGACGCGCTGCCGATGACACGTTTCGCGCTTACCCTGGAATATGACGGCACCGCCTTCTTCGGCTTGCAGCGCCAGGCCGACGGCCCCTCCGTCCAGCAATCGGTGGAGGAGGCCGCGCAGGCGATCACCGGCGAGGAAGTTAGGATGCATGCCGCGGGCCGCACCGATACCGGCGTCCACGCGGCGGCGATGCGCGCACATATCGACGTGGCCAAGGACATCGCCCCCTTCCGCCTGATGGAAGGCATCAATGCCAAGCTGCGCCCCGATCCGGTCGCGGTCACCGCCTGCGAAGCGGTGGACGAGGATTGGCATGCACGCTTTTCCTGCACCGGGCGGCGCTATCTCTACCGCATCGTCAACCGCCGCGCGCCGCTCGCCCTGCTGAAGAACCGCGCATGGCAGGTGCCGCAGGACCTCGACGCCGACGCCATGCACCGCGCGGCGCAGCATCTGGTGGGGCTGCACGATTTCACCACTTTCCGCTCGGCGCACTGCCAGTCGGCCAGCCCGGTGAAGACGCTCGACCGGCTGGATGTCGAGGCGGTAGAGGGCGCATGGGGCCCGGAAATCGCGATCCACGCCGCGGCGCGCAGCTTCCTGCACCATCAGGTCCGGTCGATGGTCGGCTGCCTCGCGCTGGTCGGCATGGGGCGATGGAGCGAGCAGGACATGGCCGATGCGCTGGCGGCGAAGGACCGCGCCGCACTGGGTTACAACGCCCCGCCGCAGGGCCTATATTTCATGGAAGCGATTTATAACGGCCATTGACGACGGCCAACGATCATGGAGAGCAAGCGATGAGTTTCGACGGCAGGCAATTGACGACGCAGCTGGATGCCGATGGCACGCTGACCCTGAAGCTTGCCGAACGAAGCTGGGACGCTCCCACCGGGCGCAATGTGCTGGTCCGGATGGAGGCCGCGCCGATCAATCCCTCGGACCTCGGCCTGCTGTTCGCCTCCGCCGATGTCGAGAATGCCGATTACGGCGATGGCCGGCTGGTCGCGCAAATGCCCGAAAAGGCCACGCGCGCCATGTCCGCGCGCCACGGCAAGGCCATGCCCGCCGGTAACGAGGGCGCGGGCACCGTGGTCGCGGCGGGCGACGATCCTGCGGCGCAGGCGCTGATGGGCAAACGGGTCGCCTGCGTGCCGGGCGCGGCCTATGGCACCTATGCGACATGCGATGCGTCCATGGCCTTCGCGATCGGGGACGACATTACCGCCGAACAGGCCGCATCCAGCTTCGTAAATCCGATGACCGCGCTGGGCTTCACCGAAACCATGAAGGCAGACGGCTATACCGGCATCGTCCATGCCGCTGCCGCGTCAAATCTCGGCCAGATGCTGGTTCGGATATGCACAAACGACGGCATTCCGCTGGTCAATGTGGTGCGCAGCGCGGACCAGGTGAAGCTGCTGAAGGACCTTGGCGCAACCCACGTCATCGACATGACCGAGGACGGCTTCATCAAACGACTGGCCGACGCGGTGGAGGAAACCGGCGCGATGCTGGGCTTTGACCCCATCGGCGGCGGCACGATGGCGAGCGACATGCTGACCGCCATGGAAGCGCAGGCTTCGCGCGGGGCGGAATTCAGCCGCTATGGATCCAGCGCAGACAAAAAGGTCTATATCTACGGCTCGCTCGACACCGGGCCGACCATGCTGTCGCGCGGTTTCGGCTTTACCTGGGATGTCAGCGGCTGGCTGCTGTTCCCCTTCCTGCAGAAGGCTGGAAACGAGGTGCGCAGCCGGATGCAGGACCGCGTATTGAGCGAACTGACCACCACTTTCGCCAGCCATTACAGCGACAGGATCACGCTGGACCAGATGCTGCAGAAGGATTCGGTGATGACCTATAACGCACGGAAAACCGGACAGAAATTCCTGGTGCAGCCAAACGGATAGCGCGGCCTAGGCCCCCGGCACAGCACGCTGCATGAATGCCTTCCAGATGCGTGCCGGGGCATCGCCGCCGGACAGGCCGGTGCGGTCCTTGTCGTCCGCCTCGGCATAGACCCACACGCCCGCGACGATACCGCCCGCCCAGCCGACGAAAACCGCGTTGCGGTTCTGCTGGCTGGTGCCGGTCTTGCCGAAATTGGGGATCTGCAGCTGCGCCGCCCTGCCTGTACCGTCATTGACGGTTTCGCGCAGCATTTCGGCCATTTGCAGACGAACGCGCGGTTCCAGCGTATATTTGCCCGAATGGTCGATCCACTGCCCGTCCGCATCGATCACCGCATAAGGCACCACCGGATATTCGCCCCGCGCCACGCCCGCATAGGCCGCCGTCAGTTCCAGCAGCGACACATCCGCCGTGCCGAGCGGGATCGAGGTGTCATTGGGATCGAGCTGCGCCGAAATGCCGAAACGCTGCGCCAGTTCGACAACCGCCTCGCCGCCGACGCCTTCGTAAAGCCGGGTTGCAGCGACATTGCTGGACTTCGTAAAGGCGCGCTCCAGCGTGATATTACCTTCGTACTTGCCGCCAGAGTTGCGCGGACCGCCTGCCAAAGGCGTGTCGGCCACCATAGTTTCGGGTGTCATCCCCGATTCCAGCGCGGCCAGCCAGACGAAGATCTTGAAAGTCGAACCCGGCTGGCGCCCGGCCAGCGCATGATTGAATTGGTTTTCGTTGTAATCCTTGGACCCCACCATCGCCAGCACCGCGCCGTCGGGGCGCATGGCGACGATGGCGACTTCGGCATCGCCAACGTCCACTGCTTTCACCGCCGCCTCCGCCGCGCGCTGGACCTCGACGTCCAGCGTGGTCGGAATGATCCGCGCATCGGCGTCATAGCCCTGCGCCTCGGCTTCCCGCCGGATCCAGTTGGTGAAATGGGCATAGCGCGGCAAATCGCGTTCACGCGTCAGGCGGAAGGTCGCGGGACCGATGGCGCGCGCTTCGGCGGCCGTGAGATAGCCCGCGGACACCATCGCCTGCTTGACCACTGCCGCCCTCTGGCGCGCAGCCTCGGGGTGGAAGCTGGGCGCGTAATTGCTGGGCGCCTTGGGCAGGCCGGCCAGCACCATGGCCTCTGCCGGGGTCAGCGCCTCGGGTGCCTTGTCGAAATAGCGCAAAGAGGCCGCGCGAATGCCATAGCTGCGGTCCCCAAAATAGATCTTCGACAGGTAACGCTCGAGGATCTCGTCCTTGGTCAGCCATGCCTCCAGCCACAGCGCCGTGGGGATCTCCAGCAGCTTGCGGCCCATCGTCTGGTCGTGGGTGAAATAGGTCACCTTGGCGAGCTGCATGGTTATTGTCGAACCGCCCTGCCGCGTGCCCGAAAACAGGTTCGACACGAAGGCCCGCGCCATGCCGCGCGGGTCGATGCCCCAGTGCGAATAGAACCGGCGATCCTCTGTCGCGATGAAGGCATTCACCACGTGGTCGGGTAGAAGTTCCGCCTCGACCGGAGCGAGCACGACATCGCCGCCGCGCGCGATCGGCTCGCCCTTCTGGCTCACCAGCACATAGGGATCGCCATGCGGCTCAAGCGTTCGCTCGACGGGCTTGGTAAGCGCCAGCCAGCCGATGATGGCCAGCACCGCGACCGCTGCCCCGATCGCCAGCCACTTGATGAAGGCCCAGGCCAGCCGGAAAGGCAGGGCCAGCAGCCACAGGCAGCCCATCCCCGCCCGACCTGCAAGCGAGGGACCGCGGCGTTCGGACAGCGGATCGTCTTCGTCCAGACCGTCCAGTTCGAGGTCGGCGTCGGTCCGGTACCATTCCTCGTCCAGCGCATCCGCGTCTGCGCCGCGATTGCGGCGCGAAGTGGCAAGCAGGTCGCGGGCCTGCGTCAGGAGATCGCGGTTCTTCACGGTCGCGGCACTAGCAGCCGCGATCTTTCGCGGCGATGAGCGGTGGCGGATAGTCGACAGGATGTTGGGGCATCGTGTTCATCGCGGCAGGCTAAACCCCTGACGCGGACGGACAAGTGCCGTTCATCGAGCCATATCGGCAGTTCGTTGGCGCCCTCAGGCGCGTCCGACGACGCTTTCGGGCAGGTCCACGCCGAACACGCGCTGGTAATATTCGGCCACCAGCATGCGCTCGGTCTCGTCGCACTTGTTCAGGAACGACAGGCGAAAGGCAAAGCCCAGATCGCCAAAGATCTGCGTGTTCTGCGCCCAGCTGATGACTGTGCGCGGGCTCATCACCGTGGAAATGTCGCCGTTGATGAAACCCTGCCGCGTCAATTCGGCGGTGCGGACCATCTTGGCCAGCGTCTCGGTCTCCATCGACGGGACCTTGGCGTGGACGATCCTGACCTCAGTCTCTTCGGGCAGATAGTTCAGCCCGACCACGATGTTCCAGCGGTCCATCTGCCCCTGGTTGATCGCCTGCGTGCCGTGATAAAGCCCGCTGGTATCGCCAAGCCCGACCGTGTTGGCAGTCGCGAACAGGCGGAACCAGGGATTGGGGCGGATCACGCGGTTCTGGTCCAGCAGCGTCAGCTTGCCTGCGGTTTCCAGCACACGCTGGATCACGAACATCACGTCGGGACGGCCCGCGTCATATTCGTCGAACACCAGCGCGGTCGGCGTCTGCAACGCCCAAGGCAGCAGCCCTTCGCGGAATTCGGTGACCTGCAGCCCGTCGCGCAGCACGATCGCGTCGCGCCCGACAAGGTCGATGCGGCTGATATGCGCGTCGAGATTGATCCGCACGCAGGGCCAGTTCAGCCGCGCGGCGACCTGCTCGATATGGGTCGACTTGCCGGTGCCGTGATAGCCCTGAACCATCACGCGGCGATTGTGTGCAAAGCCCGCCAGGATCGCCAGCGTGGTGTCCGGATCGAACACATAGGCTTCGTCGGTATCGGGCACACGCTCGTCCGCCTTGGAAAAGGCGGGCACCTTCATGTCAATATCGATGCCGAAGGTGTCGCGCACGTCGACTTCGGTATCGGGCGCCTGCATCAGCGTTTCGTGGCTATTGGTGTTCTGGATCATCTCGTTCATCGCGCCGATGGGTTATACATGGGCGGGCGTTGCTGCAACCGCGATTAGCAATCTGCGGTCACGCCTTCGGGGCAATCTTCGGGGGGAGGCTGAAAATATCGGCGAAGCGCAAGGCCGCGTCTTGGTCGCCTTCGATCCTAAGCCCGGTGGCGGCCATGACCTTATCGGCGTCGCGCTTGCCATAGAACAGCGGCAGGATCGCGCTGGCGGCGGGCGCGCGGAATATCGCCTCCGCGCCTGCCAGTTCCTCGTCGCGGCGGATGTCCAGCACCCCTTCGCAGAGATCGGCCAGAAAACGGTCGCTACCGAAATCGAACCCTATCCGCGCCTTTCGCCCCTCCGCCTTTCGGTGATCCATCATGGTGCGCAGCGACAGCATGGCCGATACGGGCGTCAGCGGCAGCGTCGGATCATGCAGCGGAGAGCGCACCGACCAGCGGCCCAGTTCCTGCATAACCGGTTCGGCCATGTAGCCCCATTCGGTCAGTTCATAGATCTGGCTGGCCGCCGGGGGTGGCAGCCTGCGCCGCGTCAGCACGCCCAGTTCCTCCAGCCGCGCGAGGCGTTCGGTCAGCACCTTGGCGCTGATTCCGGGCAGCGCGGCGCGAATGTCGGAGAAGCGCCGGCCCCCAAGCATCAACTCTCGCATTACGTGGAGCGACCAGCGTTCGCCTAGCAGTTCGAACGCAAAGCTGGCGGCGCATGCATCCTCATACCAGCGTCCATGCGCGCGACGACCAGGCTCCACCGATCCAGTATTGCTTTTATTTTGAAACTTCATAGTTGCTTTTTGTAACTGAAGGGCACACGACTCGCAAGCGCAGCCCGCGAGTCGGTCGCGCGACGAATGCCGGTCTGCACCGTGAAAAAGCAGGAGACGCTTCGATGCCCATCACCGCCGATGCCGATATCGAGATCACCGGTTACAACTGGGTCCCCCCGTTCGCCGAAGGCTTCGTGCGCGATCTGCGCGCCAGATGGTTCTGCGAAGAGGCAGGTCTCCCCTATCGCGAACGGCTGATCAGCGCGGTGAAAAAGCCCCCAGGATGGCGCAGCGAACAGCCCTTCGGGCAAGTACCGGTTCTGCGCGACGGCAATATCCATCTGTTCGAAAGCGGCGCGATCCTGATCCATCTGGCGGAAAAGAACGGCAAGCTGCTGCCCGCGGGCGGACAGGCCCGCGCGGATGTCCTGTCATGGCTGCTCGCCGCCTATAACAGTGTCGAGCCGGTGCAGAACGAACTGGCGAATATCGAGATGTTCAATGCGGACGAGGACTGGGCGAAGCTGCGCAGGCCCGTGGCGCTCGACAATCTGGACAGGCGTCATAGATCGCTCGACCATGCGCTGAAGGATCGCGAGTGGTTCGCCGGCGAATTCTCGATCGCCGACATCGCCATGGTCTCGGTCCTGCGGTCCAGCGTGGCGATGGGGACGCTGACCGAGCATCCGACCCTTGCCGCCTATGTGGATCGCGGGACCGAACGCCCGGCATTCCAGCAGGCGCTTGCGGATCAGCTAGCCGGTTTCGACCCCAGCCACGCCCCCGGCATGGAGCACGCGTGATGTATATCCAAGGCTTCGTCGTCCCCGTGCCCGCGGACAACAAGGCGGCCTATCTCAAGGTCGCGGAGCGTTTCGATCGCTGGCTGATAGACCATGGCGCAATCGAGGTGGTCGAGGCGTGGGAAGAACGCATCGAGGATGGCAAACACACCGATTTCCGCCGCGCGGTCGCTGCCGAACCCGGCGAGAAGATCGTCTTCTCGTGGGTTATCTGGCCCGACCGCGCCGCCGCCGAAGCGGCCGAAAAGGCGATGGAGGGCGATCCGATCATGTCCGAAATGGGCGACATGCCCTTCGATGGTAGACGCATGATCTATGGCGGCTTTTCGCCCATTCTCGAACTTGGCCGGAAATAACCACGGAAAGGAGCAAGCCATGGCAAACCCGCAAGGCGAGCCGATCTGGTACGAGCTGATGTGCCGAGACATGGCAACCGCATCGCGCTTTTATGAAGCGGTTCTCGGGTGGCAGATCACCGGATCGGACATGGGCGGCGTTCCCGACTACCGCTTCATCAAGCATGGGTCTGGCGAATTCGACATGGTGGGCGGCGCGATGCAGCTGACCGGGGAAATGCTGTCTGGCGGGGCACGGCCGATGTGGGCGGTCTATTTCTGCGTCGAGGATGTCGACGCTGCCGTTCAGCGTGTCACCGCCAATGGAGGCCGCATACTGATGCCCGCCTTCGATATCGAGAATGTCGGGCGCATGGCCTTTGTCACCGATCCGCAGGGCAATCCGTTCTACGTCATGCGCGGCTTTTCCGACATGGACAGCCATGTGTTCGCCGCCGACGCCAGCGGCACCGGTCGATGCGGCTGGAACGAGCTGATCACGCCCGAACTGGAAACCACGCTTGGCTTCTACCGCGATGTGTTCGGTTACGACACCGGCGAGCGCATGAACATGGCGCCCGAGATGGGCGACTACGTCTTCCTGAAGGCGGGCGACAAGACCATCGGCGCGGCGATGAATGCGATGCCGGGAAGTTCCCCATGCTGGCGTTTCTATTTCCGCGTGGCCGATATCGACACTGCCCATGCGGCCGTGGAAACGAATGGCGGAACCATCGTGTTCGGTCCTGAGGACGTACCGGGCGACGAAGTCATATTGATGGCGCACGATCCGGAAGGCACGATCTTCGGCCTTCTCGCTCCCAGGAAAGGCTGAACCGTGGCAGACATCACCTTCTTCCATAATCCGATGAGCAGGGGCCAGATCGCCCATTGGGCGCTGCACGAGACAGGCGCCGATTTCGAAACGATCATCGTCGACTGGAACGACAAGCCCGAAGCGCTGATGGCGGCGAACCCGATGGGCAAGATCCCCACCATCATTCACCACGCATCAGACGGCGACATCGTGGTCAGCGAAGCGCCTGCGATCTGCCATTATCTTGCCGAGATTGCGTCGGGACAGACCCTGCTGCCGACCCCGCGCGAGAGGGGCGACTATTTCCGCTGGCTGTTCTTTGCCGCGGGGCCCGTCGAACAGGCGATCACCGGCAAGTCGATGGGTTGGGAAGTGCCCGAAAACCGCATTGGCATGGTCGGTTTCGGCAGCTTTGACCTGACCATCGACACGCTGGACTGGTGGCTGTCAGACCGTGACTATGTCTGCGGAAAACGGTTCACCATGGCCGATGTCTATGTCGGTTCGACCGTCGATTGGGGGCTGGCCTTCGGAACGATGCCCGAGCGTCCATCCTTTGCCGCCTATGCCGAGCGCATCCGTGCCCGCGACGCTTATCGCGCGGCGAAGGAGAAGGACAATGCGATGATCGCGCAGGCGCAGAATGGCTGAAGGCGGCGCAGAACCGGCTGCCGACAAGGCCATCGTCTGCCTGTGGTACGATGGCGATGCCGAGGACGCGGCGCAATTCTATGCCGACACCTTGCCCGACAGCACGATCACACATGTTCAGCGCTCCCCGATCGATTACCCTGCCGGCAAGGCGGGCGACGTGCTGGTCGTGATGATGACGATCGTCGGAATCCCCTATATCCTCATGAACGGGGGTCCGGAGTTCAAGCCGAACCTGACCTATTCGCTGCAGATCCATACCGATACGCAGGAAGAGACAGACCGGCTGTGGAACGCCATCACAGGTAACGGCGGCACGCCCAACGAATGCGGATGGTGCAAGGACCGCTGGGGGTATAGCTGGCAGATCACGCCCCGCGCGCTGACCCGCGGCATGGCGGACCCTGATCCTGCCGTTGCCAGACGCGTGATGGAAGCGATGATGACGATGGGCAAGATCGATATCGCCGCGATCGAAGCCGCACAGCGCGGCCCTTGAGCGGATGAAGCTCTACGGCCATCCCTTCTCAAGCTATACGTGGAAGGCGCGCATTGCGCTGCTGGCGGCGCGGCTGGAGCATGAATTTGTACAGCTCGGTCCCGACCAGCCAGCGGAGCGCAACGCCGTCGTCGCGGGAGCGGGTCCGCTTGGCCGCTTTCCGGTGCTGGACGACGAAGGAAGGCTGGTCTTCGAGGCCAGCTGCATCGTCGAGCATCTTGCCATCCATTATCCGCAGGCCCGCTTCCTCATACCGGAGGACGAAACCGCGGCGCTCGCCATCCGGAAACTTGACCGGATCTTCGACCTCTACGTCATGGCCGAGGCGCAAGCGGTGGTGAACGAATATCTGCGCGCGCCCGCAGCGCCCGACACGGCGCGTGTGGACGAGGCGAAGGAAAAGCTGTCTCGCATTTACGGCTGGCTGGAGCAGCATTTGCCCGAACGCGGCCATGGTCCGCTGACCCTGGCGGACTGCGCCGCCGCGCCTTCCCTGTTCTATGCCGATTGGATCGAGGAGATCGGCGCGGACCGCTCGCATCTTGCTGCCTATCGCGCATGGCTGCTGGCGCAGAACGAAGTGGCATTCTGCGTCGACGAGGCGCGGCCTTGGCGCTCTTGGTTTCCGCCGGGTGCACCGGACCGTGACTGATTTTGCAAGAAAGGCATTCCCGATGCGCGAATTGAAAATCTCCCGCCATATTGCCGCCCCGCCCGCCGCCGTGTGGGAGGTCATGGCCAACCGGCAGGAAGAATGGTGGTGCCCCGCCCCGTGGTCGGTAACGATGGTCGCGCAGGAACGCCGCCCCGGCGGCCGGTGCGAAATGGTCATGCACGGCCCCGATGGCGAGGAAATGCCGCAGCATGGCATCTACCTGGAATGGATCGAGGGCGTTCGTTTTACATCGACCGACGCGGTCCGGATGGATCCGGGCAGCGGCCGTCTTGTCCCTGCCGAGCCCTTCATGATCGGCTGCTGGGAAATCGCACCCGATGGCGATGGCACGCTTTATACTGCCAGCGCCCTGCACTGGAGCGAGAAGGCGATGAAAAGCCACGCCGAAATGGGTTTCGAACCGGGCTGGAGCGCGGTTGCCGACCAGCTCGCGGCGATCTGCGAGGGTTGGACCGTCAAGGCCTGAAGATCAGGCGAACCGCCGCGCCTTGCGCAAGTGCTGATAGGCGTCCACGACGTTCTGCAACCGCTGTTCATGACTACGGTCGCCGCCGTTGCGGTCGGGGTGATAGCGCCGCACCAGTTCCGAATAGCGTCGCCGCAGCGCGGGCCGGTCGGCGTCATGCGAAAGGCCCAGCACGTTCATCGCCTCGCGGTCGGCGCCGGACAATCCGGCATCGCGGGCCTGTGCCTCGCGCTCCCAGCCCTGCCTTGCGCGGCTTTTGATATTGCGCGCACGGGCGGAGATCGCGTCGAGCGGATCGTCGAAATCGGCCCAGCGCGGCATGCCGTCGATGCCCGCCGTCGCCGAGAATGCATTGCGCCCCTTTGACGACCCCGCGCCCCAGCCATAGGCAGGCGACTGGGCGTCGAGTATCTCGTCCGCGCTCATCCCTTCGAAGAAATCATAGCCCGCGTTGAATGCGCGCACATGGTCGAGGCAGAACCAGCGCCAGTCGCCGGGCCCGTCGAATCCCGACGCGCGGCGGCCCGGTGCGCGGAATTCGCCTGCCTCTCTACAACCCGGCGCATCGCATGCGCGCCCCTCATTCTCGAATCGTCCGTGGAACCTGTCGTGCTTCATCGCCCTTGAGATGATGGCAGCGCGCCCCAAATGGAACCCCCGCAGACCACACGAAAGCCAGCCCATGCCCGAATCCGGACCGATCGAAGGCGAAATCCGCCAGCTTCTGACCGATGCGTTCCATCCCGAAACGCTGGTCGTGTCGAACGACAGCGCGATGCATTCGGGCCATGCGGGCGACGACGGCAGCGGCGAATCGCATTTCTCGGTCATCATCCGCGCCGCCGCGTTCGAGGGCGTCAGCCGCCTGCAGCGCCAGCGCAAGGTGCTGGCCGCGCTGGGCGACATTCCCGGCCAGCGGGTCCATGCCTTCGCGATCAAGGCGCTGGCCCCTACCGACCCACTGCCGGAGCGCGCATGATGGCCTATCGCCTGTTCTACTGGCCGGGCCTGCCCGGACGCGGCGAATTCGTCCGCATGGCGCTGGAAGCGGCGGAGATCCCCTATAGCGAACCCGCCCGCGACGACGGCGTGGAAGCGCTGCTTTCCGACATGGAAAAGCGCGAGGAGGCTGGCGGCTTCGCGCCTTTCGCACCGCCCTATCTTGTCGATGGCGATGTTGCGGTGGCGCAGGTGGCGCATATACTGACATGGCTGGCCGACAGGCACGGGCTGGGCGGCGATGATCTGAAGACCGATCTCGGCCTGATCCAGCTGCAATTGACGATTACCGACATCGTGGCCGAGGTGCACAATGTGCATCACCCGGTCGGCAGTGGCGCCTATTACGACGACCAGAAGGACGAGGCGAAACGCGCCGCCGCGCAGTTCCGCGAGGATCGCATCCCCAAGTTCCTCGGCCATTTCGAGCGCGCCGCCGCGCTTCATGACGGGCCCTTCGTGCTGGGCGGGAAATGGACCCATGTCGACAGCTCGCTCGCGCTGCTGATCGACGGGCTGCATTACATGTTCCCCAAGCGCATGGCGGCGGTGAAGGGGGACTATCCGAAACTGCACGCGCTGCGCGATGCCTTCGTGGATTTGCCCGCGATTAACGCCTATCGTGTGTCGGACCGATGCCAGAACTTCAACGAAGACGGCATCTTTCGCCACTATCCGGAGCTGGACGCAGCATGAGCGAGCTTAACCCCGAAACCGCCATCGCCCTTACAGTCGATCCCGTCAGCCACGATCTGGGCGCGTTCGAAGTGCGCCGAGCGGTCCCGCAGGCGGCCTGCCGCATGGTCGGCCCCTTCGTCTTCATCGACCAGTTCGGCCCCGCGCAGTACGACATCGGCAATGGCATGGACGTGCGGCCCCACCCGCATATCGGCCTGTCGACAGTCACCTATCTGATGCAGGGCGCGATCGACCACCGCGATTCGCTGGGCAGTTTCGCCACCATCCGTCCCGGCGCGGTAAACCTGATGACGGCGGGCAGCGGGATCGTCCATTCCGAACGCTCCCCCCAGTCGGAGCGCGAAGCGGGCGGCAGGATATTCGGGACGCAGACATGGCTTGCCCTGCCCGAGGCGAAGGAGGAGATCGACGCGGACTTCGAAAGCGTATTGGCGGACGACCTGCCCATCGTCGAGGATACATGTGCCAAGGCCCGTGTGATCATGGGCAGCCTGTGGGGCGCCACCGCGCCGACCACTTGCCATGCCGCCACGATCAATGCCGACATTATCCTCGCTGCGGGCGGCGCGATGCCGATCGAGGCCGAAGCCGACGAACGCGCCCTGCTGCTGGTCGAGGGCGAAGCCGAGGTGGGCGGCGAGAGGCTGGAGATGTTCAAGCTGGCCGTCCTGCGACCCGGCCGAGCCATGACCCTGCGTTCGGAAAAAGGCGCGCGAGTCGTGCTGATGGGCGGAGAGGCGATGACCCGCCGGCACGTATGGTGGAACTTCGTGTCGTCCTCGCGCGAGCGGATCAACCAGGCCAAGGAAGACTGGCGCGCGGGCAAGTTCGCCAAGGTGCCGGGCGACGAGAAGGAATTCATCCCCTTGCCGGACCATCCAAAGACTGTCAGCTATCCCTGAAAGAAGACAGGGTATGGAGCTGACGCATGAAAAAGGTGGATCTGGGCAATAATATCGAATTGCAGGTTCGTGACGAGGGGCCGCAGGACGCACCCGCGCTGATATTTCTGCACGGCTTTCCCGAATCGCACCGCACGTGGCGGCACCAGTTTCCGCATTTTGCCGATCGCTATCGCTGCATCGCGCCCGACCAGCGCGGCTATCGCCACTCGTCCCGACCGCGCGGGCCGGAGAATTACCGCGCCGATCTGCTGGTCGGCGATGTCTTCGCCTTGGCCGATGCGTTGGGCGTGGGGGAGTTCACCGTGGTCGGCCACGACTGGGGCGGCGCGATCGCATGGGGCGTGGCGATGGCGGGCCAGTCCTCGTCGCAGAGCCCTTATGCTGGCCGGGTGACGCGCGCGATCATCGCCAATGCGCCGCATCCCGCAGTGATGCAGCGGCTTCTCTACACCGACCGCGACCAGCGTGCGGCGTCGCAATATATTCGCACCTTCCGCGACACGGACAACGACCCGCTGATACGCGAGGGCGGATTGCTGCCCCTGCTTGCAAAGGCCTTCCCGGACCGCGGATCGTCCACCCAGCCAGAGCCGGAGGAACAGGCCGCGCTGCTGCAGGACTGGTCCGATCCGGACAGCGCGCTGGGCATGATCAACTGGTACCGCGCGTCCACCATCGATGTCCCGCCGATGGATGCCCCCTTTGCCGTGCCAGCCGACGCAAGGCCGATCGAAGTGCCGCCAATCACGATCCCCACGCTCGTCGTCTGGGGCATGGAGGACCACGCGCTGCGCCCCGCCAATCTCGACCGGCTGGGCGATCACGTCAGCGACCTGACAGTGGAGCGGATCGAGGATGCGGGCCATTTCGTCGTCTGGGAACGCGCGGATGCAGTCAACGCCGCGATGGACCGCTTTCTGGACTGCACCCAAGGGTAACGCCCATTGCCAGCCGCAGCCTGCGCGCCTAAGTCGCGGCTGTCATGACCCAGCCGCTCACTTTCGCCGTGCCCAAGGGGCGCATCCTCGACGAAGCCCTGCCCGTGATGGCGCAGGCCGGAATCGTGCCCGAGGCGGGCTTCCACGACAAGAAGAACCGCTCGCTGTCCTTCGCGTGCGAGGATCCGTCGATCCGCCTGATCCGGGTGCGCGCCTTCGACGTCGCCACCTTCGTCGCGCATGGGGCGGCGCAGGCGGGGATCGTCGGTTCCGACGTGATCGAGGAGTTCGACTATGCCGACCTCTATGCGCCGGTGGACCTGGGCATCGGCCATTGCCGCCTCTCCATCGCCGAACCGAAAGACGCGCCGCCGACAGAGATCCGCAGCGCCAGCCATTTGCGGGTCGCGACCAAATATCCCAATCTCACCCGCCGCTGGTTCGAGGCGCGCGGCATCCAGGCCGAATGCGTCAAGCTGAACGGCGCGATGGAGCTTGCGCCGATGCTGGGTCTTGCCAACCGGATCGTCGACCTCGTCTCCACCGGCAAGACGCTGAAGGAAAACGGGCTGGTCGAAACCGCCGAATTGCTACCCGTCTCGGCGCGGCTGATCGTCAATCGCGCCGCTCTCAAGACCGATAGCGCGCGGCTTGGCCCGCTGATCGACAAGTTCCGCGCCTTGGCAGCGCAGCCGATGCCAGAAACCGTCGGGGCCGCCTGAATGAAGCGCCTGAAATCAAGCGACCCCGGCTTTGCCAAGGCCTTCGCCCGCATCGTCGCCGACCGGCGCGAGGCGGATGACGATGTCAGCCGCGATGTCGCCAATATCATCGACCGGGTAAAGGCCGACGGCGACGCGGCGCTGGCCGACTACACCACGCGCTTCGACAAATGGACACCCGTCGGCGAGGACGACTGGCGCATATCGAAGGGCGCCTGCGAGGCGGCGTTCCACGCGCTCGCCCTTGAATTGCGGCAGGCGCTGGAGACCGCGGCGGACCGCATCGCGGCCTATCACCGCGAGCAATTGCCCGCGCGCCGCGACTATCGCGATGATCAGGGCGTGCGGCTGGGCGCGATCTGGCGGCCGGTCGATGCGGCGGGGCTGTATGTGCCGGGCGGACGCGCGGCCTATCCCTCCTCGCTGCTGATGAATGCGATCCCTGCCCGCGTGGCAGGCGTCGAACGACTGGTGATCGCAACCCCCACGCCCGGCGGGCAGGTCAACGATCTGGTGCTGGCCGCTGCGCATCTGGCGGGCGTGGACGAGATCTGGCGTATAGGCGGCGCGCAGGCGATCGCCGCACTGGCCCACGGGACGAAGCGCATTGCGCCGGTCGATGTCGTCACCGGCCCCGGCAATGCCTGGGTAGCAGAGGCCAAGCGCCAGCTTTACGGCACCGTGGGCATCGACATGGTCGCGGGGCCGAGCGAGATTCTGGTCATCGCGGATAAGGACAATCGCGCGCGCCACATCGCCGCCGACCTGCTCAGCCAGGCCGAGCATGACCCGCTGGCGCAGGCGATCCTGATTACCGACAACAATGATTTCGCCGACCGCGTCGCCGATGCGGTCGGCGTCGAGCTTGCGCAATTGCCGACCCGCCGCGTGGCCGAAGCCAGCTGGCGCGACCACGGCGTGATAATAGAGGTCGCCTCGCTGGACGAAGCGCCCGCGCTCGCCAACGCGCTGGCGGCGGAGCATGTCGAACTGGCCGTCGCCGATCCCGAACCGATGCTGGAAGCGATCCGGCACGCGGGCAGCGTCTTCATCGGCCGCCACGCGCCCGAAGCGGTCGGCGATTACGTCGCGGGGCCCAACCACGTCCTGCCCACCGGCCGCCGCGCACGCTTCGCCAGCGGCTTGTCGGTGCTCGACTTCATGAAACGCACCAGCTTTATCGAACTTGACGAGGCCGCGCTGGCCGCGATCGGCCCCGCCGCCGTGGCGCTGGCCGAGGCGGAGGGGCTCTACGCTCACGCCCGCTCGGTATCGCTGCGCCTGCAAGGAAACGCGAAATGACCCTGTCCCTTCACGCCGCCACCATTCCCGGCTTCCTGCGCATGCTCGCCAACATGGACCATCTGATCGGCAAGGCCGAGGCATGGTGCGCCGAGCAGGGCCGCAGCGAGGAGGATGTCTGCAGCGCGCGCATCACGCCCGACATGCTGGACTTCGCCTATCAGGTGAAATCGACCGTTTCGCACTCGGTCGGCGCCGTCGCGGGCATCCGCGCTGGCGTGTTCTCGCCCGACCGCAGCGAGCCGCCGCGCGGTTTCGCCGCGATGCGCGCGATGCTGGCGGACGCACGCGAAGAACTGGGCGAGTTGACCGAGGCCGACATGGAAACCGTGGGCACCGCCGAGATGGAGTTCCGCATGGGCGAGCAATTCGTCGTGCCATTCACGGGGCAGAATTTCCTGCTCAATTTCTCCATCCCCAATTTCTATTTTCACGCCACCACCGCCTATGACATCCTGCGCCAGCTGGGCGTTCCGATCGGCAAGCGCGACTATCTGGGACCGGACTGGACCAAGCAATGACCGCCAAATCGCAATCCCGCTCCGCCGCCCGCCTCGCCGCGGTGCAGGCGCTGTACCAGATGGACATGGAGAAGACGCCGCTCGCGCGCCTGCTCGACGAATTCCACCAGCACCGGCTGGGCAAGGAGATTGAGGAAGAGCAATATGCCGATGCCGAAGTCGCCTTCTTCGACGATGTCGTAAAGGGCGTCGATGCGCGCCGGGATGAAATCGACCTGCTGATCAGCGAGAAACTGGCTCAGGGCTGGTCACTGGCGCGGCTGGACAAGACCATGGTGCAGATCCTGCGCTGCGGCACCTATGAGCTGCTGGCCCGGCCCGACGTGCCAAAGGCGGCGGCAATCACCGAATATGTCGATGTCGCCCATGCCTTTTTCGAACCGCGCGAGGCGAAATTCGTGAACGGCCTGCTCGACGCCATCGCCAGGGAGGTGCGGGCCTGAGCGGACCCGCGCCTTCGTCTGGCGAGGAAGCGTTCATCGCGGCGCTGCGCCAACTGGCGCACGATCCGGCGGCGCGCGGACTTTCCGACGATGCGGCCGTGCTGCGTCTGAACGGCGCACTGGTTGCGACGCACGACACCATGGTCGAGGGCGTGCACTGGCTGCCCGGTCAGGACCCCGCCGATGTCGCGTGGAAGCTGGTCGCGTCGAACCTGTCCGACCTTGCCGCCAAGACATGCCGCCCGGTCGGCCTGCTGCTAAGCTTCATGCTGGGCGACGAGGCCTGGAACACCCGCTTCGCCGCCGGGCTTGGCGAGGCGCTGGCCGCGTTCGATGCGCCGCTGCTGGGCGGCGATACGGTTTCCGCCCCTTCCCCCGATGCGCCCAAGGTCATTGGCCTGACCGCGCTGGGTCAGCCGCGGCGTGATCCGCCCCCGTCCCGCGCCGACGCGGCGCCGGGACAGGCCCTGTGGATCACCGGCCAGTGCGGCGCCGCGCTCGCCGGGTTCGAGGCGCTGCAGGCGGGCAGCGACGACCAAACGCTGACCGCCCCCTATCGCCGCCCCGTACCGCGCGTTGCCGAAGGGCAGGCGCTGGCCCCCGTGGCCGGCGCGATGATGGACCTGTCCGACGGGCTGCTCCTCGACGCGGCGCGCATGGCCGAAGCCAGCGGCACCACCATCTCCATCGAAACGTGCCTCGTGCCCGTCCACCCCGCCCTCACCCGCCGCAAGCGCGAGGCGATGAGCTGGGGTGACGATTACGAACTGCTGTTCACCCTGCCCGAAGGCGCTGCCTGCCCGGTCGAAGCCGTTCGCATAGGCAGCGTCCAGCCGCGCGGGGCGCATGCGCTGCTGCTCGACGGATCGCCGCCGCTGGCAGGCCAGTCCCTCGGTTACCGGCACGGCATCTGATCTTGCGGTGATCGGGCGAAAAGCTTTCGCCCAGCTGAACAATGCCTGCTTGCGCCAGATCGTTTAGCGTGTAGCTTCCCCGTCACGACGCCCGAAAAGGGCGCGAGCATTATTGGAGGGGAAGCGAAGTGAGTCTTGTCACGGTCGCAATTGCACTTGGCCTTCTGGCCATCATCTACGGATTCGTCACCAGCAGGCAAGTACTCGGCGCGGATGCCGGGTCGGAACGCATGCGGGAAATCGCCGGTGCCATCCAGGAAGGCGCACAGGCCTATCTGAAGCGGCAATACACCACCATTGCCATCGTCGGTGTCGTCGTTGCGGTGATCGTGGGCGTGGCCCTCGGTGCACTCAGCGCAATCGGCTTCGTGATCGGCGCGGTGCTGTCGGGCGTGGCGGGCTTTATCGGGATGAACATTTCGGTCCGCTCGAACGTGCGCACGGCGGCGGCGGCGCAGAAGGGCCTGCAGGAAGGGTTGACGCTGGCGTTCCGCGCGGGCGCAATCACCGGCATGCTGGTGGCGGGCCTCGCCCTGCTCGCGATCGCGGTGTTCTATTGGTACCTGACCGCCGTGGCCGGATATGGCGTGGGCGGAGAGGACCGCACCGTGGTGGACGCGCTGGTGGCGCTGGCCTTCGGTGCGTCGCTGATCTCGATCTTCGCGCGGCTGGGCGGTGGCATCTTCACCAAGGCGGCAGACGTGGGCGCGGACCTCGTCGGCAAGGTTGAGGCGGGCATCCCTGAGGACGATCCGCGCAACCCCGCGGTGATCGCCGATAACGTCGGCGACAATGTCGGCGACTGCGCGGGCATGGCCGCGGATCTGTTCGAAACCTATGTCGTCACCGTCGGTGCGACCATGGTTCTGACCGCGCTGCTGCTCGCCGATACGGCGGGTTTGCTGCTGGGCAATCTGATGGTGCTGCCGCTGCTGATCGGCGGGGCCTGTATTTTGACCTCCATCGTCGGCACCTATTTCGTGCGACTGGGAGGCGGCACCAACATCATGGGTGCGATGTACAAGGGCTTTCTTGTTACCGCCGCCCTGTCCGTGCCCGCGATCTGGTTCGTGATGCAGCTGGTACTGGGCGACATGAACACGCTGATCGGCGGCGAACCCATCGGCGATGTCGTGCAGATCGTCGACGGCAGCAATATCGCCGAGGAGGGACTGTCGGCCCAGATCACCGCCTTCACCGGCTGGGACCTGTTCTGGTGCTGCATGCTGGGTCTGGTCATCACCGGGCTGATCATCTGGATCACCGAATATTACACCGGCACCAATTTCCGCCCGGTGCGCTCCATCGCCAAGGCTTCGGAAACCGGCCACGGCACCAATGTGATTCAGGGCCTTGCGATCAGCCTTGAGGCGACCGCGCTGCCCACGCTGGTGATCGTGGCGGGCATCATCATCGCCTATCAGCTGGCAGGCCTGATCGGCATCGCCTATGCGGCGACCGCGATGCTGGCGCTGGCCGGCATGGTCGTGGCGCTGGACGCATACGGGCCGGTTACCGACAATGCGGGCGGCATTGCCGAAATGGCGGGGCTGGACGATGCAGTGCGTGAAAAGACCGATGCGCTGGACGCGGTGGGCAATACCACCAAGGCGGTGACCAAGGGTTATGCGATCGGCTCTGCGGGTCTGGCCGCGCTGGTCTTGTTCGCGGCCTATACAACCGATCTGGCGCATTTCTTCCCCACGCTGGACGTCGATTTCAGTCTTGAGAACCCATATGTCATCGTTGGCCTGCTGCTGGGCGCGCTGCTGCCCTATCTGTTCGGCGCGATGGGCATGACCGCGGTGGGCCGCGCGGCGGGCGACGTGGTCAAGGACGTGCGCGACCAGTTCGCCGCCGATCCCGGCATCATGGCGGGTACGTCGAAACCGAACTACGCCAAGACGGTCGACCTCGTCACCAAGGCGGCGATCAAGGAGATGATCGTTCCCTCGCTGCTGCCCGTGGTGACGCCGGTGGCGGTCTATTTCGTCATCACCCTCGTCGCGGGCCAGCAGAACGGCTTTGCGGCGCTGGGCGCGTTGCTGCTGGGCGTCATCGTGGGCGGATTGTTCGTCGCGCTGTCGATGACCAGCGGCGGCGGCGCGTGGGACAATGCCAAGAAATATATCGAGGACGGCAATCACGGCGGCAAGGGTAGCGAGGCCCACAAGGCCGCAGTGACCGGCGATACGGTCGGCGATCCCTACAAGGACACGGCGGGTCCTGCGGTGAACCCGATGATCAAGATCACCAATATCGTCGCCTTGCTGCTGCTGGCGGCTCTGGCGGGCTGATCGCTGACATCAGCAAAACCCTCGTCCGGCATCGTCCGGACGGGGGTTCTTTGTGCCAGCGGCGATTGACGGGGGGCGCGGGGACGGCCATTCGCGTTCGCATGGAAGACGACGAAAACCCCATGCCCGACACGATGAGCGACCCCGAAAAGGTTGCCGCCACCGTGCGCCTGCTGACGCTGGACAAGCAGACTGAAAATCATTTCCTCGGCCATCGCAAGCCGGGCGGCATCGGCCGCATCTATGGCGGCCAGGTCGTCGCCCAGGCATTGGCGGCGGCGCAGAACACCGTCGATCCCGCACGCCGACCCCATTCGCTGCATGCCTATTTCCTGCGCGGCGGGGACGAGGATTATCGCATCGAATTCTCGGTCGCGCGCGATTTCGACGGCGGCAGCTTTTCGAACCGCCGCGTTATCGCGGCGCAGAACGGCGTGCCGATCCTGAACCTCACCGCCTCGTTTCATCGGCAAGAGGATGGGCTTTCGCACCAAATGCCGATGCCCGAAGTGCTGATGCCCGAGGATCTGGAAACCGAGGACGAGGTGATGAAGCGCCTCGGCCGCCCGATAAAGGCAATGGCCGCGTTCCGCCGCAACCGCTCCTATGAAATCCGCATGCCGCCCATTTCGCCGGACGGCAGGCTGAACGATCGCGGGCACGCCTATTTCTGGTTCCGGATGAAGGCGCCGCTGCCCGCCGATACAGCGATGCACCGGTTGGTGCTTGCCTATATCTCGGATTACGGCCTGCTTTCTGCGCCCATGGCCATGCATGGACGGGCGTGGTGGCGCGGAGGGTTTCGGGCCGCCAGCCTCGATCATGCGATCTGGTTCCACGCTGATGCGCGGATCGACGACTGGGTGCTTTACGCGCTCGATTCCCCGTGGTCGGGCGATGCACGCGGCTTTGGGCGCGGCCTGTTCTTTACGCGCGACGGCCAGCTGATTGCCTCCACCGCGCAGGAGGGGCTGATGCGGGTGGTCGAGGAGAAGTCTGAATAAGAAAGGGGCGCTGCCGGTTTAGCAGCGCCCCGTTTTCAGAGGAATTGGACCCGATCAATCGGCCTTGGCAAGGCGGGCCTTGTTCGGGACCGATTTGCCGCTTGGCCCATTGCCGCCCGCCTGCGCGATCGGAATGCAGCCATTGCCGCTGGCCTTGACGGCCGAGCACATGGCGTTCGCACCCTGGCGATCGAAACCGCCCGCAGCCACGCGCCAGTAATCCTTGCCGTCGACATTGGCCTTGGTAATCACCGGCTGGCTACCCTTCAGATTGGCATAGCGGCTCTGGAACACCTTCCACCCGGCCTCGGCTGCCTCGGGGCTGGCATAGGAGCCGAGCTGCGCGATATGCGTGCCGTTCGCGGCAGGCACGGGCAGCGGCGGCTTTGCCGCCGGTTTGGAAGCCGGCTTGGCGGCAGGCTTCGGCTCCGCCTTGGGCGCCGCAGCCACTTTGACCGGCGCAGGTGCGGGCTGAACTGCCGGTTTCGCGGCAACCGCGGGCTTGCTGTCGGCCGGTGCTGCCGAACGCGCCGCCGAACTGGCGGGCAGCGAAGCCACCACGACCGCCTTGGGCGCAGTGCGAGACGACGGTATCGGGGCCGGCTTCGGTTCCGCGGCAGGAGCCGGCTGGACCACCGCGAGCGAAACGGTCGAGGGCTCAGGCGCGGCCCTTACCGCCGTGTCCGCCTTCACCGGCGGTAGTTCGGCCTCGGCGGTCGGCGCTGCCGCCACGAGCACTTGCTCGCGAGCTGGAGCCGGTGCGGGCGCAGCTGCCATCCGGGGCTTCGGTTCGGGGGCCGCCATCACCGGGGCCGAATTGGCCAGCGCAAGCTGCTGCGGCATGCCGCGATCCTCGACGGCTTCTGCGCCCATCAGAGCGGCGACGCGCTGGGCATAAAGGTCGGGGCGGGCGGTGCTGGCCCATTCGGTCATCCGTTCACCGATCTCGTTCGCGGGCACGTCCTGCGCGGCCATGGCGCGCGCCTCGCGCCAGCGACCGTCGAGCGCGAACGCATAGGCCAGGTTCTGACGCGATTTGGGCGTGTTGTTGCCCGCGCGAATGTCGGACGCGATGATCTCAACCCCTCGCGCGGTTTCGCCCGCAAGCGCCAGCGCAAGACCGCGATCGGCCGCCGGAATCGCGCTGCCCTGCATATTGATCGTACCAACGGCAAGACGAGGCTCGCCCGCACCCGTTTGCGCCAGTGCCAGCATCAGCGCCGTGCGCGGGCTGGCATCGCCCAGCTCGACCGCCGCCGCCAGCGAATCGCGCGCCGAAATCATGCGGCCCGCCTTCAGATAGGCCTGGCCCAGCAGCACGCGGGTTTCCGGATCGCGCGGATTTTCCAGCACGGCCCGCTCGGCATAGGAGACGGCCTTGTCGGCATTTTCCTTGGCCAGCGCGGCCTCGGCCTTTTCGGCATTGTCGCGGGCCGGTGCCGCGGCGGGAAGCGCCATGGCGCTCGCGCCGATCAATGCGATCATCAGGGCCTTGTGGCGGATACGGATATTCATGATTGGCGTCCTTGCATATCGCTCGCAGTCAGGCGTTGCCCATGACATGCGAGGAAGTGAAGCCGCTTTTCGGCGCGGGATCGACATAGCGCAGGATCGCGCGCTCGGCGATATCGACCTCGCTGCAACCCTCGCGGGCGGCGGCATTGGCGATCTTTTCGCGCATGGCATGGTCCGGATGGACCACCAGCACGGGACCGCGGCCGAAGATCATGGCGAACAGATGGGCGAACATCGCGCGGACATGGCCGAACAGGCCAACCGGTGCTTGCCCGGCCTGTTCCGCATATGCCTGTTCGTCATATGCGGAAGGCTGCTCGAACGACGGCGCATGGCTGGCGACATAGTCCGGCGCTGGCGTGGCCGCTTCGCGCAGCCGGTTCTGCATCGCGCCGACGGGATTGGCGGCGGCGACGGGCTTCGAAGCGGCGACCGGCGCCGGAGTCCAGCCGGGTTCGGCCCGCTGGTCTTCGTCATAGCCTTCGGCTTCGTCCCAGTCCTCGCCATTCGAATGCAGATAGAGCGAATCGGGCTTGTCGCTGACAGGTGTAAGGCCGATCACGCTTCCGGCCGGATCGTGCGCGGGCGTGTCGCCCATGTCGTTCCAGCCGCAATCGTCCTCGGCACCGGTCAGCCAGCCGGACATGCCGGCCATGCTGCTGCCCGCTCCGAAACCGGTCTGCTGGACCGGGGACTGGCGCCGCATGGCGGGCTTTGCCGCGCCCTTCTTGGCCAGCAATCCGGCGGGCATGGCGTTCATGGTGATACCGTTCATCATCGCCTCCCGATCAGGATCCGGCCGCGCGGCGACCGAAACCGCCGCCCGTGCGAGGAGCGCCAACGGCAGGCGCTGCGCCCTGCTGTCCGGCGAAAACATTGCGGCGGAAATTCTTTTCCAGACGTTCCGCAAGGAAGGCCCAGAGCTGTTCCATCTCTTGCGCCGAACGGCCGTGCGGATCGATTTCCATGACGGTGCGGCCATCGATCATCGATGCCGCGAAATCGGTGCGGTGATGCAGGACGACGGGCGCGACCGTGCCATATTGCGCAAGCGCGGCGGCGGCTTCCGAGGTGATGCGCGCCTTGGACAGCGCGGAGTTCACCACGAAGACCAGCGGCTTGTTGGCGCGGGCGCAGATGTCGACGGTGGCACCGACAGCGCGCAGGTCATGCGGGCTGGGACGAGTCGGCACGACCACCAGTTCGGCGACCGAGATCACCGACTGGATCGCCATGGTGATGGCGGGCGGCGTGTCGATCACGGCCAGCTTGAAACCCTGCTGCCGCAGCGTGGCAAGGTCGTTTGCAAGACGGGCGACGGCAGTCTGGGCAAAGGCGGGAAATTCGTCCTCCCGCTCGTTCCACCAGTCCGCCAGCGATCCCTGAGGGTCGATGTCGATAAGCACGACGGGGCCGGCGCCGGCACGCTGAGCCTGAACGGCCAGATGGCCGGACAGCGTGGTCTTGCCGGACCCACCCTTTTGTGAAGCCAATGCGAGAACGCGCACCAAGAATCCCCCTGAACATTTCGGTCGACCTCCAATCTTGCGGTTCAAACCTAATTTTGGGTTAATCGCTGATAATATTCTACAAGCACCGCTTTCAATTCCCTCGTCCCTCAGAGCCACGAGACAGGCCAAAAAGCTGCTCTTGCAATTCAGTCGCAAACGTATTGCTTTTGAGAGCGCCTCGCATTAGAACGTGATTCGACAGGATTGAGAGGGTTCTTTTCCGATGATCATCTGCATCTGCAACGCCGTACGCGAAGGGGACCTCAGGGCCGCGGCCCGTTGCTGTTCGGGCGATGCGGAAGAGGTGTATCGCTGCATGGGGGTCGAGCCGCAATGCCGCCAGTGCCTGGAAGAGGCCGCCGACATTTGCATGGAAGAACGCGCCTGCGCCGCCTGAACCTTTCTGCAGCCGTGCTTTTCGAAAACTGCTAATTCAAACCTCTCGCATCAGGCTTTATTGCTTGCATGCGCCGCCCTGCTTCGCGATGAGCGGGTGCGACCGGCCATTTGAATGCAAGGACAGTTTCGATGAAAAGCGATCCCAAAGTCGTCGAGTACCTGAACAAGGCGCTCACCAACGAGCTGACGGCGATCAACCAGTACTGGCTGCACTATCGCACCTTGCACCATTGGGGCGTCCGCAAGCTGGCGGATTACGAACGCCACGAATCGATCGACGAGATGAAGCATGCCGACGTTCTGGCCGAACGCGTGCTGTTCCTTGACGGACTTCCCAATTTCCAGGCGATCCACAAGCTGAAGGTGGGCGAAACGGTCGAGGAAATCCTCAAGGCCGATCTCGCGCTGGAAATGGAGGCGATCCCGCTGCTGCGCGATGCCATCGAATATTGTGAGAAGGTGCGCGACTATGTCAGCCGCGAGATCTTCGAGCGCATCCTCGAAAGCGAGGAAGAGCATGTCGATTTCCTCGAAACGCAGTTCGACATGATCGAACGCATGGGCCTGCATAATTACGTACAGCTGCAAAGCAGGCCGGCAGGCGACGACGAGGAATAGGCGCTACGGGCGTGGCCGGCCGGAGGGCGACGTGACAGCAATCGGAGAGCCGCTGAAAAGCCGCCGCCAGAGCCGGTTCAAGGGCGCGATGATCCTTGCCATGGGCCTGCTGGCGATCACGATGGTGGTCGCGATCTGGCTGGCCTTCACCGCTGACGCGCCGACCGAGATCACCACCAACCCCGCAACCGGCGCGCTTGTCGTCAGTGGACCGGAGCAGGATTTCGTCGGGCGCGTCGATGGGCGCATCGATGGACAGGACATCTCCGTGCTTGGCCTGCCCGCATATCACGAACTGGCCGACAATGCGGAGGCACTGGCCATGGTCTGCGCCTTGCGGGCCGATCCGACTGCGCAATGGTCCGAAGGCAGCGAGACCTTGCGCGCGCATCTCAATTCGCCGGAGATGACGCGCTATTGCACGAACGGCCCGTGACGATTTTGACCGCGCCTCAGTCCTTGTTGGCGTAGGGGTTTTTCGCGCTACGCAGCATCAGCCGGACCGGCACCGCGCCAAAACCAAGCTCGCGCCTGATGCCATTCACCAGATAGCGGCGATAGCTTTCGGGCAGTTCGTCCAGCCTGGTGCCGAATATCACGAAACGCGGCGGGCGCGCGCCGACCTGTGTGATATAACGCAGCTTGATCCGCTTGCCGCCGGGTGCGGGCGGCGGATTGGCGGCCATCGCATCGTCGAACCACCGATTGAGCCCTGCGGTCGGGACGCGGCGGTTCCATTGATCGCGAATGTCGAAGGCGGCCTGCAGCAACTGGTCGGTGCCCTTGCCGGTCTTGGCCGACACGGCGACCAGCGGCACGCCGCGCACCTGCGCCAGCCCTTCGTCCAGCGCAGCGCGTATCCCGTTGAACAGCGACGAAGGCTCTGCCGCCACGTCCCATTTGTTGATCGCGACGATCAGCGCGCGGCCTTCCTCGACCGCATGGGCGGCGATCTTCAGATCCTGATGCTCCAGCCCCAGCGTCGCGTCGAGCAGCAGCACCACCACCTCGGCAAAATCGACCGCGTGGCGCGCGTCTGCCACCGCCATGCGCTCAAGCTTGTCGGTCACGCGGGCGCGCTTGCGCATGCCGGCGGTGTCGATCAGCTTCACTTCGCGCGGCTCGTCGGTGCGCGGATCGGTCCAGTGCCAGTCGATCGTGATCGAATCGCGCGTGATCCCCGCCTCGGGCCCGGTCAGCAGCCGGTCTTCCTGCAGCAGGCGATTGATCAGCGTCGACTTGCCCGCATTGGGGCGGCCCACGATGGCCAGCTTGAGCGGACCCAGCGGCTTTTCCTCGCCGTCGTCCTCGACCGGCAGTTCCTGTTCGGGCTGCAAGGGATCGAGGATCGGCAGGATCGCCTCGAAGAGATCGGCCACGCCCTCGCCATGTTCGGCGGACAGCGCGACCGGATCGCCAAAGCCCAGCGCGAAACTCTCGTAAAGACCCGCGTCACCCGCCTTGCCCTCGGCCTTGTTGGCGACGAGCACGACCGGCACGCTCTGTCCGCGGAGCCAGCGGGCGATTTCCTCGTCCAGCGGCGTCACGCCTGCGCGCGAATCGATCACGAACAGCGCCATCGCCGCGCCGACCAGCGCCGCCTCGGTCTGGGTGCGCATCCGGCCCGGCAGGCTGGCGGGATCGTCGTCCTCCCAGCCGGCGGTGTCTACGATCTGGAACTTTAGCCCCAAGAGCTCGGCATCGCCGAAACGGCGGTCGCGCGTCACCCCCGGCTGGTCGTCGACCAGCGCGAGCTTCTTGCCGACCAGCCTGTTCCACAGGGTCGACTTGCCCACATTGGGGCGTCCGATGATCACGACTTGGGGTAGCATGGCTGTCAGGTGGCGCTTATCACGCCGCCTTGCAACACAATTGCGCAGGCGCTGTGCCGGTCAGCCGGCTTTCGCGACCGGAGCGTCCTCGCCCAGATCCTCGAACCATGCCTCGACCGGACCGTTCAGCTTTATCGTCAGCGGACGGCCCTTGCGGTCCATCGTCTTGCCAGCCTGCACGCGCACCCAGCCCTCGGAAATGCAATATTCCTCGATATTGGTGCGCTGCGTGCCCTTGAAGCGGATACCCACGCCGCGGCGCAGGACATCCGCATCGAAATGCTTGCTGCGCGGATCGATCGCCAGATGATCGGGCGGCACGTCGGGTCCCGAGGTTGCGGGCGCGGTTTCGGGTGAGCTGTTCTCTTCGGTCATGAGGACGGGGCCTCTACCCGGAACGGGGTGCTTGTCAACGGCTTCACGCTCTGGCAAAGGCGCGCCTCTGCCGACGCAAGGATGATTCTTCTCCTGCAATGACGTCAGCGGGCGCGTAGCTCAGTGGTAGAGCACACCCTTCACACGGGTGGGGTCGCAAGTTCAATCCTTGCCGCGCCCACCACTTTTCAAAGACTTACGGCGCGACTCGTCATTTGTATGAAACGAGTATGAAAAAACACGTCGGGCATTCCTCCGTAACCGGGACCCACGCACAATAGGCCTTGTTCGCGGTGCGAACATCCAAGCTGCGCTAGAATCTCGAAGCGGGGGACTTTGCGGCCCACGCGAGGCTTGCGTAGCGATTCCTGCCAATGGCTTTTCATGGGCCGGTTGCAGACTGTCTGCTATCGGCAATCAGATCGCAAAAAGCTGCCATTCGGCTAGCGACCCAGTTGCGGATACATGTTTATCCAGCCTAAGGTTCCTGCGATGACGGTTGACGAGAACACTGTTGCTCGAGGTGGATGCCCTCGCTGTCAGACGACGATACCATTAAAGCGCTGTTTGTTGCGTCGAGGCCATCCTTTCAAATGCCGTAGATGCGGAACATCGATCGTCGTTCCGAAGACAAGCGTCCGCCTAGCGATCTCGTTGTTCGTTTTATTTTCAGCAACACTCAAAGAAGCGCCTTACTGGTTCGTAGCAAGTATCATCGTTTGTTTAATAATAATGGGATGGATGTTATCAAAAGTTACCATATACAAAGGCGAGGTAAACACGGCTACTTGATTTACGGGCAGCTTTCCACCCCACTTCCTGCCGTCTAAGCTTGCGTAGCGGCCTCTCAAAAGCTGCCACGCGTTCAAGTTGCAGTTC
Organism: Croceicoccus sp.; assembly: GCF_983967925.1. Taxonomy (NCBI): domain Bacteria; kingdom Pseudomonadati; phylum Pseudomonadota; class Alphaproteobacteria; order Sphingomonadales; family Erythrobacteraceae; genus Croceicoccus; species Croceicoccus sp. The sequence continues at coordinate 4,671 of NZ_CFETID010000020.1, read as the reverse complement.
TTCGGCTGCAATTGGGCCGGTTGCTGACTGTCTGCTTTGGGCAGGCAACCAATGCAAATCGGCCATTTTGCTTCCGACCCCATGGCAGACCACCCATGTATGCCCAGCACCTGTTCAATGGCAGCCGTTTGTCGTGTCTCTACAATACATCAGGTAGCAGAAGCCCATGAAGTTCATCACTCTCAATCGCGCCTCGACCCTTTCCGTTGGGCTGAGCTGGCCGGGTTTCCGGCTCGTGAAGCAGCAATGCCGCTCGACCATACGCGCCTAATCGATACTTCTCTGCGCTTGGCGCAGATGCCATTGCCCGCTTCGTTCGCGACGGCTTCGTCTGGGTGGGTGCTGCATTTTCATCCAAGGTGGCCGCAGAAGCGCGCGCGATCCTGTGGGTGGCCACGGGATGCGATCCCGATGACTCGACCACCTGGACCCGGCCCGTCTCGAGCGGTTCGATCAGGCTCCGTTTCACGAAGCGGCAAACACAACCGCCCTGCATACAGCATTCGACCAGCTTGTGGGCAAAGGTCGGTGGCTGCCGCGGGGCGGACTCGGAACATTTGCTGTTGGCTTTCCATCTGCCGAAGAACCTGGAGACGACGGGTGGCACATCGAGGTCAGCTTCGCTTATGAGAAGCCCGACTTCATGGAGTGGCGGGCCAATGTGCACCGCAAGGGCCGCGCCCTGTTGATGCTGTTCCTATTCTCGGATGTGGGTATTCACGATTCCTCAACGCGCATTCGGGTCGGCTCGCATATCGATACAGCGCGACAACTCGCACCGGCCAAGGAAGCCGGTCTGACCCTTCGAGAGTTGGCCTCGAACGGATTCGCCGGATCGGCCCATCGCCTGGAGCAACTGGCAACGGGTCCGGCCGGCAAGGTGTATCTGTGCCACCCTTTCCTCGTGCATTCTGCATATAAGGATTACGGTAAGCAGCCGCGCTTCATTGCGCAGCCGCCGCTGCTACCGCGTGAGCCGATCAGTCTCGAGCGTTCCGACAATAGCTACTCGCCGGTCGAGAAGACTATTCTGAGGGCTTTGGGCAGGTGACGCGGTCAGAATTTGACGCAAAGGCGTGTCTGCCAGCATGACGCGCCTTGCAAGTTATATATTGCGCACAATATAATTGGATACTATTTATCCTGCTGTCTAACCGTAAGGAGCTAACATGAAAAATCTCTACAACACTCGCGTTAACGCCTATGGTGGCCGCGCCGGAAAGGTCAAAAGCGAAGATGGCATTCTCGAGCTCGACCTCGCTCTACCGAAGGAACTCGGTGGCAAGGGCGACGCGACTAATCCCGAGCAACTCTTCGCTGCTGGTTATGCGGCTTGCTTCGAAAATGCCGTGATCCATGTAACGCGGGCACAGACCGACAAGGTGGGTGACGACGACATTGAAGTCTCCTGCCAGGTCGGCCTCTTGCCGAATGGTAATGACGGGTTTAATCTCGCTGTCACACTGGATGTCGAAATTGCCGGGGTCAATCAGGCAAAGGCTGACGAGATCGTGAAGAACGCCCACGCTGCTTGCCCCTATTCCAACGCAGTCAGCGGAAACGTCGATGTGAAAATTAATGTGTTCGCCCAATGAATGACGGGGTGGCAGCAGCACAGGACCCGCGCGATCCCTTGTTGCTCGATCGACAGGTTTGCTTTCCCCTTTATGCTGCCACCAACCTCCTCAGCCGCCTCTATGGCCCTGTTCTTCGGGAGCTGGGTCTCACCTATCCGCAATATCTGGTCATGCTGGTATTATGGGAGAAAGAACCCCAGACGGTGGGCTCCCTCGGCGCGCGGCTTTACCTCGATAGCGGAACTCTCACCCCTCTGCTGAAGCGTATGGAGGCCGCCGGCCTGGTTCGACGAACACGCGATCCGGAAGACGAGCGCCGAGTGGTTATCGAACTGACCGAGAGTGGAAAAATACTGCGCAACCAGGCAGTGTATGTTCCCGAAACCCTCGCGAGGGGGCGCAAATCCGAAGGGATTGACGAACTGCGGGACAGCGTGCGCAGGCTTGTCGAACTGCTTGCGGAGCAAACCGGCTCGAAGAGGTGAAGCCTCTCAGCAGGTGTCGCACGTCTGCGAGGATTGCCTGTCCGATCTTCGTGGGGCGTCCACTGGGACGCTTGGCGATAGTCGAGCGACCTTGCGATGCAGTTCGTTTCCTCTCGCCCGCCCGCGTAAATGAGGACTGCCGACCCGACTTTACAGACCTATCTCGACCGCAATGTCGCCGGTGCCACTCTACTGGTGGCACCCGAGACCGGACAGCCAACATCGGGCGATCCGATCGAAATCGTCCTGACCGGCCCCGACATGTTGAAGCTGCAAGAGCTGTCGCAGGACGTGCAGGCGCTGCTGGAAGACGAGGTTGGCGTAGTCGACGTTCGCGACAATCTCGGCAGCATCAAAGGTGAGATCGCACTTCAGCCAAACCGCGAGGCTTTCCGATGAATCGGCAAGGTCAGAGACGTCGAGCCGTTCCACCGACCTGGCTCTTGCCGATATCCCGTTCAACCATGGCCGCCGCATTTCTGGAGAATGGCCAGGCGCGGACCCTGTGGCTGTCGGGCGTTCACCGGAGAAGTGCCACGAAGGCCGATGCCAAGATCCTTGCCGGACAGGATCTGGACTATTCGCTCGACCCCTTTGATGACCAGAGCTTCTACCGGTCGGCCGCGCGTTCGCGCAATGCCGCGCTGGAAGTTACCGTGGGCGTGTCGCCCAAGGCCTCGCGGGTCTGGCTTGGCAAGGCAAATTCAATCGAAGGGTTTGCCGCTTCGGCGGCGCTGCTCATCAACGCTGTCGCGGCCGCGAAGCAAGGAACCGCCGAGCCATTCCGCTTTCTCGCAACCCCGGTGCAGGCGCTCGACCCTGCACAAGTCAAAGGCGGATAAAGACCGAACCCAGGTCGCTTTGTTGCCACCGTTCGAGATGTCCTTAAGCCCAATCCATCTCCGTTAAGCCGACTAATCCTATTGTCCGATATGGGCATCGCTCCGACGCCCTCGAACCGACGTCCGCTTTCGGAACGTAGCCCTCAATGCTCGGATGACTGGGATGAGAGGGCGAAGCCGACCTGAGCGCATGCCATGCGAACATCTGCTTCTGGCGAACCGCCGAGTTGGTGGTTAGGACCGACATTAGAGTCGCAACCCGCCATTCCACTTTTGACCATCCAGTCTACGCAAGCGCCAAGCCCCAGACTATTTGTCGAAACCCGGGCGGATCGGCGTTTTCTACTTGGACAAGGCGATGCGGGTAGAGTGGGCAGGCACAATCGTTTATGCTAGCCAAAGTGAGCCGGTTCTGTACGAAGTCATTCTGCCGTCGAAATGTGGGATCGCGTCGAACTGCCTTTCTCCTCGCGCACCTGACCCACGAATTCGAGAAGAAACGCAGTGCTCAAACCGAACATGACGAGGCCGTTGGCAGCCACGATCGCAGACAGCAGCCGCACATCCTGCGAGAGGATAACGTCGCCGAAGCCTAGCGTCGTCAGGGAAACCGTTGCGAAATAGAGCGCCGGTTCCAGCGCTTCGAAGGCACCCAATACAATAAACAGGCCCGCCCAAATCCAAGCCGCCAGCGTGATAGCGAGCAGCATCCATATCGTAGAAGCGGCAAGAAGCAAGGTCGCTCCAAAGCGTGTTGTTCGCGTGCGAGGCGGCGTGAAGCGATCATCGACTGAGAAGGCTATTGCGGCAAAACACGCTTGCATGATGATGGTAAGTGCAACGGTCACCGTTCCGATCGCGAGTTGAGCGACGATACTCATCGTTGATGATCCTCAATTTTATCAATTTGATTTACTCCTCCGATTATTATCAGTCTGCAGTGGAGTCTCGCTCATTCTGAGCTTCTACCCGCCGACAACAGCACGACTTGCACATGCAGTCCTCGGCCCGGCTTGGACCGGAACGAGACGGAGCCGCCTATGGCTTCGGCAAGTCCGCAGACGATCGCTAAGCCAAGGCCGGCTCCGCCCGTCTGTCGATCGCGTGACGGATCGAAACGGGCATAGGCCGTGCCTAACGTCAGTTGTTGGTCGGGCGCAACTCCCGGGCCATCGTCCTCAAACGACCAGCAGGTCTTACCGCCATCCGAAACATTCCTTACCGTGACGGTCGAGGCGTGGCGCAGGGCATTATCGACGAGGTTATCAAAAATCCGTCCGAGCGCGGTGGGATCACCCAGCACATGGCTTGCCGGCGAAAGGTCGAGGCCGATGCGGTCCTCATCTGAATGCAGCGCCAATAGATCACCAGTCAGAGCCGTAAGGTTGACCTCCACCGTCGCCCAGACCGCGGCGTCGCTCTCTTTATAGTAAGAGGGCGACGCTGCGCTTCGTGAAAGTTTTGAGGTCAGGAGAGAGGCTCCCGACCGGCCCGTCATGGAGAAAACTCATGGGCTCCGCCGCGAACCCGAACTGCCCGATCATCTCGATATCGCACGAGAAACGCCGGACTCGTTACCGACCGGCGAGTTCGCGATTTTCGAGGATGACCCGGATGAAGCTGCGCGCGCATCGGCCTTGCGGCGACGGATGCAAGGGCTGGCGCGACAGGCCTCGCAACCCCGACGACGGCATTGATCTGTAGGAGATCGTGATGCGAAGCGTTACTAAGGGTTTATCGAGACGCTCGGGCGGCGGTACGCCTCTG
>NZ_CFETID010000019.1:0-74343 GCF_983967925.1 Croceicoccus sp. | reverse complement strand
CGCGCGGCTTCACATTGTAATCGATCACCCGCTTTACCGGGACTAGCGCTTTCATATGTCGGTTCCTCAGATGAATTCAGGTTCGTCGCTGTCGGGATAGAAATCGGGCATGTCGGTCGACACCCGGTCCGGATATTGTGCAGGGCGCTTTTCCATGAAGGATGCGATGCCCTCGCGCGCGTCGTTGCTTTTGCCGCGCGACTGGATGGCGCGGCTATCGATGCGGTGGACGTGCATCGGATGCGGCGCGCCCAGCGATTGCCACATCATGCGGCGCGACAGCGCGACCGACACCGGCGCGGACTCGTCCGTCATCCGGTGCGCCAGCGCGACCGCGGCCTCCAGCAGTTCCTCCTGCTGGTGCAGCGACTGGACCAGCCCCGCCTCCAGCGCTTCCTCGGCGCCAAACACGCGTCCGCTATAGACCCATTCCAGCGCGCGCGGCATGCCGACAAGGCGCGGCAGGAACCAGCTGGAGCATGCCTCGGGCGTGATGCCGCGCCGGGCGAAGACAAAGCCGAAACGCGCATCGACCGAGGCCAGCCGCGCATCCATCGGCAGCTGCATGGTCGCGCCGATGCCCACCGCCGCGCCGTTCACGGCCGCGATCACGGGTTTCAGGCTGCGGAAGATGCGCAAGGTGACCCGCCCGCCGCCATCGCGGCGCACGCCGTTCACATCGACATCGCCCTCGCGCGCGCCGGGCTTGTAATCGAAGGTCTTTTCCCCGCCGCCAAGGTCGGCGCCCGCACAGAACGCGCGGCCCGATCCGGTCAGCACGACCGCGCGCACATCGTCATCGCCGTCGGTCTTGTCGAACAGCGCGATCAGGTCCTGCGTCATCGCCACGTTGAACGTGTTCATCTTGTCGGGGCGGTTGAAAGTCGCGATGGCAATCCCGTCCTCGACCCGGTAATCCAGCGTGTTGAAATCAGCCATCGGCAGCATCTCCGTACAGGGCCGACCGATCGGCCTCATATTGCGCATAGGACGCCTTCAGCGTCGCGGTGTTGAGCAGCATGGTCGCTACGGGGCTGTTGTCACCTGTTACAAAGACGCGGCTGAGCACCCACATGGATTCGGTCTTGCGGCTGCCCGACAGGGCGACGATCTCGCGCTCGACCTCATATGGCTGGCCAACCTTCAGCGGGCCGCGCAGCATGCGGATTTCCTGGTCGGCGAACAGGCCGACGCTGGGCCCTCGGACGGGAAACGGCTGTTCGCGCGCGATCGAATTGACCAGCACGCTCACCATTTCGAACGGGATGATCTTGCGGTAGATCTCCGACGGTTCGGTCATCCGCTCCAGCTTGCCCGCCAGCGAGAACGGGTAGAGGTCGCCCATGTGCTGGTCCAGATCCATGCGGACGGGAATGCGACCTGTCTTCGCGCCGACCGCCGCGTCCGACATCAGCACCGGCTGCTCCAGCGGGGCAAGGCCCGCCAGCCGTTCGTCGAGCGCGCTCGGCCGATGGTCGGGGCCGATGGAGACCGTGCCCTTCAGCACCTCGGTTCCGTCGCGCTTTGCCATGGTAATCGCGGCGCGGTCGGCGGACTGGCGTTCCAGCGACGCACGCACCTCCTCGCCCTCGAACACAGGGCTGCGGTAATGGGCCGAGATGCAGCCATGCGCGAACCATTCGTCGCCCCATATCGCGTGGCACAGCGGGTCGAACTGGCTGAAATGGGTCGGCCCCTCGATCGTGCCGCCCTTGAAGCCCAGCCCCTGCGCGGTGCTGTCGTCATGGATCGAGGCATGGCCGTCATAGGCCTGCGCCATCAGCATCTGGCGCGGCATGCGCCAAGGGCCCGTCAGCGTGTCGCCCTCGCGCTCGATAGGTGTGTCGAAGTTCGCCATCAGGCGTTTGCCTTTTCGGGGACCAGCGAGGGCAGACGCTCGCCAACGATGGCGCGCGCGTCGGCCATGATCCCGTGCACCAGTTCGGCGACGGTCGGCACATCATGGATCAACCCCTGCGCCATGCTGGCCCAGTAGAGGCCGTTGTCGAGGTCGCCTTCCTCCATCACCTCGCGCCCTCTCGCGCCCGCGACAAGATGGGCGACATCGGCGAATTCAGCTTGCGGCCGCTTCAGGATCTCCACCACCTCGTCGGAGATTTTGTTGCGGCCCACGCGGGCGGTGTTCTTCAGGCTGCGGAATATCAGGTTTGTGTCGCGCTCGCTCGCCTCGACGATGCGCTGCTTGACGTTGTCGTGGATCGCGCATTCCTGCGTGGCGAGGAAGCGCGTACCCATGTTCGCCCCTTCCGCGCCCAGAGCCATGGCGGCGACGAGCCCGCGCCCGTCGGCGATCCCGCCGCTGGCGATGACGGGGATCGACAGCCGGTCGACCGCGGCGGGGATCAGCACCAGCCCGCCGATATCGTCCTCGCCCGGATGGCCCGCGCATTCGAACCCGTCGATCGAGATGCAGTCGACCCCCATCTTCTCGGCCGAGATCGCGTGGCGCACGGCGGTGCACTTGTGGATGATCTTCACCCCGCTCGCCTTCAGATCCTCGACATGCTCCTGCGGGCGGTGGCCGGCGGTCTCGACGATGGTGACGCCGCTTTCGATAATCGCGCGGCGAAATTCGGCATAGGGCGGCGGCTTCATCGTGGGCAGGATGGTGAGGTTCACGCCGAACGGCTTGTCGGTCAGCTCGCGAACGCGGGCGATCTCTCGCGCCAGTTCCTCGGGGGTTGGCTGGGTCAGCGCCGTCAGGAAGCCCAGGGCCCCCGCCTCGGCCACGGCGGCGACCAGCGGCGCGCGGCCCACCCATTGCATGCCACCCATCACCAGCGGATGCTGCACACCGAACAGTCGCGTAAAGCGGTTTTCCAGCAAATGACCTCTCCTGATTATCGGCGCGGCGGCGATTCCCGATCTTCTAATGGAATCGGAAGGCCGCCTGATGCCTGTTGCCGATGTGCATAATCGACATACCCATAAATTGAAAGACTGTTTGAATGATCAGGTTCGGGGCATTTTGCGCGTATGGGCCGAACCCCCTTCGTCCCTGCGGAAATCCGTGGGTTTTACAGGGCTATCGGCTTGTCACGGGCGCATCGCCGGCGCAGATTGCCGGCATGAGCCGCAACCGATCCGATCCTCGAAACGGCACGACCGGCGAATCGCCTGATGCCGCCCCGGCGCGTCCCCGCACCCGCAAGTCGATTGCCGACCGGCAGCAGGAAATGCTCGACGCGGCGGCGGGGATCGTGGTGTCGGAAGGCCTGGGCGAAGTCACGGTCAGGCGCGTCGCGGCAGAAATCGGCCTGTCGCAGGCGCAGGGGCACAATTGCTTCTCGCGCCGCATCGACCTGCTGCTGGCGCTGACCCGGCGCGAGCTGGAGCGGGTGGAAAGCGCGCGGCGCGACGTGGCGCTGCGCGGCGGCGATGTGCAGACGGCGGTGATCCTGTCGACCATCAGCTATCTCGACGACATGGAACGGCGCGGGCCGCTGCTGCAATCGCTGCTGCGCGTTGCCGAGATCCGCAGCGCCCTGCGCGGCGAGCGGGACGAGGCGGCGCGCCGTTCGCGGATGCCGCTGCTCGCCTCGATGCAGCAGCGCTATGGGATGAGCGAGGCCGAGGCGGCCGCCTCCAACGCGGTGCTGTCGGCCATCGTCCTGCGCGCGGGGAGCCTGCTGGCGGCGCACCGGATCCGCGGCGTGACCGCCAATAGACTCAGTCTCTCGCTGGTGCTGGCCGGGATGCGCAGCAATGCCGCGAGGGGCACGCCGGACTAGCGGCGGGGAACCTGCGCCTCGATCCCTGCGGCGAGCAGCCGTTCGCACAAGCGGTGCGCTTCGGCCCTGTCGAGATGGCCTGCGCGCTGTTGCTTGCCCGCTTCCTCGGGGATCACCGCCAGCAATTGCACCAGCGCCAGCGCATCCGGCGCTGGCATGTGCAGATCGCGCCGCGCCGCGCGGGTCAGCCTGCGATAGAGGCGGCTGCGGATCGCCGAAGCCTCGGTCTGCAATTCGCGCATGACTTCCGGCTCGCGCATCACGATTTCCAGCACCGAACCGTGCTGCGCCACATGGTCGAGATAGATCGCCGCGACCCGTCCCGCCCTCTCTGCGAAAGGGCCGTCGGCAGCGGCTTCCTCGATTCCGGCCTCGCGCAGCACATCGGCCTGCCGGTCCAGCACTGCCTCGATCAGGCGGTAGCGATCCGCGAAATAGGCATAGGCGAGCGCCCGGCTGGCCCCCACCGCATCGGCGACATCGCGCAGCGAAAGCTCGGTCGAACGCTCGCGCTCGATAATGGCATGGGCGGCATCGATCATCTGCGCGGCGCGTTCGTCCGCCGTCCGGTAATCGCGCTTGCCCGCTTTCTCGGCCATCGATCCTCCCCGTTCCATTCGAACAGGGTCTAGTCGATGGCGACAGGCGCAGGCAATCGGTCAGCCCGGCGTGACCACAATCTTGCCGATGGCCTTGCGGCTCGCCAGCCACTGGATCGCCTCGCCGCCCTGTTCCAGCGGATACTGGCGGTCGATGCGCGGGGTGATCCTGCCTTCCTGCCACCACTCCATCAGCTGTGCGACATGCTGGGCGTTGCGCTGCGGATCGCGGGCGGCGAACGCGCCCCAGAACACGCCGCACACATCGCAGCTTTTCAGCAGCGTCAGGTTGAGCGGCAGGCGCGGGATTCCCGCCGGAAAGCCGACCACCAGATAGCGCCCCTCCCAGCCGATCGAGCGCAGTGCGGGTTCGCAGTAATCGCCGCCGACGGGGTCATAGATCACATCCGCCCCGTCCTTGCCGACGGCCTGCTTGAAGCGGTCGGCCAAGGCCTTGGATTGCGCCTTGTCGAAGGGCGCGCGGTCATAGATCAGCGCCTCGTCCGCGCCCGCGTCGCGCGCGGCCTGCGCCTTGTCCTCGCTCGACACCGCGGCGACGACGCGCGCGCCCAGCGCCTTGCCGATCTCGACCGCGGCCAGCCCGACCCCGCCCGCCGCGCCCAGCACCAGCAGGGTCTGCCCCGCCTGCAGATGGCCGCGGTCGATCAGCGCGTGGATCGTGGTGGCATAGGTCATCAGCAGCGCCGCGCCCTGCACCGGATCGGCGCCTTCGGGCAGGCGGAAACTGCGGTTCGCGGGCACATTCATCTGCTCGCACAATCCGCCGTGGCCGGTAACGCAGATCAGCCGGTCACCCTTTGCCCAGCCCGACACGCCCTCGCCGACCGCCAGCACCTCGCCGCAGATCTCGCTGCCGGGCGCGAAGGGACGTTCGGGCTTGAACTGGTACTTGTCCTCGATGATCAGCACGTCGGGATAGTTGATGCCGCAGGCCAGCACGCGGACCAGAAGTTCGCCTTCCTTTGGCTCCGGCGCGGAAATATCCTCAAGGCTGAGCGTGTCGGGGCCGCCGGTCTCTTTCGACAAAAGCGCTTTCATGAATTGGATCCTTCCCTGTCCTGTTCCTGCAGCAATGCGCCGCGCATTTTCTGGCGCATGGCCTCGTCCACGCCAAGACTGTCGAGATAGCCCGTGACCGAGCCATGCGAGGCGTCGATGGCGTCCAGCGCAGCGCCGATATAGGCGGGCGGCGCGGCCATCATCACCGCGATCGCATCGGCGCCGAAGCGTTCGTGGAATGCGCTGCGCGATCCGTCGCGCAGCACCGCGCGCGCCTGATCGCCGGTGTCCAGCCGCGTCAGCCCGGTCAGCGCGTAATCGGCAAGGATAAGCTCGCGCTCCACCCCCAGCGCCGCCAGCACCAGCGCCGCCGCCATACCGGTGCGGTCCTTGCCCGCCGAGCAATGGATCACGCAGGGCACCGCGCCATCGGCGATGCGGTGCAGCACCTCACCAAAGACATGCGCCATGGTGCGCGGCAGTTCGGCATAGAAATCGATCATCAGCCGGTGCGCGCCCTCTTCGGTCGGCGGATAATCCATCGCCATGTCGATCAGGCGGCGCTTGTGGCCGGGGCGGAATACATGGGTTTCCAGATGATCGCCGGTCCATGTGGTCGGATCGGCCTCGCGCTCGTGCCGGGCGCGCAGATCGAAGATCGTGCGAATGCCCAGATCGTCCAGCCTGCGGCAGTCGTCTGCGCTCAGCCGCGAAAGCCGGTTCGCGCGGAACAGCCGCCCGCGCCGCACGATCCGCCCGTCCGCCGCCGGATAGCCGCCGAAATCGCGGAAATTGCGCGACCCGTCCAGCGCGACCAGCCTTTGGGCCAGCATGGTTTCTGCATCGGCGCTCATGCGGCCGTGTCCACCACGAACTGCCCGATCCATCGCGCGATCAGGGCGGGCTTGTCCTGCCCCTGCACCTGCATCTCGGCATCCAGCACCTGCTGGTACCGGCCCGGCGCCTTTTCCTGAATGTCCGCGACGGTGAACAGGCCGCGCACTTCGGACCCGGTTCGCACCGGCTGGACAAAGCGCACCCGGTCGGTGCCGTAATTGATGCCCATCACCACCCCCGGAATGGCGGGCCTGCCCGCATCGGCCAGCAGCCGCGGCAACAGCGAGAGCAGCAGGAAACCATGCGCGATGGTGCCGCCGAACGGGGTTTTGGCCGCACGCTCAGGATCGACATGGATATACTGGTGGTCCCCGGTCGCATCGGCGAAGCGGTCGACCATCTGCTGCGACACGGTCAGCCAGCCCGATGTATAGACCGCCCCCTTCATGCGGGTGATCAGATGCGCCCGTTCCTCGGCGATTTGCGTCATTCGGCATTCCTTTCCCGGCGCCAGACTAGGCCCGTGCCCATATCGGACACAAGTCTTGTTTGAATATGTGGTATCGAATGCTCCGGATCACGAAACAAGCCCATATCCCGTACTGCCAGCACAGATTGCTGTTGCCATCCGGCCAACTTTGAATTTAAGGTATCCATCAAACACAGAACACGGGACGGGATGAAGCATAGGTGACAAAGGAACCGGCCGCGCCGCAAGCGACTTCTGGCGATTCGCCATTCGCCGATCTTGACGAGGACCGGCTGACCGCCTGGATGGGCGAACATGTCGCGGGTTCCGGCCCGATCCGCTCCATCGTCAAGTTCCCCGGCGGCCAGTCCAACCCGACCTATCGGATCGACACCGACAGCCAGAAATATGTGCTACGGCGCAAGCCCTTCGGCCCGCTGCTCCCCTCGGCCCATGCGGTCGAGCGCGAGTTTCGCCTGATCGGCGCGCTCTATCCTACCGATGTGCCCGTCGCCCGCCCCTATGCTTTGTGCGAGGACGAGCAGGTCATCGGATCGGCGTTCTATGTCATGGAAATGGTCGAGGGGCGTACCTTCTGGAACGGCGCGCTGCCCGATTGCGACCCCGCCGAACGCAAGGCTATCTATCACGCGATGGTCGACGCGCTGGCGCGGCTGCACGCGGTCGAGCCCGAGGCCGTCGGGCTTGGCGACTATGGCGCGCCCGGTAATTATTTCGAACGTCAGGTCCGGCGCTGGACCCGCCAGTACCGCGCATCGCAGACCGACGATATTCCCGAGGTCGAGAGGCTGATCGAATGGCTGCCCAAGGGTCTGCCGGTGCAGGACCGCGTCTCGATCATTCACGGCGATTACCGCATCGACAATCTGATCTATGCGCCCGACCGGCCCGAGATACTGGCGATGCTGGACTGGGAGCTGTCCACGCTGGGCGATCCGCTGGCCGATTTTGCCTATCTGGCGATGAACTGGGCGATGCCGCAGGGTGAGCGCGGCGCGCAGCTGGGCGGGCTGGACCTGCCTGCGCTGGGCATCCCGACGCTTGAGGAGATTACCGACCTTTATTGCGAGAAGACCGGGCGCAGCGGGGTGCCCGACCTCAACTGGTATTTCGCCTATAATCTCTTCCGCCTTGTCGGCATCGTGCAGGGCATCAAGAAACGCATCATCGACGGCAACGCCTCCAGCGCCGAGGCGGAGCGAACGGCGGCGCGGGTCGTTCCCCTTGCACAGCAGGCGTGGGCCTTCGCGCAGCAGGCGCGCTGAGCGCCCAACAACACAGCAGGAGCATTTGCATGTCGCTTTTCGATCTGACCGGCAAGACCGCCATCGTGACCGGATCCTCACGCGGGATCGGCCGCGCCATTGCCGAGCAGCTGGCCGCGCATGGCGCGAATGTCGTGATATCCAGCCGCACGCAGGAAGACTGCGACACCGTGGCCGAGGGGATCAACGCCAAGGGCGCGGGGCGCGCGGTCGCCATCGCCGCCAGCATTTCGTCGAAGCAGGCATTGGAGGAGCTGGCCGCGAAGACCCGCGCCGAGTTCGGCCCGATCGATATCATGGTCTGCAACGCCGCCAGCAATCCGCATTACGGATCGCTCGACGACATCAGCGACGAGCAGTTCCGCAAGGTGCTCGACAACAACGTCCTGTCGAACCATTGGCTGATCCAGCAGGCGCTGCCCGACATGCGCGCCAGCGGCGGGGGCGCGATCATCGTCGTGTCCTCCATCGGCGGCCTGCGCGGATCGCCGACCATCGGCGCCTATAACGTGTCCAAGGCCGCCGACTTCCAGCTGGTGCGCAATTACGCGGTCGAGAACGGCAAGCACAATATCCGCGTCAACGCCATCGCGCCGGGCGTGGTGAAGACCGATTTCGCCCGCGCCTTGTGGGAGGACCAGAAAGTCCACGACGCGACCGCCGCCCGCACGCCGATGCGCCGCCTGGGCGATCCCGACGATATTGCGGGCGTGGCGGTGATGCTGGCCGGCCGGGCGGGCGGCTGGATGACCGGGCAGATGGTCGTGATCGACGGCGGCATCACCATATGAAGGGGGCGCTGAATGGCAAGGTCGCGGTCATCACCGGCGCGGCATCGGGCATCGGGCGGGCCAGCGTGCTCGCCTTTGCCGATGCGGGTGCGAAAGTGCTGGCCTTCGACCGCGAACCGGCGGTGGAGGAACTGGCAGGCGAAAGCGTCATCGCGCAGCAGGGCGACGCGGGCAGCGAGGCCGACGTCACCGCCGCCATCGAGCGCGCCGAAGCGGAATTCGGCAGGCTGGACATCTTCTATGCCAATGCGGGGATCACCGGCGGCACGCCCGGCGGCTATTTCGATGCCACGCCCGAGTTGTGGCTGGAGGTGCTGCGCGTCAATCTGATCGGCCCCTTCCTGGCGGTGAAACATGCCGCGCCCGTCATCGCGCGCCATGGCGGCGGCGCGATCCTGTGTACTGCCAGCGTCGCTGGCTTGCGTTCGGGCGCAGGCCCCGCGCAATATTCGGCGTCCAAGGCAGGAGTCATCAATCTGGTGCAGACCGCTTCGCAGCAACTTGCCGGATCGGGCGTGCGGATCAACGCGGTGTGTCCCGGCCTGGTCGAGACCGGCATGACCCAGCCCCTGTTCGACGGCGCACGCGCGGCGGGCAAGCTGGACAAGGTGGGCATGCTGAACCCGCTGGGCCGCGGCGGAAAGCCTGGGGAAATCGCCGCGACCGCGATGTTCCTGTGCTCCGACGCGGCGAGCTATATCACCGGGCAGGCGCTGGCGGTCGATGGCGGGCTGTCCGCATCGCATCCCACCGCGCGCCGTCCGGCCGACCAGAAAGGCGCCGCATGGTAGCGGCAGGCGAATGGCTTGCGTCGACCCTGGTCGATGCGGGCCGGGTCGAGGGCGAGATTCCCGACGACTGGAAGCAGGGGCGCACCTGCTATGGCGGGCTGTCGAGCGCGCTGGCATGGCGCGCCGCCGCCACGCTGCTGCCCGACCTTCCCCCGCTGCGCAGCGCGCAGATCGCCTTTGTCGGTCCGGTCGAGGGTCATGTCACCGGCTCTGCCCGGCTGCTGCGCCGGGGCCGTTCCAGCGCCTTTGTCGAGGCCGAGCTGAAGGGCCCGCAAGGCGTGGTGCTGAAGGCGATCTTCGCCTGCATGGCCGAGCGCCCCTCGCGCGCCGATCTTGCCGCACCGCCCGCCCCACCGGGTCCCGCGGCGGGCGAAAGCCCGGCGGAACTGCCCGAAGGCGCCCCCGCCTTTGTGCGCAAGATGGAATTCGCGCATTCGCTGCCGCCCGAACAGACGACTGAACCGCTGCTGCGCCGCTGGGTCCGCCTGCGCGAGCGCGAAGGGCTGGATGCCACGACCGAACTGCTGGTGATGGGCGACGGGCTGCCGCCTGCCGCCATTCGCCTGCTGGACGGGGTCGGCCCGGTGTCGTCGGCGACGTGGAACCTCGACATCCTCTCTGCCGATCCGCGGACGCGCAACGGGTGGTGGTTGCTGGAATCGCGCAGCGAGCAGGCGCGGCGGGGCCTGTCGGCGCAGTCCATGGCGATGTGGAACAGCGAGGGCGAGGCCATCGCCCTCGCCTCGCAGACGGTTGCGCTGTTCGGCTGACGCGAGGCGGCGAATCGGTCCGCGTCAAAGAGCCTGACCAATTCACCATTTCAGTTTTACGGTTTGCTTTCCGCAAGGGTCCGCTTGCGCCGGTTTTGCGCGGCTAACCCTTGCTATTGACGCGCTGCGCAAACGGCGCTTGATCTCGAAAGCGATTTGTTAGAATAGTGGGTATGGAAAGCCCGCCGTGACGGGCAAAGTCCCTCGCTGCCCGATGGCACGCGGGATCGTATCGGGATCGAGGAGAGTGCAATGTCCGTGATATCCACCCGCATGCAGGGCGACGTGCTGGTCGTCACCGCCGACAATCCGCCGGTCAATGCGCTGGGCGCGGCGGTCAGGCAGGGGCTGGCGGGTGCCATGCAGCAGGCCGCGTCGGACGATGCGGTCAGCGCGGTGGTGATCCGCTGCGACGGGCGCACCTTCTTCGCAGGCGCGGACATCACCGAATTCGGCAAGCCGCCGGTCTCCCCCAGCCTGCCCGAAGTGATCGACGCGATCGAGGATTGCCCCAAGCCCGTCGTCGCCGCGATCCACGGTACGGCGCTGGGCGGCGGACTGGAGGTTGCGCTGGGCTGTCATTACCGCGTGGCCGTCCCCTCGGCGAAAATGGGCCTGCCCGAGGTGAAGCTGGGCATCCTGCCCGGCGCGGGCGGCACGCAGCGCCTGCCCCGCGTGGTCGGTGTCGAAGCCGCGCTGCCGATGATCGTCACCGGCAATCCGGTTCCGGCGAAGAAGGCGAAGGCGATGGGCCTGCTCGACGCGCTGGTTGAGGACGAGGCCGGTCTTGAAGACGCCGCCATCGCCTTCGCGCAGGATGTCGCGGGCCGCTCCGACCATCCGGTATCCAGCCGCCGCAGCGACCGCATTTCGGACACGCCGCCTTCCGCCTTCGACGATTTCCGCAAGGCCAATGCCCGCCGCCTCAAGGGCTTCGAAGCGCCCGAGGCCTGCATTCAGGCAGTCGAGGCAGCCGTCGCCAAGCCTTACGAGGAAGGCGTCAAGACCGAGCGGGCGCTGTTCCAGAAGCTCGTCACCGGCACGCAGTCGAAAGCGCTGCGCCACGTGTTCTTCGCCGAACGCGCCGCGCAGAAGATCGACGATCTGCCGAAGGACACCGAGATCCTGCCGATCCGCAAGGTCGGCATCATCGGCGCGGGCACCATGGGCGGCGGCATCGCGATGAATTTCCTGTCCGCGGGCATCCCGGTCACCATGGTCGAGATGAAGCAGGACGCGCTCGACCGCGGCATGGGTATCATCCGCCGCAATTACGAGAATACCGCCAAGAAGGGCCGTATCACCGAGCAGCAGGTCGACGCCGCGATGGGCCATCTGACCGGGTCGCTGGATTACGCCGACCTTGCCGATTGCGATCTGGTGATCGAGGCGGTGTTCGAGCTGATGGACATCAAGAAAGAGGTGTTCGGCAAGCTCGATTCCATCATGAAGCCGGGCGCGATCCTGGCGACCAATACCAGCTATCTCGACGTGAACGAGATTGCCGCATCGACCAGCCGGCCCGATTGGGTGATCGGCCTGCATTTCTTCTCGCCCGCCAATGTCATGCGGCTGCTGGAAATCGTGCGCGGCGACAGGACCGCGCCGCAGGTGCTGGCGACCGCGATGAAACTGGCCAAGACCATCGGCAAGGTCGCGGTCGTGTCGGGCGTGTGCCACGGCTTCATCGGCAATCGCATGCTCGCGGCGCGCCAGAAACAGGCCAATGCGCTGCTGATGGAAGGCGCCAAGCCGCACCAGATCGACCAGGTGCTGCTCGATTTCGGCTTTCCCATGGGACCGTTCCAGATGGCCGACCTCGCCGGCCTCGACCTTGGCTGGAAGGAAGAGGAATCGAAGGGCGAGACGATCCGCGACGTGCTGTGCGAGCGCGGGCGGCGCGGGCAGAAGACCGGCAAGGGCTTCTACGACTATGACGAAAAGCGCAATCGCACGCCTTCGGACGAGGTGAACGCCATCGTCGCCGATTTCGCCGCCAGATCGGGCAAGACCCAGCGCGACATTGGCGATGACGAGATCCGCGAACGCCTGCTTTTTCCCATGGTCAACGAGGGCGCGCTGATCCTGGAGGAAGGGATCGCGCAGCGCGCCAGCGACATCGATATGGTGTGGCTCAACGGCTATGGCTGGCCTGCCTATACCGGCGGGCCGATGTTCTGGGCCGACACCGTAGGGCTGGACGCCGTCGTCGCCGGGCTGGAACGCCACGCGGATGCGATGCCCGACCTCAGGATCTCGTCGCTGCTGAAGGACAAGGCCGCGAAGGGCGAGCGGTTCAATGGCTGAGGCCGACGCCGCGGCGCCAGTGGAAGCGGCGGCCGGGAGGCTGGCCTTCTTCAAGCTGATCGTGCCCGACGCGGACGAGGCCGCGCGCTTCTATGCCGATGTGCTGGGCTTGGACTGCGCCGACAGGATCGATACGCCGCGCTTTCGCGAGCGGATGATGGTGAGCCCTGGCGGGTCTTTCACGCTGGTGCTGATCCAATGGACCGACGGCCGCGCCATCACGCAGGGCACGGCCCACGGTCCCGTCGGCTTCACCGTAGACGACCTCGACGCCGTCGCTGCACGGATCGAGGCAGCGGGCGGGCGCATCGCGAGCGGGCCGTTTTCTCTGGGCGCGGCGCGCATCCTGTTCATGACTACGCCGCACGGGCACAAGATCGAGCTGATCGAACGCGGCGCCGCAGGGGATCGATGATGGACCAGCAACTCGACAGCTTCCGCCGCGAGACCCGCGCATGGCTGGAGGAAAACTGCCCGCCTGAAATGCGCACGCCGCCCAAGTCGGATGCGGACGTATGCTGGGGCGGGCGCAAGTTCCAGCCCTCCAGCCCGGCACAGGCCGAATGGCTGCGGGTCATGGGGGAGCGCGGCTGGACCGTGCCCGACTGGCCCGCCGAATATGGCGGCGGCGGGCTGAGCGCCGCCGAAGCCAAGGTGCTGCGCGAGGAAATGGCCGCGCTGGGCTGCCGCAATCCGCTGCAGAGCTTTGGCATCTCGATGCTGGGCCCCGCGCTGCTGAAATACGGGACCGAAGAGCAGAAGCACGAACATTTGCCCCGCATCGCGCGCGGAGAGATCCGCTGGTGCCAGGGCTATTCCGAACCCAATGCGGGGTCCGACCTCGCCAGCCTGGCCACACGCGCCGAGGACATCGGCGATCATTTCCTGATCAACGGCCAGAAGGTCTGGACCAGCTATGCCGACAAGGCGGACATGATCTTCTGCCTGGTCCGCACCGATACAAGCAGCAAGCAGGGCGGCATCTCCTTCCTGCTGTTCGACATGGAGCAGGAGGGCGTTTCCACGAAACCCATCCGGCTGATCAGCGGCTATTCCCCGTTCTGCGAGACTTTCTTCGACGATGTGAAAGTGCCCAAGTCGAACGTGGTCGGAGAGATCAACAAGGGCTGGGACGTCGCCAAATATCTGCTGGGGCACGAGCGGGAGATGATATCGGGCATGGGATCGCGCGGCGGCGGGGCATCGGTGCCCGATACCGCGCTGCGCCATCTGGGCCGTAATGAGGACGGGCGGCTCGACGATCCGGTGCTGCGCGCGCGCATCGCCTTGTTCGAGGTGCGCAGCCGCGCCTTTGCCGCCATGGCGGAGCGTTTCATCGACACGCTGAAGGCCGGCAAGGCGCATCCCGCGCAGCCGTCGATGATGAAATATTTCGGGACCGAGCTGAACAAGCAGCGGCACGAGCTGCTGATGGCGGCGGGCGGGCATGACGCGCTGGAATGGGATAGCGAGGGCAGCAATGGCGGCGCCGCGCCGCGCGCATGGCTGCGCACCAAGGCCAATTCGATCGAGGGCGGCACGTCCGAGATCCAGCTGAACATCATCGCCAAGCGCATTCTTGACCTGCCGGGGGGCTGACCAATGCCGATGTACTGGAACGAGGACCAGCAGATGCTGGCCGACAGCGCCCGCCCCTTTCTGGCGGACAAGGCGCCGGTGTCGCATCTGCGCGCACTGCGCGACGAAGGGAACGCCGACGGCTTCTCGCGCGATCTGTGGCGCGAGTTCGCCGACATGGGCTTCACCGGCCTGCTGGTGGGCGAGGAAGACGGCGGCCTCGGCCTCGGCCATGTCGAGGCGGGGGTGGTGCTGGAGGAGATCGGGCGCAACCTGTCGCCCTCGCCCTTCCTGACGACGTCGGTCGGCGCGGTAACGGCGCTGAAATCGGGCAGCCCGGCGGCGCGGCAGGCATGGCTGCCCGGCATCGTCGCGGGCGAGACCGTCGCCGCGCTGGCGCTGGAGGAAGGCGCGCGGCACCGCCCGCACCGGGTGGCGACCCGCGCCGAACGCAGCGGCAATGGCTTCCGCATCGACGGGGCCAAGAGCTTTACCGTGCAGGCGCAGGCGAGCGACCTGCTGATCGTCTCCGCCCGAACCGCCGGCGGCGAGCGCGAAGCGGACGGCATCACCCTGTTCGCCATCCCCCGCAGCGCGCCGGGCGTGACGCTGCAATCCGAAATGCTGGTCGACAGCGGCCATGCCGCGCGCGTGGTGCTGGAGGGCGTCGAGGTCGACGGCGATGCCGTTCTGGGCGAGGTCGACCGCGGATCCGACACTTTGGGCCATGTGCTTTCCGCCCTGCGCGCAGGTTCCTCTGCCGAGCTGGTCGGGCTGGCCGAAGGGGCAAGCGGCATGACGCTGTCCTATATGCGCGAACGCAAGCAGTTCGACCGCATCATCGGATCGTTCCAGGCGCTGCAGCACCGCGCCGCGCATCTTTACTGCGAGATCGAGGTCGCCCGCGCCGCCACGCTGAAGGCGCAGCAATTGCTGGATGACGGCAGCGAAGGCGCGCATGAAGCCGCCAGCGTCGCCAAGGCGATGACCGGCATGGCCAGCGCACTGGCGGTGCAGGAAGCGATCCAGATGCACGGCGGCATCGGCATGACCGACGAGCACGACATCGGCTTCTTCATGAAGCGCCAGCGCGTGCTGGCCGAGATGTTCGGCGACGCCGACTTCCATGCCGAGGCGCTGGCACGGGCCGCCGGATATTGACCGAAACGCCTCCGTTCCGGCCCTTTGCGGATCTGCTGCGCGATCATGCCCGCAGGCGGCCTGGCGATCCCGCGCTGACCGATGCGGACGGAACGATCGATTGGGCCGCGCTGGACCAGCGGATCGACCGCATCGCCGCGCGGCTTCAGGCAGAGGGCGTGGGAAAAGGCGATGCGGTGGCCATGCTGGGCCGCAATTCGATCCCCCATGCGCTGGTCTTCTGCGCCGCGCTGCGGATCGGCGCGGTGGCCGCGCCGCTGACGGCGTCCGCCACGCCGGAGGCCATCGCCGCCATGCTGCGCGACTGCGGGGCCAGCCATCTGTTTGCCGATAGCGACGCCATCGCGGCCCTTCCCGCCGACGTCCGGGAATCCGGCCCCCGCATCACCGCGATGGACGGTGCGGCCATGACCGGCTGGATGGAAGAGGATCGGGGGGCCCCCTCCCCCGTCGCGATCGCGCCCGGGGACCCGTTCAACATCATCTATTCGTCGGGCACGACCGGCACGCCCAAGGGCATCGTGCAGAGCCACGCCATGCGCCACGGCCATGTCGCGCGCGCGGCCCGCTTCGGCTATGACGAAAGC
Source organism: Croceicoccus sp. (assembly GCF_983967925.1). Taxonomy (NCBI): domain Bacteria; kingdom Pseudomonadati; phylum Pseudomonadota; class Alphaproteobacteria; order Sphingomonadales; family Erythrobacteraceae; genus Croceicoccus; species Croceicoccus sp. The sequence continues at coordinate 58,395 of NZ_CFETID010000019.1, read as the reverse complement.
GCGGTGACGCTGATCTCGACCCCGCTTTATTCGAACACGACTTTGGTCTGCTTCCTGCCCGCGCTGGCGGGCGGCGGGCATGTGGTGATGATGTCCAAGTTCGATGCGCGGCGCTTTCTGGAACTGTCCCAGCGGCACCGCGTGACCCATGCGGCGCTGGTGCCGGTGCAGTACCAGCGGCTGATGGACCTGCCCGATTTCGACCGGTTCGACCTGTCGTCCTATCGCTTCAAGTCCAGCACCAGCGCGCCCTTTCCGCCTGCGCTGATGGCCGATGTGCTGGCGCGCTGGCCGGGCGCTCTCATCAATATCTACGGCATGACCGAGGGCGGCGGCACCTGCATCCTGCAGGCCCACGAATATCCGGATATGCTTCACACGGTCGGCCGCCCGGTCGAGGGGCACGACATCCGCCTGATCGGCGAGGACGGCCGCGAAGTCGCCGCAGGAGAGGCAGGCGAAGTCGTCGGCCATTCGGGCGCGATGATGACCGGCTATCTGGGCCAGCCCGGCAAGACGCGGGAGGCCGAGTGGCACGACGATCAGGGCCGCCGCTTCATCCGGCACGGCGATATAGGCCGCTTCGACGAAGACGGTTTCCTGATGCTGATCGACCGCGCCAAGGACATGATCATCTCGGGCGGCTTCAACATCTATCCCTCAGATATTGAGGCGGTGCTGGTCGCGCAGCCGTCGGTGCGCGAAGCGGCGGTGGTGGGCGTCCCCTCGCGCCAATGGGGCGAGACGCCGGTGGCCTTCGCGGTGCTGCGCGAGGGCGCGGATGCGCAGGCGCTGCTGGCCGCGGTCAATGGCAAGCTGGGCAAGACGCAGCGGCTGCATGACCTCGTCCCGGTCGATGCGCTGCCCCGCAGCGCCATCGGCAAGGTGCTCAAACGCGAACTGCGCGAGCGCTACGGCCCCGCACGCGGCTAGGCCGGCGCAGGGCCTTTACAGGAATCAGGCCGCCTTCCCCAGTTCGACGAAACGGGCGAGATGCTCGTCCTCGTCCCCCAGCACGTGGCCCAGCATCACCATGCGCTTAGCGTAATGCGACAGCGGCAGTTCCCAGGTCATGCCGATGCCGCCATGCAGCTGGATCGCTTCCTCTGCCGCAAGGCTGCCGACCGCGCCCAGCGTGTATTTCGCCGCCGAGCAAAAGCGGTCGCGCGTCGCCGGATCCTTGTCGTAATTGGCGGCGGCGTTGATCGCAGCGGATCGCGCCTGCTCGATCTCAAGCGCGACGGTCGCCATGCGGTGCTGCAGCGCCTGGAACTTGCCGATCGGCACGCCGAACTGCTTGCGCGTGCGCAGATAATCGAGCGTCATCGCGCGCAGCACGTCCATCACCGCGACGCCTTCCCATGCGACCCCGACCAGCCCCATCGCCCGTGCCGCATCGATGGCATCGCCCGCCTTGCCGTCTTCGCCCAGCAAGGTCGCGGGCGCACCGTCCAACCGCAATTCGCCTGCCGATCCGCCGTCGACCAGCGGATAGTCGTGGACCGTGACGCCATCTGCGGAGAGGTCGACGAGGAATGCCGATCCCTCGCTCGTGACCACGGCCTTGTCCGCGCTGCCCAGATATTCGACCACGCCTTTGGCGCCTGTCAGCGTCCAGCCGCCGTCGCCCTGCTTGGCGGTGACATCGCCCAGAGGCGCGCCGTCGCCACCGATGGCCGGGTCATGCGCGAATGTGACGATGCTCTCGCCCGCAATCATGCTTTCCAGCGCCGAATGATCGCCCAGGGCTTCCAGCACCTTGCCCGCCATCAGACTGCCCAGGAACGGCCCCGTCGCCAATGCGCGGCCCAGCTCGCCGAAGGTCGCGCCGACATCGAAGGCGCTGCCGCCATAGCCGCCCGCATCCTCGCCGAACCACGAACCGATCACGCCCAGTTCGGCCAGCCCGTTCCACAATTCGCGGCTGAAGCCTTCGTCGCTGCCGATGGCGGCCTCGCGCGCCTTCCAGTCGAAATTGTCTGCCAGAAAACGCGACAGAGAATCAACCAGCATCTGCCGGTCTTCGCCCAGTGAGAAATCCATGAATCAGAGCTCCAGAATGGCCTTGGTGATGATCTCGCGCTGCACCTCGTTCGAGCCGCCGAAGATCGAAAGCTTGCGCGTGTTGAAATATTGCGCCGCGGTCGGTGCCGCCCAGTCGGGTCCCACCGGCTCGCCGTTGAAGCCTTCCTCCAGCGCCTCGGTGATGAAGGGCTGGGCATAGCGGCCTGCGGCGCGGCGCATCAGGTCGGTGATCTGCTGGCGGATCTCGGTTCCCCGGATCTTCAGCATCGAGCTTTCGGCCATCGGCGCCTGACCATGCCCCGCCGCGTCCAGCACGCGCAGGTTGGTGGTCTTCATGTTTTCCAGCTCGATTTCCAGCTTCGCCAGCCGGGCGGCGAACAGCGGATCCTCGGTCAGCGGCTTGCCGCCGCGCATGGTGGTGCGGGCATGCTCCTTCAGCTGCTCGAACGCCGCCATCGATGCGCCCACGCCCGCGATATTGGTGCGTTCATAGGTGAGCAGGTACTTGGCATAGGTCCAGCCCTTGTTCTCCTCGCCGACAAGGTTTTCGACCGGCACCTTCACATCGGTGAAGAACACCTCGTTCACTTCATGATCGCCTTCGAGCAGCTTGATCGGGCGCACCTCGATCCCCGGCGTGTTCATGTCGATGAGGAGGAAGCTGATCCCCTCCTGCTTCTTGCCGGTGTTGTCGGTCCGCACCAGGCAGAAGATCATGTCGGCATATTGGCCCAGCGTGGTCCAGGTCTTCTGCCCGTTGACGATGTAATGATCGCCCTCGCGCCGCGCGCTGGTCTTCAGGCTGGCAAGGTCCGATCCGGCGCCGGGTTCCGAATAGCCCTGGCACCACCAGTCGGTGCCGTCGAGGATGCGGGGCAGCCAGTGCTTCTTCTGCTCCTCGCTGCCATATTTGATCAGCACCGGGGCCAGCATCGACAGGCCGAACGGCACGATGCGCGGAGCATGGGCCATGGCGACCTCGGTCTCGAAGATGAAGCGCTGGATCACGCTCCACCCGGTGCCGCCCCATTCCTCGGGCCAATGGTTCGCCAGCCAGCCCTGTTCGTTCAGGATGGCATGCCATTCCTCCATGTCTTCCTTGGTCAGGCGCTGGCCCTGCCGCACCTTGTCGGACAGGCGGGCGGGCAGCTTTTCCTTGAGGAAGCTGCGAACTTCCTCGCGGAAGGCTTCGTCTTCGGGGGTAAAGTTCAGATCCATGGCTTGTGTCCTGTCATGAGGGGATTTCGAAAAGTCCGGCCGCGCCCATGCCGCCCGCGACGCACATCGAGACGACAACATGGCGCACGCCGCGCCGCCGCCCTTCCAGCAGGGCCGCGCCGACCAGACGTGATCCGGTCATGCCGAAGGGATGGCCGATGGCGATGGCCCCGCCATTGACGTTGAGCCGGTCGGGATCGATCCCCAGCCGGTCGCGGCAATAGAGCGCCTGGCTGGCGAAGGCCTCGTTGATTTCCCAGAGGCCAATGTCGGAGACTTTCAGCCCCGCGCGCTCCAGCAGTTTGGGGATCGCGAACACCGGGCCGATGCCCATCTCGTCGGGCGCGCAGCCCGCGGCCTGAAAGCCGCGGAAGATGCCCAGCACCTCGCGTCCCTCGGCCTCGGCGGTGGCGCGGTCCATCACGATCTGCGCGGCGGCGCCGTCGGACAGCTGGCTGGCGTTTCCGGCGGTGACGAAGCGGCCTTCCTTGACCTTCATCCCGTCCTTCCACACCGGCTTCAGCGCGGAGAGCGCCTCGGCCGTGGTGTCGGCGCGGATGCCTTCGTCGGCGCTGACGGTCAAAGTCTCGCGCCCCGTTTCGGTGCCGTCCTTCGCGCGCAGCAGTTTCTCGACTGTGATCGGCACGATCTCGTCCGCCAGCCTGCCCGCCTGCGTCGCATCGGCGGCGCGCTGCTGGCTGATGGCGGAGAATTCGTCCTGCGCCTCGCGGCTGATGCCATAGCGCTGCGCGACGATCTCGGCCGTCTCGATCATCGCCATATAGGCGTCGGGTTCGGCCTCGCTCACGGTGGGCGAGCGCCAGTGCGGCCCCGCGATGGGCGGCTGCCCCAGGGTGGTGGAGATCGATTCCGATCCGCCCGCCAGCACCACATCGGCATCGCCCGCGATGATGCTGCGCGCCGCCAGCGCCACCGTGGTCAGGCCCGACGCGCATTTGCGGTCCAGCGTGAAGGCAGGCAGTTCCTGCGGCAGGCCCGCGGTGAACAGGCTCATGCGGCCGATATTGTAGAACTGCGGACCGAACTGCCCGCCCGCGCCCCACATGACGTCGTCGATGCGCGCGGGATCGATCCCGGCGCGGTCTATCGCGGCATTCATCGCATGGGCGGCCAGCACATCGGGCATGGTCGCGTTGAACGCGCCGCGATGCGCCTTGCCGACAGGCGTGCGGGCGGTGGACACGATGGCGGCTTCGCGCATGTCAGGCATCAGCGCATCCCCGGCAGTTTCTGTTTAAGGTCGGCGTATTTGCCGAATTCCTCGCGCGCGATGGCGCGGCTATGCACCTCGTCCGGGCCGTCGGCGAAGCGCAAGGTGCGGATGCTGGCCCACATATGCGCGAGCACCGTATCCTGCGACACGCCCGCGCCGCCATAGGCCTGGATCGCGTCGTCGATGATCTGCAGCGCCATGCTGGGCGCCTGCACTTTGATCATCGCAATCTCGCTCTTCGCCGCCTTGTTGCCCGCGCGGTCCATCATGTCGGCGGCCTTCAGGCAGAGGAGGCGGCTCATCTCGATATCGATGCGCGCGCGCGCCACGCGCTGTTCCCAGACCGAATGGTCGGAAATGCGCTTGCCGAAAGCGACCCGGCCGGTCAGGCGGCGGCACATCATTTCCAGCGCGACTTCCGCCGCGCCGATGGTGCGCATGCAGTGATGGATGCGCCCCGGCCCCAGGCGGCCCTGCGCGATCTCGAACCCGCGCCCCTCGCCCAGCAGCATGTTGGTCGCGGGCACGCGGACGTCCTTCAGCACCACCTCGCCGTGGCCGTGCGGGGCGTGGTCATAGCCGAAGACCGACAGCATGCGTTCGACGGTGACGCCCGGCGCATCCATCGGCATCAGGATCATTGACTGGCTGCCATGGCGCGACCCGTCGGGATCGGACTTGCCCATCACGATGGCCAGCTCGCAGCGCGGATCGCCCACGCCCGAGGACCACCATTTGCGCCCGTTGATCACGTAATCGTCGCCGTCGCGAATGATCGAGCATTCGATATTGGTCGCATCCGACGACGCCACCGCAGGCTCGGTCATCAGGAAGGCGGAACGGATCTTGCCCTCCATCAGAGGGGTCAGCCAGCGGTCTTTCTGCTCGCGCGTGCCATAGCGGTGCAGCACTTCCATGTTGCCGGTGTCGGGGGCCGAGCAATTGAACACCTCGCTCGACCACGGCAGCCGCCCCATCTCCTCGGCGCAGAGCGCATATTCGAGGTTGGTGAGCTGCTCGCCCTGGAATTCGAAGCTGTCGTCGACATGGGCGCGGCCCGCGCGCGGCGGCATGAACAGGTTCCACAGCCCTGCCTCGCGCGCCTTTGGCTTGAGCTCCTCGACCACTGGGATGACTTTCCACGGGTCGCCCTCATGGTGCTGTGCGCGGTATTCGTCGGTGCGGGGGCGGATCTCGCTCTCGATGAAATCCCGTACCCGGTCGCGGAATGCGCGTTGCCGGTCGCTCAGCTCGAAATCCATTATACCCTCTTCCCTATGGCGTAGCGCACCCTTGCAGCGAGTCGCCCGTTGTATCGCGATTTACATACGCTATTTTCGATAAATTCAAAATTCCACGGAAAAACGTGCTTGGCAAGCGTGCCCGATTTATTATTTTGCGAATCAACCTTTGGGAGAGAGATCATGAAAGCAGCCGTGTTGCGCGCCGTGGGCGCCCCGCTCGAGATCGAGGACGTCGCCATTTCCAAGCCCGGCCCGCACGAGGTGCTGATCCGCGCCGTCGCCACCGGCGTGTGCCATTCCGACCTGCATTTCCAGAAAGGGCACTATCCCGCCGCGCTTCCGACCGTGCTGGGCCACGAATGTGCCGGGGTCGTGGAGCAGATCGGCTCCGAAGTGCGCACGGTGAAGCCGGGCGACCATGTCGTCACCTGCCTCTCCGCCTTTTGCGGGCACTGCGAGTTCTGCGTCTCGGGCCATCTCTCGCTGTGCGAGGAGCCTGAACTGCAGCGCGCCAAGGACGAGCCGCCGCGCATCGGCACGGGCGAGAAGCCGATGACGCAGTTCCTCAACCTCTCCGCCTTTGCCGAGCAATTGCTGATCCACGAACATGCCTGCGTGAAGATCCGGCCCGACATGCCGCTCGACCGCGCGGCGCTGATCGGATGCGCGGTGACGACGGCATACGGTTCGGTCATCCGCACCGCCGAGGTGCGTCCCGGCCAGAGCGTCGCGGTGCTGGGCTGCGGCGGGATCGGGCTTGCCACCATCAATGCCGCCGCCATTGCGGGCGCGGGGCGGATCATCGCCATCGACCGGGTCGCGTCCAAAGAACAGCTTGCCCGCGAATTCGGCGCGACCGATTTCGTCGATGCCTCGGACGGCGACGTCTGGAAGAAGGTGCTGTCCATGACAGCCGGCGGCGTCGACCATGCGTTCGAGGCGATCGGCCTGACCGCCACGGCGGAGGACGCGTTCCGCATGCTGCGGCGGCGCGGGATCGCGACCATCATCGGCATGATCCCGGTGGGGCAGAAGCTGTCGCTCAACGGCTATGAATTCCTTAAGGAAAAGCAGATCCGCGGGTCGTTCATGGGATCGAACCAGTTCCCCATCGACATTCCGCGCATCGTCGATTTCTACATGAGCGGGCGGCTGAAGCTGGACGAGATGATCTCGCGCCGGATCAGGCTGGACCAGGTCAACGAGGCTTTCGCCGAGATGGAGAGCGGGGCCATCGCCAGGTCCGTCATCACCTTCGACTGACGGCGGCGATCAGCCCTCCCGTTCGCGCTAGCGCATCAGGCCCGTTCGCGCGGGCGCATCAGGCTTTCCTGCATCACCGTCGCGATCAGCGTGCCATCGCGGTCGACCACGTGCCCGCGGCTCAGCCCTCGGGCATGGGCGGCCCAGGGGCTGTCGGTGACGAAGGCCAGCCAGTCGTTTACCCGCGGCGTTTCGTGGAACCAGATCGTGTGGTCCAGGCTGGCCGATTGCACATCGGGGGATCCCGGCCTGACCCCGTGCGGCAGCAGCGCGGTGCGCAGGAACATCATGTCGGACGCATAGGCCAGCACCGCGCGCTGCAATACCGGATCGTCTTCTACCGGGCGGCGCAGGCGCATCCACCATCCCGACGCGGGCTGCGCCTGCGCGCTGCCGTATAGCGTGGCGGGGTCGAAGGGGATGACGTCGACAGGGCGCTCCCCGAACCGGTCGATCATGCGGGCGAGCGGACCGTGGCGATTGGCCTCGGCCCATTCGTCGAAACGCTGCTGCGCTTCTTCCGGGCCGATCGGCGGGCTTATGTCGGCGGCATGGCGCCACCCCTCCTCCGCCTGGTGGAACGAGGCGACCATGGTGAAGATTACGCCATTTCCCTGCGACCCCTCGATCCGGCGGGTGGCAAAGCTGCGCCCCTCGGTCAGCGGCGTCACTGCCAGGTCCATCGGATCGGCGGCGGCCCCGGCCTTCAGGAAATAGGCATGCGCCGAATGGGCCAGCCGCCCGTCCCTCTCGGCCAGAGAGCCTGCCATCAGCGCCTGCGCGAAGGCCTGCCCGCCGAACAGACGGCTGCCGAAGCTTGGTCCCGTCGGCCCGCGATAGAGGCCCTCGCCGGTTTTCTCCGGCACCAGCAGCCCGCTCAGATCCAGCATTCGTTCTCCCTTTCGCGTGTTTTGACACTGACCCTATTTGATTGTCTGGCTGTCTTAAATCGCCGTTGCTGTCAAAGGTGATTCGCGCCGTTGGACCGGCAAGCCCTTTGGCGCGTCATGCGGAAGGTATCGGCCAAAGACAGCCTAATCAACTGATATAAAGCCTGTTTTCCGATAAAGCTCCGCCCCATAACCGCCATCCAGAACCCCGCCAGAAAATCTTTTGACTCTCGCTCCACTTTAGCCGATGCTTGGAAAATCACAGCAAGCACGCACAGGAGAGATTTATGACCTATGTCGGCGGGCGCATCGTGAATGACGCGGATGCCCACACCATGGAAACGCAGGACTGGCTGGCCCCCTATCTCGAGGGCGAGTACAAGGAAAAATACTCGCAGGTTTATTCCAGGGGCGAAGGCGGCGAGCGCATCGTCAAGATGATCGACGCCGCCAAGGCGCGGAAGAGCAACCCCGAGGAACGCGCCAAGGTCGCCGCCAATCCGATCGAGGGGCCCAAGGGCTGGCTCGGCTATGGCGGCTTCGACAAGGAGGAACGCGTCGAGGCGCTCGACTGGCTGGGCTTCAACAGCCAGCTGGTGTTCCCGACCTTCGGCCTCGCCGCGATCACCCGCGCGAAATCCGAGGACCAGGCCTATGCCGCCGCGCGTGCGCTGAACCTGGCGCAGATCGATTTCTGCAACGCGGACGAGCGGCTGGTCGCGGTGGCCTTCTGCCCGCTCGACGATCCGGAGCGCGCACTGGAAGAAGCGAAATTCGCGGTCGGCAAGGGCGCGGGCGCAGTGATGTTCTCGGCCGAGGCGGCAGGCGGGCGTTCGCCGGGCCATCCCGACCTCGACCCGTTCTGGCAATATCTGCAGGACAACCAGATCCCGTTCCAGCTGCATATTGGGCCGGGCACCAAGCGCCAGCCCGAAGGATACATGAACAACGGGCGCGAGCGTTCGCCCGACCTGCACGGCGGAGGCGAGAACCTGCGTTTCCCCGATTTCATGTGCCTGTGGTACGCGCCGCAGGAATTCCTGACCGCGCTTGTCTATGATGGCGTGTTCCAGCGCTTCCCCGACCTGCGCGGCGGGGTGATCGAATGCGGCGCGGGCTGGGTGCCCGAATTCCTGCGCATGCTGGATCACGGCTATCTGTCGTTCTCGAAATCCGATCCCTATCTGCAGTCGATGGACATGAAGCCGTCGGACTACATCAAGCGTGCCGTCCGCTTCACCCCGTTCCCGAACGAGGACGTGGGCCGCATGATCAAGGACAGCGTGCCCGAGCTCTACATGTTCTCCAGCGACTATCCGCATCCCGAAGGGACGCGCGATCCGTTCGGCAAGTTTGAAGCCTCGCTCGAAGGGTTCGACGAGGATGTGAAGGACATGTTCTATCGCTCCAACTATGACCACATGCTGTTCCGCGAGGACCAGGCCGTGGCCGTCGCCGCCGAATAGGCGCAGCAGCGGGGCGAATCGCTTTTGCCTGAAAATCAGGGGCGCGTCGCGGCAGGCGGCGCGCCCCTTTGCATGGCGGATCGTTCGCGCCCCGGCATACCGCCGACCTGATCGACCACTTGCCCGCATCCCCCCGCCGCTTCCTTTCCTCGGTACGAAACCCTGTATTCGGACCTTCGCGCATCCTTAATCGCCCTGCCTAGCGCCCCTCATTCAAATTGCCATACCCTATATTCTATTTTTGGGTTGGCAGCGCGAATCTTTGTGCTATGCATACTCCCGATAAGAATGGGAGAAGATATGATTGGCAGGCTGCTCACGGCTGCTGCAACTGGTTGCGCGATCGTCGGTATCTCGGCGGTTCACGCGCAGATGCCGCCCGCGCCCACGCCTGTCGTCGTGGATGTGGAGCAAGGCTCGCTGTCGGGCGACTCCTCCAGCGGCGTGAATATCTTCCGCGGCATACCCTATGCAGCACCGCCGGTCGGACCGCTGCGCTGGAAACCGCCGCAGCCCGTTCCCGCCTGGCGCGGAATCCGTACCGCAACCGCGAACGAGCCTGCCTGCGCGCAGCCCGTCGATCCCGATCCGTCGGTTCCGAACTTTGGCGGCGTGCAGGGCGCGCAGTCCGAGGATTGCCTCTATCTCACGCTTTTCGCACCCGCGAATGCCAAGGGCGCACCAGTGGTGGTGTGGCTCCACGGCGGCGCCTATTTCCTCGGCGCGGGCAGCCTCGGCTCCTATGACGGCAGCGCCAATGCGCGCGACGGGGTTATTACCGTCGACGTCAACTACCGCCTCGGCTCGATGGCCAGTTTCACCCACCCCGCGCTGGTCGCGGAAGGGGACGAGGAAGGCACCGGCAATTACGCGCTGATGGATACGGTCGCCGCGCTGGAATGGGTGCGCGACAATATCGCGGCATTCGGCGGCGATCCGTCCAACGTCACCGTCGCAGGTCAGTCGGCGGGCGGCGGGCTGGTCACCGGCCTGCTGTCGCTGCCCGCGGCCAAGGGACTTTACCACAAGGCGGTGATCCAGTCCGGATCGCTGCTGCGCCCCGACCGTGACGAGGGCGAGGCGACCGAAGCGGTGATTAAGGCGCTCGGCGACATCGGTCTTGGCGCCGATGCCACTGCCGATGACCTGCGCAGCATTTCGGCCCAGACATTGGTGGCGACGCGCTCGCTGATGTACGGCTTTTACCTTACCAAGAATGCCTGGAACCCGAATTCGACCGGCGACGCGCTGAAGGCCGGGACCGAGCAGGACGTGCCGGTGATGGTCGGCTCCAACGCCGGCGAAGGCGGGTTCGACAATGCGCGCATTCTGGCCGGCGAAGCGGGCGACAGCGGCGCGCCCGCCTTCCTCTATCGCTTCGATCACGTGCCGACTTTCCGGCAGGCGGAATGGAAGAGCGGCCCGATCCATTCGGCCGAGCTGATGTTCACATTCGATTCGATCGACACATCCAGCTGGGGCGGGCCGAACGCCGATGCGGCGGACCGCGCGCTGGCCGACAAGATGCAGTCGTGCTGGACCGCCTTTTACAAGATGCCTGCAGACAGCCGCGAGATCCGCTGCGCCGACGGTTTCGTCTGGCAGCCTTACGGCCAGGACCAGCAGGCCGCGATTTTCGACACGGGCGGCCCCGACATGGCCCCCGCCGCCGGCCTGCCAGACGGGCCAGAGGCAGACACCGCAAATTGAAACAACTGAACCGGCACAGACCGGTCAATGACAGGGAAGTGGGAGGAGGACAGATGAAGGTGAAGTCATATTACCTGCTCGGTTCGGCATTGGGCGCGGTCGCGTCCATCGGACTGGCAGCACCCGCCATGGCGCAGGACGCCGACACGGACATCACGGCCGATCAGCAGCCGCTGGGGACCGAACCGGCACCGCGCGAAATCGTGGTCACCGGCTCCTACCTGCGCGTGGGCGAGCCGGAGGACGGCGCGCTGCCGGTCGACGTGTTCGGGACCGAGGAGCTTGAGACGCGCGGCATCGACAGCCCGCTTGAGTTCATCAAGAACCTGCCCTCGGTCGGTACCTCGCTGGGCGATTCCAACCAGTATGGCGCGGGCAACAGCCAAGGCGTCGGTTCGCTGAACTTGCGCAACCTTGGCCGCGAACGCACGCTCGTCCTGTTCAACGGCCGCCGTTACATGCCCGAACCGGGCGACGGCGCGGTCGACACCAATCTGATCCCCATGTTCGCGCTCGACCGGATCGAGGTGCTGAAGGACGGCGCGGCCTCGACCTATGGCTCGGACGCGATCGCGGGCGTCGCCAACTTCGTCACGCGGCGCGGGTTCGACGGGCTGGTGGTGGACGGCAACTACACCTTCATCGACGGGTCCGACGGCGACTGGCAGGGTTCGGTGCTGTTCGGCAAGAACCTCGGCGATGCGAACATCATGGTCGGCGCGGGCTATCAGCGCCGGTCCGAACTGCCAACGACCGAGCGCAGCTTTACCCAGCAGCCTTTCAGCGAGAATCCCTCGGGCTACTCGCCGGTCAGCAATCCGGGCATCTATATCCCGCTGTTCAATGGCACGCCGATCGCCGGGCCTGCGCAGGACGGCAACCAGCTCGACGCCTGCGAGAACCTTGGCGGCATCGATGAAGGCGCGGTCTGCCGCTATTCTTATATCCCCTTCGTCAATCTGGTGGAGGATCAGGAACGCTATCAGATCTATGGCCAGCTGGACGTCGATCTGAGCGACAGCACGCGGTTCCATTCCGAGGCGATCTATGCGCACACCGAATCGAGCTCGCTCGGCTATTCGCCCAGCTATCCCATCACTTCGGGCCCCAACGGGCCGGGCAGCCTTGGCCAGTTCGTGGTCCCTGCCTACAACCCCTATTTCGGCGATTTCGTCGATCAGAGCTTTGCCCCCGGCAGCCTGCCGGTGGCGCCCAATGCCGCGCTGATCTACCTGTTCCGGCCCTTCGCGCTGGGCGGCAATCCGACCGACCCGCGCGGTGCGGGCCTTGGCGGCGCGGAGAACGACGGCTGGCGCGTGGTCGGCGGGCTCGAGCATGATTTCTCGGACAGTTTTTCCGGGCAGTTCTACGGCACGTTCCTGCGCAGCACGCGCACGGCCTATTCGCTCGACTTCATCAGCCAGCGTCTGCAGTCGGCCCTGTTCGGCTTTGGCGGCGAGGATTGCAGCGGCGCCCAGCCCGGCGCGAACGGCTGCCAGTTCTTCAACCCGTTCATCAATGCCGCGCCCGGCAATCCGGCGCTCGGCCTCGACAATCCGGCCTATGTGCCGGGGAACGAGAACGATCCCGACCTGCTCGACTGGATCCGTCAGCCCAGCGGCACGACGGGTGTCGAGGAACAGTTGATCGCCGATCTTGTGTTCAACGGCTATTCTAACCTGTTCGGCATGGATTTCGACTATGCGTTCGGCGGTCAGTACCGGCACACCGATTATCGCAACAAGCCGATCAACAAGTTCAGCGACCCCGCGCGCTTCCCCTGCGTGAACGAGGACGATTTCTCGTGCCTCGACAGTCCGGACGACAATAGTTTCCCGACCGGCCCGTTCACCTTCCTGGGCCAGTATCCCGCCGACAGCCTGAACCAGAGCGTCTGGGCCGTCTTTGCGGAGGCGCGGATCGAACCGTTTAGCGGCCTCGAGCTGATCGGCGCGCTGCGCTATGAGGATTACGGCAACCCGGTCGGATCGACCCTCAACCCCAAGCTGTCGGCCCGCTGGGAAGCGACCGACTGGCTGACGCTGCGCGGTTCGGTGGGCGACACGTTCCGCGGCCCGCTGCCCATCAACCTGACCGAGGGCGGCCCAAGCGGCGTGGCGGGCATCGACGTCCTTGGCAACAACTACAAGGCGACCGACAACACCGGCAATCCGGACCTCGATCCCGAAACCGCGCTGACCTATAATATCGGTGCGGTGGTCGAATTCGGCGGCTTCAGCGCCAGCGTCGATTTCTGGAATTATGAATTCGAGGGGCGCTTCACCGACCTGCCGGTTCAGGCGATCGCCGCCGCGGTCGCGCCGGGGGGTACGGACGGCAACCAGCTGGCCGATTGTTCCAGCCCGTTCAGCCAGTTCGTCACCTTTGCGGGCGGTGTCTGCAACCAGGGCACGACCATCGGCAACGACATCTCGCGCATCCGCACGCTGACCGTGAACGGGCCTGAGGTGACGACGCGTGGCCTCGACCTGTCGGTCAATTATTCGCGGGACATGGGCAGCTTCGGCCTCTCGGCAGGGGCGAACGCGACCTATATCCTCGAATATGAATTCAGCGACTTCGTCTATGAAGGGCTGACCTTCTCGCAAGGCTATGACGCCAAGGGGTTCGCGAACTACAACCGCGCGCCCGGCACGGTGTCGCCGTGGAGGGCCAATGGCTATCTCTCGGCGTCGTTCGGCAATGCATCGCTGACGTGGAACGCGCTCTATATCGACGGGGTCACCGACAATCGTTCGCCCGACGATCCGTTCGCGGGCGAGGTCGGGTCCTTCTTCAAGAACGATCTGCTGGGTGCCTACACATTCGACATCTCGGGCGGGGAATTGCGCCTCAGCGCCGCAGTCGAGAACATCTTCGACGAAGATCCGCCGCTGGCGCGCCTCGAATACAGCTATGATCCGTTCATCGGCACCGCTCTTGGCCGGACCTACCGGCTGGCTGCCCGGATCTCGTTCTGACTCCACTCCGGACGGGATCCTTCATGGGGCCGGGGCATTACGCTCCCGGCCCCTTTTTTTATGGATCAGGCGCGGCTTTCGTTCAGCGCCGCATAGATCAGCGTCTTTAGCTGGCGGCGCAGCGGATAGATGTTCGACGGATAGAGCTGCGTCATGAACACCATGGTGATCGCCTCGACCGGATCGACGAAGAAGGCGGTCGAATAGGCCCCGCCCCAATAGAATTCGCCCATGCTGGCGGGCATCAGCGTGCGGGCCGGATCGATCACCGTGGCAAAGCCCAGGCCGAAACCGGTGCCGGCATTGCTCGCCTCGGAAAACAGGCTTTCCGACATTTGCGACAGATCCTTGCCGCCCGGCAGATGGTTGGCGGTCATCAGCGCCAGCGTCTTGGGCGCGACGATCCGCGCACCGTCCAGCGATCCGCGATTGGCCAGCATCGTCACGAAGCGCTGGTAATCGGCCATCGTCCCCGCCAGCCCGCCGCCGCCGCCCTGGAATTTCGCGGGGCTTGCGAAACGGCTGCTTGCACCCGGATCGATCATCTTCGGCGCACCGCCCGGCTGATAGGCCCAGGCATCGACCAGCCGGTCCAGCTTCCCCTCTGGCACATGGAACGCCGTGTCGGTCATGCCCAGCGGAGCGAAGATGTGCTTTTCGAAATACTCGCCGAGTTTCATGCCCGACAGCCGCTCGATCGCGACGCCCAGCACGTCGTGCGATACCGAGTAGTTCCAGCGCTCGCCCGGCTGAAAATCCAGCGGAATGGCGGCGAGCTTTGCGATATATTCGTCCCCATCCATTTCCCCGCGCGCAAGGTCAAGATTGTGCTGGCGATAGGCGGCATCGACATTGGTGCGGTTCTGGAAGCCATAGGTCAGCCCCGACATATGCGTCATCAGATCGACGAAACGCATCGGCCGCGCGGGCTGAGACGGCGCAAAGGGCACCGCCCCGCCCCCGCCTGCATAGACGCCGAGCTTCGCGAATTCGGGGATGACGCGCGCCACCGGATCCTCCAGCGCGACCGCGCATTTCTCGACCAGTTGCATGAAGGCGGTGCAGGTGACCGCCTTGGTCATCGAGGCAAGGCGGAAGATCGCGTCGTCGCGCATCGCGGTGCCGTCCTCGCGCATCCGGCCCTGCATGCCGTAATGCACGGGCTTGCCTTCCCGCGCGACCAGCAGCTGCGTCATCGGCAGCCGTCCGCTGTCCAGATAATGCTCCTTCAGATAGCCATCGATTCGCTTCAGGCGGCCGCCGTCCATGCCCAGCTGCGCCGGGTCGGTGATGTCGAACATGCAATCTCTCCCTCTACATACCCTTGTTTCATTAATTCCGAACGCCCGATCCGCCCCTAACGGACGCAAAAGCGACGTTCTGCGGGCCTGACTTTAATCGCTCCAAGCCGAAAAAACATACCCATTCTTCATTTTTATGGATTCCGGGCTTGCGCTCGGCGAACTCTCCGATCAAGATGCGGTCAACAACACAAGATCCAAGGAGAGGTTCACGATGCGCGAAGCCGTGATCGTATCGACCGCGCGAACACCGCTGGCCAAGGCGGTGCGCGGGGCGTTCAACGCCACCCACGCCGTCCAGCTGGGCGCATGGTCCGTGGCAGAGGCGGCGAAGCGCGCCAATCTCTCCGGCGAGGAAGTGGACGACGTGCTGATCGGCGCGGCGATGCAGCAGGGGCAACAGGCACCCAACATGGGCCGGCTGGTCGCGCTGCGTGCCGGATTGCCGGTGACGGTCGCGGGCATGACCATCGACCGGCAATGCTCGTCGGGGCTGATGACCATCGCCACCGCCGCCAAGCAGATCATCGTCGACCGCATGGACATCTGCATCGCGGGCGGGGTCGAATCGATCTCGGCGCTGCGGTCGGGGAAGAGCAATATCGTGCCCGACGAGGGGCTGATCGCGATGCATCCCGCCACCTATATGCCGATGATCGGCACGGCAGAGGTCGTCGCGAAGCGCTATGGCATCAGCCGTCAGGCGCAGGACGAATATTCGCTGCAATCGCAGCAGCGCACCGCCGCCGCGCAAAAGGCCGGGCGCTTCGATGACGAGATCGTGCCCGTCACCGCCACCATGAACGTCACCGACAAGGCCACCGGCGAGGTTTCGCAACGCGAGGTTACGATCGACATGGACGATTGCAACCGCCCCGATACCACGCTGGAGGGACTCGCCTCGCTGCAGCCGGTGATGGGCGAAGGGCACACGGTCACCGCGGGCAATGCCAGCCAGCTGTCCGACGGATCCTCCGCCGCGGTGCTGATGGAGGCATCGGTGGCAAAGGAACGCGGGCTGACCCCGCTGGGCCGCTATGTCGGCATGGCGGTCGCGGGGACGAAGCCCGACGAGATGGGCATCGGCCCCGTCTATGCGATCCCCAAGCTGCTCGACCGCTTCGGCCTTTCGATGGACGATATCGGCCTGTGGGAGCTGAACGAGGCGTTCGCGGTGCAGGTGCTCTATTGCCGCGACAAGCTTGGCATTCCGGACGACAGGCTCAACGTCAACGGCGGCTCGATCTCCATCGGCCATCCGTTCGGCATGACCGGCGCGCGCTGCACCGGCCACGCCTTGATCGAGGGGAAGCGCCGCGGCGCCCGCTATGTCGTCGTGACCATGTGCGTGGGCGGCGGCATGGGCGCGGCAGGGCTGTTCGAGGTTCTCTGATTATGGAGACGACCGCACTCGACAAGGGCCGCTGGACGCCGCCCGCCGGATGGCCGGCGATGAGCCGCCAGCAATGCCGCGAGATGCTGACCGCGCCCGGCCAGCGCTTCGAGATGGAAGAGGTCGAGATCCGCGGCGTTCGCCTGCGAACCTGGAAGAACGCCCCGCCCAGCCTGCGCGCCATCGCACTGGCGGGCCGCGCACATGGCGACAGCGAATTCGTTGTGTACGAGGACGAGCGCATTACCTTCGACGGCTGGTTCCGCGCCGTCGCCACTTTGGCCCATCATCTGCAGGAACTGGGAGTGGCCAAGGGCGACCGGGTCGCGCTGGCGATGCGCAACCTGCCCGAATGGCCGGTCGCTTTCTTCGCCGCCACCTCGATCGGTGCGATCATCGTGCCGCTCAACGCATGGTGGACCAGTGCGGAACTCAGCTATGGCCTGTCGGATTCCGGCGCGAAACTGCTGATCTGCGACGAGGAGCGCTGGGAGCGCATCGCGCCGCATGCAGGCGAATTGCCCGATCTGAAACATGCGCTCGTCTCGCGCGCGGCCGGGCCGCTCGCCTCCCCGGCCTCGGCGCTGGAGGATCTGATCGGCAAGCCGCCCGATTACGCCGCCCTGCCCTCGCGAGAATTGCCCGATGTCGCGATCGAGCCCGACGACGATGCGACCATCTTCTACACAAGCGGAACCACCGGCATGCCCAAGGGCGCGCTGGGCACGCATCGCAACATCACCACCAATGTGCTGTCGGGCGCCTATGCCGTGGCCTGCGCCGCGCTGCGCCGGGGCGAGGCTCCGCCCGAGCCGGTGAAAAAGACCGGGCTGGTGGTCATCCCGCTGTTCCACGTCACCGCCTGTTCGGCCAGCCTGATGGGCACCATCGTCGCGGGCAATCGCGCGGTCTATATGTACCGCTGGGACCCGGAAAAGGCCTTTGCCATCATCGAGCGCGAGAAGGTCAATGCCACCGGCGGCGTGCCGACCATCGCGTGGCAATTGCTGGATCATCCGGCGCGGGACAATTTCGACCTCTCCTCGATCGAATCCATCGCCTATGGCGGCGCGCCCGCCGCGCCCGATCTGGTCCGCCGCATCCATGCCGAATTCGGCGCGCTGCCCAGCAACGGCTATGGCATGACCGAGACGATGGCGACCGTCACCAGCCATTCGAGCGAGGATTATCTCAACCGCCCCGACAGCTGCGGGCACCCCGTCGCCGTCGTCGACCTGAAGATCACCGGCGAGGACGGCGAGACCGAATTGCCGCCCGGCGAAGTGGGCGAGATCTGGGTGCGCGGCCCGCAGGTGGTGAAGGGATACTGGAACAAGCCCGAAGCCACCGCCGAATGCTTCATCGACGGCTGGGTCCGCACCGGCGACCTTGGCCGCGTGGACGAGGAAGGCTTTCTGTTCATCGTCGACCGCGCCAAGGACATGATCATTCGCGGCGGCGAGAACATCTATTCGTGCGAGGTCGAGAACGTTCTCTACGACCATCCCGCCGTATCCGATGCCGCGCTGATCGGTCTGCCCCACCCCACCCTGGGCGAGGAACCCGCCGCCGTCGTCTATCTAGCCCCCGGCAAGTCGGCGACCGAGGCGGAGCTGCAGGCGTGGGTCGGCGAGCATCTGGCGCGCTTCAAGGTTCCGGTGCGCATCGCCTTTTCGCCGGAGACCCTGCCGCGCAATGCCAATGGCAAGATCCTGAAGGGCGAATTGCAACATCTGCTTGACGGCGCTACGGAAAAGGGGACGGCAGGCGAGGTCCGACCGCCGTCGAGCGGCTGAAAAAACCGTATCTTGGGGCGCGCGGACAGGGAAAGACACATCAGTGAAGGCGAGCGCCGAAACCGAACGGTTCGAGAAAAAGCGGCAGGACGTCATCGACGCGGCATCGGTGCTGATCAACGAGCAGGGCGTGAAGGGCATGACCTTCGCCGATGTCGCTGCCGAGGTGGGCCTCAACGCGACCAGCATCACCTATTATTTCGGGCGCAAGGAAAAGCTGGTCGTCGCGGTCTACGAGGCGACGCTCGACCGGCTGGAGGCGATGGCGGCGGAGGCCGGCGCACAGCCCGATCCGCGCTCGCGCGTGCGCCATTTCCTGCATGCCAATATCGAACTGCGCAAACGCATCCGCCGCGGCGAGCGCGGCCTGATCACCGTGCTGGCCGAAATGCGCACGCTGGACGAGGATGCGCAAAAACCGCTGCTGGGTCACTTCCGCCGCATCTCGCACAGCCTGCGCGATTTCTTCGGCCCCGCGAAGGATCCGATGGGCAAGGCGCTGAACACCGCGCGCGCGCACGCCCTGCTGGAATCGGTATTCTGGTGGCCGATCTGGTCGCTGCGCTATTCCACCCATGATTTCGACCGGATCGAGGAGCGCTGGTTCGACATCCTTGAGAACGGCGTGGCCGCCCGCCCCGGCGAATGGCAACCACAGGCATTGGGCAGCAACTGGCGCACGCGGGATGACGGCGAGGCGAACACGCTCGACAATTTCCTGCGGTCGGCGACGGCGATGATCAACCAGCGCGGCTATCGCGGTGCGTCGGTCAACCGCATCGCCAAGGAGCTGAATGTCACGAAAGGCAGCTTTTACCACCATCACAGCGCCAAGGACGACCTGGTGCTCAGCTGTTTCGAGCGCAGCTATGACCGGCTGGCGGCGGTGCAGCTGGCCGGACAGGCGCTGGAGGCCGACTACTGGACCCGTCTGTCGAGCACGCTGGCCGAGCTGATCGACCTGCAGTTCTTCGACGGCATGCCGCTGCTGCGCACCACCGCGCTGCACGCCATTCCCAGCGAGGATCGCGAGGATGTGGTGACGCGGTCGAACCGGCTGGCGCGGCGCTTCGCGGGCATGCTGATCGACGGGATCGCCGATGGTTCGATCCGGCCGATCGACCCGCTGATCGCCAGCCAGGTGATCATGTCGACATTGAACTCCGCCTATGAAGCGCGCCACTGGGCCGAGCGGTTCGAGGATCCGGCCGAGGCGGTACGCTATTACGGCTGGGTGTTCACCGCCGGGCTGTTCACGGATCCGCCGGATTGATCCCCTGCGCCGCCGCGGTCTGCAGATGCCGCGGTTCGCGCACACGCGCCAGCAGCACGACCAGCGCAGCCAGTAATGCGACGATGATCGCGGCGAACAGCGGCACGAACCCGGCCAGCGCCACGGTCACGCCCGCCAGCACCGGGCCGATGGCGGCAATCGCGCCCTCCACCGTGGTGACGAAGGCGAGGCGCATGGGCGTGTCCTTTTCCTCGCCGAATTCCAGCACCATCGTGCTGGCCGCCAGCATCCATCCCGAACCGCCCGCACCCAGCAGCACGAAGGCGGCATAGATCGCGGCGGCCCCGTCGCCGGGTCCCCCCAGTATCAGCAGGACCACCCCCGCCAGCGAACAGGCTAGCGAAGCGGCATAGACCCCGCGAAAGCCCCAGCGGTCGCCCGCATTGCCCCAGACCACGTTCGATACCGTGTCGGCACCGAGGTAAAGCAGGCTGAGACTGCCGATCAGCGCGCCGTTCAGCCCCAGGCGGGTGCCTGCATAGATCGTCCAGAACGGCGCCCCGACCCGCGCCGCAGTGCCAAGGCTGTGCGCGATCAGGTAGAAACGGAAATCGCGGTCCTCCATCAGCTGCGGGAATTCGCGCAGCCTTTCGCGAAACGGGCGCTGCGGGCGGGGAAAGACCAGCGCAGGCTCGCGGATCATGGTCTTGAGCACGACCAGCCCCATCGAGGTCAGGACGAAGGCGGTCAGGAAGGTGGTGGCATAGCCATTGCCAAGCACGTCGCCCTCGATGAAGACCGTTCCCGCGACCCATGCCAGCACCGCCGCGATGGTGCCGCCCGCAAGGTTGCGATAGCCCTGCAGCCTCCCGCGCTTGCGGATCGGGATCAGCTTGGCCATCAGCATCTGGAAGGCGACCCGCTGCGCTCCGTTGAAGAAGCCCAGCACGAACAGGAAACCGAACACCAGCGCGGCTTCCCAGACCCCCGTCAGCAGCCAGCCCGTCAGCGCCAGCCCCAGTATCTGGATGCGCATCAACGTGCCGATGCGGATCGCATAGGGCAGGATATGGCTGCGATGCTCGATCCGCGTGCCCGCCGCGATGGGAGAGATCGTCGCCCCCAGTTGCAGCAGCGCGCTGCCCAGCCCCACCGCGGCGGCGCTGCCCGTCAGCATCTGCAGATAGGCGGGAATGATCGTCGGCGCATAGATCAGGCGAAAGCCGGTCAGCCCCAGCACGCCATGGATGAAATTAGCGATATAGTTGCGCTTCAGGTTCTCCTCGACAAAGCGCGTGTTCGCCGCGACCGGATCCTGTGCCTCGTGTGCCGGTTCCAAGCCGTCAGTAACCCGCCAGCCCCGCGAAGCGGTCGCGCAGGAACGCGCTGCTGCCCCAGCGGTTTTCCAGCACGCGGGCGCGTTTCAGGTAATCGCCCACCGGATATTCGTCGGTCATGCCGATCCCGCCATGCAGCTGGATCGCCTCGCGGCTCATCAGGTTAAGCACGTCGTTGGCGCGCGCCTTGGCGATGCAGGCCGCTTGCGGTACCCTCCGCCTGCTGTCCAATGCTTCCAGCCCGCCTTCTACCGCGGCGCGCATCGATGCGATTTCGGCGAACAAATCGGCCATGCGGTGCTGCAGCGCCTGGAACGTCGCCAGCACCTGGTTGAACTGCACCCGCTGCTTCAGATAGTCGAGCGTGGTGTCGAACAGATGCTGCGCCATGCCCAGCATCTCGCACGCGGTCAGGATCCGCGCGCGGTCGAGCATCTGCTCCGCCATCGCCGCATCGCCCAGCCGCGTGGCGGGCGCGGCGTCGAACACCACCTCGCCGTGGCTGCGCCGGTCGGCCAGCACGCGCCCCGCTACCGAGACTCCCTCGCCCTTCTCCACCAGCCATAGCCCGTCCGTCGCCGCGACGATGAAGATGCCCGCTTCCGCCGCATCGGCGACGAAGCCCTTGCTGCCGGTCAGTTTGCCATTTTCGACCTTGGCGCCGATCTTCCCCGGCGCATGGCGCGGCCCCTCGTCCACCGCCAGCGCGGCGATGGTCTCGCCGCTTGCCAGCGCGGGCAGATGGCGCGCCTTCGCTTCATCGCTATCACCCTGCGCGATTGCCCAGGCGGCGATGGTGACGCCGATGATCGGGCTGGCCGCCAGCACCTTGCCCAGTTCCTCGACCACAAGGCCCGCCGACATCCAGCCGAAGTCGGACCCGCCGTGCTCTTCGGGCACCATGATGCCCGCCCAGCCCATGCCGGACATCGCCTGCCACGCATCGGCGTCGAAACCTGCGCCGGTTTCCGCATCCCGCAGCGCGCGCCATGCCGTGAACGGGCTCTCGTTCGCCGCCCATTCGCGCGCCATGTCGCGCAGCATCGCCTGTTCGTCGTTCAGAACCGCCATCGTCAAATTCCCTTACTGATGGTCCAGCATGCCCAGCACGCGCTTGGCGATGATATTGTTCTGGGTCTCGGTCGATCCGCCATAGATCGTGGTCGCCTTGCCGAAGAGCCATGTGCGAACCCCCGCAAGCTCGGCAGCGGTAAAGCCCTCGCCTTCCCAGCCCAGCCCCTGCAGGCCCATGATCTCGATGCTCAGCTCAGCGCGTTCCTGCCCCAGCTTGGTGCCCGCCTTCTTCAGCACCGAGCTGATTTCGCTGACCCCGCCCTGCGCCTTCGATTCCTCCGCCGCCTTGCGCGCGGTCAGCAGGAAGGCGGCCCAGCGGATCTCGAAATCGGCGATGCGGTCGCGCAGCACCCTGTCGGCCAGCTGTCCGTGCTCGTCCGTCTCGCGGTACATCTTCGCCAGCTCGCCCAAGGTCGGGCCGCCCAGCCTGCCCATCGCATTGCCGCCGGACAAATTGGTGCGTTCATGCTGCAAAAGGCGCTTGCCGATGGTCCAGCCCTGCCCTTCCTCGCCGACCAGATTTGCCTTGGGCACCTTCACATCGGTGAAGAAGGTTTCGCAGAAGGGGCTCATCCCGCTGATCATGCGGATCGGGCGCACTTCGACGCCGGGCGCGTCCATGTCGATCAGCAGGAAGGAGATGCCCTTATGCTTGTCCGCCCGGTCGGTGCGGACGAGGCAAAAGCACTTGTCCGCCCATTGCCCGCCGCTGGTCCATGTCTTCTGCCCGTTGACGAGGTAATGGTCGCCCTTGTCCACCGCGCTGGTCTGCAGATTGGCAAGGTCCGACCCGGCATTGGGTTCGGAATAGCCCTGACACCAGCGGATCTCGCCCCGGCAGATCGGGGGGATGTGTTCCTTCTTCTGCGCTTCGCTGCCGTATTCCAGCAGGGTGGGGCCGAACATCATCACGCCCATGCCCTGTATCGGGTTATAGGCACCCGCCTTGGCAAGCTCCTCCTGCAGGATCGCCGCCTCGCGCCGGGACAAGCCGCCGCCGCCATATTCGGCGGGCCATGTCGGCGTGCCCCATCCGCGCGATCCCATCGCCTCGCGCCATTGGCGCTGCGGCTCGCTTTCGCCCGCGCCGCTTTCGACGCTGGCGAGCGCGTTGGATGTGCCTTTCAGCTCGGGCGGAAAATTGCTCTGGATGAAGGCGCGCACGTCCTCGCGGAAGGCGCTCTCGCTGACCTGCGCGGCGGGTTCGGCAGTGGTGGCCATGGCTTGCTCCTAGGGTCCTTACGTGGTGCCGGCATCGCGCACGACGCGTGCCTTTTCGGCGGCCTCGACCGCCTTGATACGCGCGACATTCTCGCGGTGCCGCGCCTCGGTAATCGGGTAGAACAGCAGGAACAGCGTGCCGATCGTCCACAATCCCAGCGAGGCGGGAATGTAATGCGCCAGCAGGCTCTGCTCCATCGCGAAGGTGACGGCATCGGGATCGGCCTTTTCCGGGATGCCCGCCGAAGACACCACCAACCCCGCCGCGAAAATGCCGAAGCCGGTCGAGCACTGCTGCATGAAGCTGGCCGCGGCAAAGAACACGCCCGCCGCATGCTTGCCGCTGCGCACCGCATGATCCTCGACCACGTCGGCCAGCATCGAACTGGTGTTGATCAGCGACACCGCGATCATCGCGCCATAGCATGCGCCGATGGCGAACAGCACCGGCACCAGCAGCGGATGCCCCACCGGCAGGAACAGCCCCAGATAGGTCAGCGCGAGCGGCGATATGCCCAGCGTAATGCCGACGATGGCCATCACCATCGATGTCGTACGCTTGCCCCACCACTTGCTGAACTTGGGCGCCAGCGGCGCGGCAATCGTCGCCGCGACCAGCGAATCGAACGTGAGCAGCGCGATCTGCCCAGCACCCAAATCGAAGACATATGTATAGAAGTAGAGCGTCGAGGCGCTGTAGAGCCCGATCGCGGTGAACTTGAACACGCCAAAGCCGAAGATCGCCAGAAAGCCGCGATTGCCGAAGGCCGACCCCATCTCGCGCAGGTGTCCCATCGCACTGGACTTCGGTTCGCCCACCGGGGCCTGCCGCATATGGGCGATCTGGCTCTTGGTGCCGAAGCCGCAGACCAGGATCGCGACGAAGATCAGCGCGCCGCCGGCGATGGCGAACTTGGCATAGCCTTCGGGATTAAGCTGGCCGCGCGGGAATTCCAGCGTGGCGACGAAGAACACCGCGAGGCTGAAGGCGAGGAAGCCGTAGGAGCCGACATAGCCGAACCAGTAGCGCAGCGAGAACAGCCGGGTGCGCTGTGCATAGTCCGATGTCATCTCGGGGTTCATCGCGCTCGACGGGATTTCGAACATCGAGATCGAGATGCGCGTCAGCGAGGCGAGCGCGAAGATCCAGATGCCGGTCTGCACATCGGTCAATCCCGCAGGCGGAAACCATGTCAGCATGAAGAAGAACGCGGTCGGGATCGCCGATCCGATAATGAACGGATGCCGCCGCCCCCAGCGCGAGCGGGTCGAATCCGACCAGCGCCCGATGACCGGATCGGCCACCGCATCGACCAGCAACGTCAGCGCGATGGCGACCGACACGATGGCGGCGGGAATGCCGATGACCTGGTTGTAGAACAGCAGCAGATAGGCCGAGAACGCGGCATTCTTGACGCCGGTGGCAACCGCGCCAAAACCATAGCTGACCTGCGCGCCCACCGGAATGCGGCGCAGCGCCGCGGATTCGGGCGCATCGACATCGACCGATGCGGGGATGGAGGCAGCGACGGTCCCGCTCATGCGCTGCCCCCGCTGGCGGAATGAAGCGCGCCGTCGCAATACCGCATATTCTGAACATGGGTCGATTCGTCGCGGCAATGCCCGAAAGCAACCGGCGCATAGGCAGCGCTGCGGATCACCCGCTCACGCGCCTGCGACCGCCGCGGCCTTGCGCTGTCATTGAATGCGGGTCCATTGTCGAAATGCCAAGCCATCGGCCTCTCCGCCATTGCGCACCCCTTTTGCGGAGCGTCGCCATCAACATACCCTGTTTTTGAATAGAGGCAACCGGCTTTGTCGTCGGACCTTCAGGCTTCCTCGACCCAATCCTGCCGCAGCCTGCGCGATGCCAGCAGCATCAGCACCGCCGCCACCAGATAGAGGAGCTGCCCGAAGATCATCGACCAGCGCAGCGACTCCGTACCGAATTGCGGAGCGAGCAGGTCGGACATCTGGCCCAGCACATAGATGCCACCGCCCAATCCCAGCAGATTATTGATCAGCAGGAACAGCGCGGACGCGGTCGAGCGCTGCGCCGGGGCGACAAGGTGCTGCACCGCCGTCAGCACCGGGCCCAGCCAGACATAGGCCATCGCCTGCGGGATCAGGAACAGCAGGAACGCCAGCAACAGATTGTCGGTCATGAAGATCGCGGTGACGAAGAACGGCGTCGCGATCGCATAGGCCATCGCGGGCAGCCGTCCGTACCACGCCTTGTTGCGCGCGCCCATGCGGTCGCCCAGCATGCCGCCCGTCAGCGTACCGATGACCCCGCCCACCAGCATCAGCGCGCCCAGGAACCATGACGTCTGCAGCAGGTCGAGGCCGAAGCTGCGGATCATCAGGCTGGGTTTCCAGAACAATATGCCATAGCCCAGCATCGACCCCGAAGCCGACCCTAACGACAGCAGCCAGAACGAAGGCTTGCGCGCAAGCACGCGCGCCACGGTCCCGATCTTTGCCGCATCAGGCACATCCGTCGCGGCGGCGACCGGGCGCGGCAGGTCGCGCACCACGATCTTGAACAGCGGGGCGATCACGATGCCCGCACAGCCGACCACCACGAAAGCCAGCCGCCAGTCGATGGTCGCGGCGATCCAGCCGCCCGCCAGAATGCCGCCCGCCGATCCCAGCGGTATCCCCATCGAATAGATCGCCAGCGCCAGCGAGCGCTTTTGCGGCGGGAAGTAATCGCCGATCAGCGCATAGGACGGCGCGACGCCGCCCGCCTCGCCCACGCCGACGCCCAGCCGGGCAAGGAAGATATGCCAGAACCCCTGCGCCAGCGCGCAGGCGGCGGTGAAGCCGCTCCAGATGACCAGGCTGATGGTGATGACCCAGCTTCGACTCGTGCGGTCGGCCACCGAGGCGAGCGGCACGGCCAGCGTCGAATAGAGCAGCGCAAAGGCGATCCCGCCCAGCAGCCCCATCTGCGCATCCGACAGGCCCAGATCGGCCTGTATCGGCGCGGCCAGAATGGCGAGGATCTGCCGGTCGAGGAAATTGAAGATATAGACCAGCAGCAGCATCGCCAGCACCGCACCCGGCGGACGGGGCAAGTCGCGGCGTTCGATCATAATCCTCTCCCTTGTTCCGGCAATCCGGCCGCTGTTGCGTACCGGTGTTGTCAATAGTTCGCTTTTCTGCGGCTATTGTCCATACCCGATTATCAAAATTTGGTGATTTGCGCCAAACGATACGCGGGCGGCCGCGGTCCGGCGCATTGTACCTGTGCGGATCGAGTGCCGGATGACCGCCCGGATCCGCACTGAAGCGCCCCCCCCAAGTCCGGCCTAGGCGGCCCATACCTCGATATGTCCGCGGCGCTCGACGCGAATCGGCAAATCGCAATCCGTCAGAAAATCGAGGCCGTGCCTGCCGAAGACATCGGCCAGTTCGGGCGCGTCGGCAGCTGCGCCGATCAGCCGTTGCCACAGGAAGAAGGCATAAGGCTGGACCCCGCCGCGATAGGCCGCGCCGCGAAAGCGCGTTTCGACTTCGCCGATGACGCGCTGGTGGGGCTTTGCCGTGACGGGCTCGCCCGGATGCGCCTTGCCGTCCGCCACGAAGGCGCGCAGGAATGCCAGCCTGTCGCGCAGGTCCGGCAGGATCTCGCCGCCGATCTGGCCCAGCAGCGGGTCGAGCGTCGCCAGCAGATCCGGCAGAGGCGCAAAGCCCGAACCGTCATCCGCATATTCGACGAGGTCGAGGTCCGGCGCGTGCATACGCTCCGTCCAGCGAAACACGCGCGGGGCGCGATGCTGCATGATCGCCAGCGGCACCGGATCGCGCCCCAGATGCGCAAAAAGCGGACCGAACAGCGCGTAATCGCCGATCGAGGGCCGGTTGCCGAGAAGATAGGCATGGCGCGCGAAATGCCTGTCCAGCGTATCGAGCAACTCGCGGAAGCTCTCCTCGATGGCCGGGATCGTCTCCGCGTTCACCCCCAGCATCGGCAGATAGGATTGCATGCGTCCCATAGTCGCCTGCGCGCGCGCCTCGTCGCCGCCGGATGCGAAGGCCTGCGTCAGGAATGCCCGCTGCTCGTCCAGATAGCTCCAACGGTAATGCATCGCGTGCCGCGTCAGCCCCACCACAGCATAGAGTTCGAACAGATGGGCGAGCATGCGAAGCGCCGGATCGACCGGATAGGCGGACCACCGCACCTCTGCCATGCGTTCGAAATGATCGATGATGTCGACCGTGTCCTGAATGATGGTCCCGTCCGGCAATTCGACGACGGGTATGATCGCGCGCCCGATGGCCGGCACGATGCGTTCGGCAAAGCGCGCGTCGGTCGGCGGCACCTCGTCATAGGCGATGCCCTGCTTGCGCAGATAGGCGCGTGCCTTGGCGGTGTAGAGGGAATGCGGGAGGCCGTAGAGCCGGATAATGTCTTCATCCATCCGCCCGTTCTGACGCGTCGGCGCGCCAAAGACAATCTCGCCGCATGACAGGCGATTTCAAGAAGAGCAAAAGTCAGCGCTTTCGACTTTAGAGCATCGGACCCATCATCAATTGTCACCGGCCACAAGTGTCACCGTTCATGCCGGTCATTAAGCATAATTGCACAGTGCCAGAGTGCAGCGCGCCAGAAAACAATTTCTTGCGTGTGGGGTTTACAGGGGTGCCATGAAAAGGCTGCGTCGCAATTCGCGCTATTGCTTGCCATGAGCCATGTCATCGGCGATGCGGCGGCTCGCGCAGAGGATCGGCAGCAGACGAACGAACTGCTGCATTCGGCGTTCTTCCGCAATGCCGCGCTCTATTCCGACGCCGCCTGCATCGAATATCGCGGCAGGACCTTCAGCTATGGCGAATGCCGTGTTCGCGCGGAGCTTGTCGCCCGGAATCTCCCGACGTCTGTCGCTGGGCTACGTCGAGGATGGCCGCATCATCCAGCGGACCGGCCAGGCGGACGAAGGCGGCGATGGCGGCCTGTATCTAACCGGCGATCTTGGCCACCGGCTGGAGAGCGGCGATGTAGTAGTGACCGGGCGGCTGGACGATCAGGTCAAGATCTGCGGCTTTCGCGTCGATCCGTCAG
Source organism: Croceicoccus sp. (assembly GCF_983967925.1). NCBI lineage: Bacteria > Pseudomonadati > Pseudomonadota > Alphaproteobacteria > Sphingomonadales > Erythrobacteraceae > Croceicoccus > Croceicoccus sp. The sequence goes on along the minus strand of NZ_CFETID010000019.1, from coordinate 29,940 downwards.
AGATCGCCGGCCAGCTTGCCGCCCATCCCGGCGTGGCCGAGGCCTGTGCCCTGCCCATCAGGCACGCGAAATTGTTCTGGCTGGCCTGCTTCATCGCGTGGCGCGGGTCCGGGCCTGCCGTGCGGGCAGGAAGTGCAAGCCTATCTCGCCGACCGGCTGCCATCCTATATGCTCCCCCGGCAGGTCTTCATCCTCGGCACGGCGCTGCACTCGGAACTGACCAATCTTGGCAATGGGGTGACCGCCGCGCTTTTCATGGTTTCGGGCTATCTATTCGGCAAATCCGAATGGGATGCGATGTTCCGGCCGGATCTCGCATCGCGCATGCTGGGCCCGGTCAAGAGCCTGCTGCCGCTGACCGCGCTGTTCTCGGTCGCTTCGGCGATATTGGCGACGCTCCTCCTCGGCCATCCGTTTTCGTGGCCGAGCGCGCTGCTTTTTGCGGATCTGCTGGACTTTCCGCCGGGCAGCACGATCATCCGCAGTTCGGTCATCTACTGGTATCTGCACAGCCTGTTGAAGCTGCTGATGCTGACATTCGTGCTGCAATGGGCGGTCGGGCGGTTTTTCCGCAGCGCCGCGTCGCAATTCGCCTTCGTCTGCGCGGCGGCGGCGGTGTTCTTCGCGGTGCGGCTGGCGATGCCCTATGTCGTGTCGCCCCAGAACCTCGAGTTCACGCCGACCTCGCTTCGCGTGTTCCAGACCAATCCGCTGGCGATGATCCCGCTGTTCTACATCGGCATCGCCCTGTCTGCCGAACCGCGGCGGGGAATGCGGCTTGCCATGCTGGCGGCGATCGCGGGGCTGGCGATGCTGAACGTCCCGATCTTCGGCCTCTATAGTTCTGTCTTCATCGCCGCCAAGGCCTTCATCATCCTGTTCATGCGCGAGGTGCCGGTTCCGCGCGTTCTGGCAAGGCCGGTGTTCCTGATCGCGGCCTCGTCCCTTTACATCTACCTTGTCCATACATGGGTCGACCGCCCCCTGCAGGCCCTGACGCCCGACGCGATACGCGGCAGCATTGTCTTTCCGGTTCTGGTCACCGTGGCGGGAATTTTCTCTGGCATTGCCCTGATGGCCAGTCTGGAGCGCGCCAGGATGCACTGGCGTCAGGATCTGGCTTCGCTGGCGAGGCGTTTGCGGCCTCATCGCGTCCGCGGGGCCGCGGAAGAACCGTCTAAATACAGGCGCTGAAGCTGCTAATTTTATTGCCCCTAATACAGCATTGATTGCATACAGGGCCCCGTATCGAGTCTGGTTTTCCAGAGGGGTCGAAATGATGAGCATGATGTCAAATCGGGCTCTGCTCGCCTGCCTTCTGACGATGCTGGCCGCGGTCATCGCCTCGCCGCTGTCCGCCCAGGACGCCCCGTCCGCTGCGATCCAGTTCACGAATGTCCACGTGTTCGACGGGTCCTCCGACGCCTTGTCGGCCGACCGGCTCACCATGGCGCTGATGGCTGATGGCGGCCTGCTTGTCTCGGAGCGGGCCGAGAACGGCGAACCCTGAACCGGGTCGGGGAAAACGGCAGTGGCGTTAGCCTGCGCCATCCCCCTCAGCGGGCGAAGACTGCTGCGCGAGGATCTCAATCGTTCGTTCGTCGGGCGCGGAAAACCAGCGTTCGATGGCTTCGCGGAAAAGGGCGTTGTCCCCTGCGCGGGCAAATAATGTCAGGGAGGATCTCAGCTTCATGGCATCGACGCCGCCGAAGACCCGTTCAGCAGTCGTGTCGCTCAGCGATTGCAACGCCGCAACGCATTCCTCATAGCGCGGCCCCAGAACGGGATGGCCCAGATAGGCTTGCGCTTCGTCCAGCGAGCCGATCGCAAAGCGGCGCGCCATGTTGCTTTGCCCCAGCCCTGCGATCTGCGGAAATATGAACCACATCCAGTGGCTGCGCTTGGCGCCGTGCCGGATCTCGGCGAGGGCCTGCTCATAAACTCCCCGCTGCGCGTCGACGAAGCGGTTCAGTTCGTAAGGATCATTGGTCATGCAGCCAGCCTGCCAGCCGCAAAGCGGGAAGCCAACCGGAGGTTGCCCCCCGCGCGGCCTACTCCCCGGCGGCGGCGGACCTGTCGCGCTCCACCGTTAGGCGGAAGGGGAACCGCCTGACGATCCGGAATTGCTCAGGCGAAAGGCCCGCCTCGGCCAGGATCAACGTCCATTCGGCGGGGCGGAAAGAGCGGGCGATCGACAGCTGGCCATCCTCGCGGACGATCCGGTGGACGCCCATGGCCCGCGCCAGCAGCGGATAGAACTGATAGGACAGGCGGTGACGATGAAGATCGCCGATCACCCAGCCGCGCAGGGCCGTATCCTCCATATGGCGGATGAATGCCGTCAGCTGCGCATCGGTCATGTGATGGGCAACCTGGCTGCTGACGATATAGTCGAACCGGTCGCCCTGATCGGCATAGTCGCCGGTGCGGAAATCGATGTTCAGCCCGGCGCTCGTCGCCGCGCGGGCGATGGGGGCGCTGCGCGGGTTGAGATCGACGCCGACCAGTCTGGCCTCGATCCCGCGTTTGCGCGCCCAGCGGGCGATGGCGCGCAGCATGTCCCCCTGCCCGAATCCGACATCGAGCAGCGAGAAACCGTCCAGCCTGCCCGCAAAGCGTTTCAGAAACGGCAACACCGAGTGGCCGGTAAAGGTCCAGCGATTGACCCGTGCAAGACCGCGCAGGACCTGCGCATAGGTCGCCGCGTCGAGATCGGCGGCATCCATCTGCTCTTCCTGTCGGGACCGGACGGCAAGGCTTTTCATGTCGGCATCCCGTTTGCGCAGTCCCTCCAGCGTGCCATGCAGCGTGGTCGCCACGATGCACGAGTTCCATGGCGGAACAAAGCGATGCGGCAGCGGGTTCCAATTCATGACCGGCTGCGGGATAGTGCACTGCATATGCTTGCCCGAGGATTCCCCACCGGCGGAGTAACTGATGCGATGATTATCCCTTGACCATCCGGATCACGGCGTTCGCGCTTACCCTCGCCCTGCTGGCAGCCGGCGGGCCCGCCACGGCCCAGCAGAAATCCCCCTCCGTCCTTGGCCAATGGCTGACCGACGACCGGTCGGGCATTATCGAGATTGCGCCCTGCGGCTCGCAGCTGTGCGGGACGCTGGTCAAGGTGCTGGATCCCGCCGCGCCCGACAAGGACGTCAACAACCCCGACCCCGCCCTGCGCAATCAGAAGCTGGTGGGCGTCAGGATATTGTCGGGCCTGCAGCGAAAGGACGGGCGCTGGGACGATGGCGAGGCCTATGATCCCAAAGCGGGCCGAAGCTATCGCGCGCGGATCGCTCTGGCTTCACCCGACCGCCTCGACGTGACAGGATGCGTGCTGTTCGTGTGCAGGATCAAGCATTGGACACGCGTAGGCAAGGACCGGAACCGATGAACGACGAAGAGATCCTGGCGCTGATCGCGCAGGAAACCGGTCTGCCCCGCCAAGACCTCGACATGGACGCGCCGCTGGCCACGCTGGACATCTCGTCGATCGACATGGTCAGCCTGCTGTTCGAGGTGGAGGACCGCTATGGCGTAAAGATCGAGCCCGATCAGATCGCGCCCGAGATGACGCTGGGCCAGCTGGTCCGGCGCATCCGCGACAAGACGGAAGCGTGAACCGCCATGTCGTGATCACCGGCATGGGCTGCGTCAGCGGCCTTGGCATTGGCGTCGATGAAGCGTGGGAACGGCTTGCCGCGAGACAGGGCGCGATCGCGCCGATCGCGCGCGGCGGCATGGAGGGATGCGCCGCGGCGATCCCGGACGCAGCGGATCTCGCCCCGCCTGCGCATGATGACATCAGGCGGCTGGGCAAGCTCGATCCCTTGTCGCTTTACGCGCTCCTCGCTGCCGAAGAAGCGATTGGGCAGTCGGGGATCTCCGGCCATCCCGCGCTCGATCACCGGACGGCGGTGATCGTGGGATGCGGCAGCGGCGGCAATGCCAGCTTTGAAACCGCCTATGAACGGCTGTTCGGCAAGGGGCAGACCAAGGTTCATCCCCAGACGATCCCGAGTTCGATGATCGCGGCTCCGTCGGCGCATATCGCGATGCTTCGCGGCATCCATGGCCCCGTCTTCACCATATCCAGCGCCTGCGCCTCATCGGCCCATGCGCTGGGCGAGGCGATGCACATGATCCGCGCTGGCCGCGTCGATGTCGCCATTGCCGGCGGCGCGGAGGCGTGCCTGACGCGCGGATCGTGGACGGGATGGCAATCGCTGGGCGTATTGGCGCCCGATACATGCCGCCCCTTCTCGCAAGGGCGGCAGGGCATGGTGCTGGGCGAAGGCGCGGCGATGCTGGTGCTGGAAAGCGAGGACCATGCAAAGGCGCGCGGCGCGGCGGTGCTGGGCAGGCTGGCGGGATATGGCGCCAGCAGCGATGCCGGACAGATGACCGCGCCCGATGCCCACGGAATGGCCGCCGCCTTGCGTATCGCGCATGAGGATGCTGGGATCGCGGAGGGCGCTACGCTGCTGATCTCCGCGCATGGAACCGGCACGCCGCTCAACGACCCGACCGAGGCGGCGGCGCTGCGCAAGATTTATGGCGCGGGGTTGGACCGGCACCGCGTGATCGCGACCAAATCGGCGCATGGCCACATGATCGGTGCAGGGGGTGCGGTGGAATTCGTCCTCGGCATGCGGGCGCTGGCCGAGGGGTTCGCGCCGGCGACGCTCAACCATCTGGGTGCCGATCCCGATTGCGACATACCGCTTGAGCTCGAGGGGCAGGCCTTTGACGCCGATGCGCTGGTGTCGAACAGCTTTGCCTTCGGCGGGCTCAACGCCGTATTGGTCGGGACGCGGGCGTGACGGCGACCGCCCATATCAACCGCATCGGCACCGCGAACCCGCCCCACGCGGTGCATGCCGCATTCGTCGATTTCGTCACCAACACCATCGAGGACAAGCGCGAACGCCGCCTGTTCGAACGCATGGTCGAGCGTTCGGGCATCGGTCAGCGCTTTTCCTATCTGCAGCCCGTCACCCTGCCCGACGGTACGATCACCGACACCGAGGGGTTCTACGGCACCGGCGAGTGGCCGAGCACGGCGCTGCGCATGGCGCGCTACAAGACTTATGCGCCCGAACTGGCCGTGTCGGCCATCCATGCGCTCGATCCCGGAATCGCGGAGGCGGGCATCACCCATCTGGTCGTCGCATCCTGCACCGGCTTCATGGCCCCCGGACTCGACCAGTCTATCGTGCAGAGGATGGGCCTCGACCCCGGTGTCGAGCGCACGGTCGTCGGCTTCATGGGCTGCTATGCCGCCGTGAACAGCCTGAGGCTGGCGCATCATATCGTGCGCTCCACGCCCTCCGCGCGCGTGCTGGTGGTGACGGTGGAGCTGTGCTCGCTGCATTTCCAGCGCAGCGACAATCTGCAAAAGCTGCTTTCGATGCTGCTGTTCGGCGACGGGGCGGCGTCGGCGCTGGTCACCGCGGACGCAGGGGGCATCGCGCTGACCGATTTTCGCGCGGCGACCATCGGGGCGACCGCCGATGCCATCACCTGGGATATCGGCGATCAGGGCTTCGACATGCATCTTGGCGGGGAGGTCCCTGCCCGCATTGCCGAGGCGTTGCGGCGCGAGGCTGCCAGCAGCGCATCCGATGGCCTTCTGCGCGGGCTGAAGCCCGGCGACTTCGATTTATGGGCCGTCCATGCGGGCGGACGCAGCATCCTCGGCGCGGTCGAGAACGGGCTCGGCCTTGACGGCGATGCGCTGGACGGTTCGCGCTCGGTCCTGAACGATTTCGGCAATATGTCTTCGGCCACGCTGATGTTCGTACTGGCGCGGCTGCTGCGCGAGCGAGGCCAGAGCGATGCGCCACAGAACGGTCTGGCCATGGCCTTCGGACCCGGCCTTGCCGCCGAAAGCTTCCGGTTCACCCTGACGGGGCGCGATGACTGACGCGCTGGTGCTGGGCGGCGGTCTTGCCGGAAGCGGCGCGGCCATCCTGCTGGCAAGGGCAGGCCGGTCGGTGTCGCTGATCGAACGCGAAACCGGTCCGCACCACAATGTCTGCGGCGAATTCCTGTCGATCGAGGCGCGCGATCATCTGGAGGCGCTGGGGATGGATCCTGTCGCGCTTGGCGGATCGCCCATCGACAGGGTCGAACTGGCGTCGGGGCCGAGGCTGGTGGAAGCGCCGCTGCCGTTCACCGCGCTCGGCCTCAGCCGCTTTCGCCTCGACGAGGCGTTGCTGGAACGGGCAGCCGGTGCCGGGGTCGATATCCGGCGCGGCATAAGGGTGAACGCCATCGAGGGCGAGCGCATCCGCACCAGCGCGGGCGATGTCGAGGGCGATACGGTCCTGCTCGCCACCGGCAAGCACCGCATTCGCGGCGAGCGGGACGAGGCGGATGGCGGCGAGGATCCGTTCGTCGGCTTCAAGATGCATTTCAGGCTTTCGCCTCAGGCACGAAGCGCGCTCGCCGGGACGATCAGGCTGATCCTGTTCGACGGCGGCTATGCAGGGCTTCAGCCGGTGGAGGATGACCGCGCGAACCTGTGCCTGGTCATCCGCAAGGTGCGGCTGGGCGAACTGGGAGGGAGCTGGGATGCGGTGCTTTCCATGCTTTGCGCCCTGCCTTATTGCGGCGAATGGCTGCGCGATGCCGAGCCGCTGATGGCGCGGCCTGCGGCGATCTCCAACCTCCCCTATGGCAGGATGGCGCGCCCGGCGGCGGACGAGCGCATGTTTCTGCTGGGCGACAGGGCGGGCATGACGGCCTCGCTTACCGGGGACGGCATGGCGCTGGCGCTGCGCAGCGCCTTCGTCGCGTCCCGGTGCGTGCTGCAAGGCGGCGATGTTCGCGATTATACCGCATCTTATCTGCAGGAAGTGCAGGGCCAGATCAGACGCGCGATGATGCTTCAGCATTGGCAGGAATACCGGCTGCTGCGGCTTGGCGGTGTAGCTCTGCTGTCCGCTTGTCCCGCCATCGTGACCCGGCTGGCACGGGCAACACGGCTGCGCCGCTGGGCGTGAAGCGGATGTCGCCGATTGAACGGACGATTGCGCCGCCCATCGCTGCCTGACGATCCGATTTCGGTTCGCGGCCCTTACCCCGGATCGGCAGGCGTCAGCCGGTCGGCAGTAAACGCGTCTTCCCGTCTTTCCGGGCGAATATAGATCGAGGACAGATGCGGCACGGCCACGCGAAGCTCGTCCTCAAGCTCTTCGATCAACCGTTCTCCGCGGCCCATCGTAAGCCCGTCGTCGAGATCCGCGCTGATGGCGGCGAAGATCTGCTGCGGCGCGGTGTGGATCGTGCGGACATGATTGACGCAAGTGATCCATTCCTTGGCTTCGATCACCTCGCGAATTCGGTCGATGATTTCCAGGTCCGCGCTTTCGCCGATCAACAGCCCTTTCGCCTCGCGCAGCGAATCCACGACCGAGTGAAAACCCTCCGACAGCATCGAGGATGAGCCGGTGATCGAGGCCGCGATGAATTTCGCGATCGCATTACCGAGATTGGCCGCCAGTGCCCCGAACAGGACGATATTGCGCCTGAGATAGGACATGCCGCGCACTTTAGCGCCCCGCCCTGGACTGACCGGCGTTATTCCGGCGCGGCGCGGCAAGCGATATAGGGCTCCCGATCGCGGCGAGTGTCATGAAATTCAAGTGCTCTACCCCGTGCAATCCATCGTTTGCAATCGCCGCATCATAGGCGGCAGGCGCGGAGCAAGGTTATAGCCATCATTCATGGCCATGACAGTCGAGCATTCTGCCATGTGGCTCCTGAGTCTAACCCGACATTGCGCCCGCGAGATAACGCTCCAGTTCCGCATGGAAATGACCGATGCGCTGCTCTTGTTCGGACAGGATCGCCCCTTCGTAGCTGGCGCTTTCCATGCCTTTTTGCACATCGGCAAAAAGCGATGCATCCTGATCGAACAACTCGCCCAATCCGCCCTTGCGCCAGTCGACATGTTCGATCTCGACCGGTTCGCGACCTGAAAGGTCTGTGTCATCGGGCAGACCCATATAGGCAGGCGGCAGGATATCCGTATCATGCTGAGGGTGCATCAACACGATCACGTCGAAGATGAACTTGCGCGGATCTGTGGCATGCGGCCGAAAATAGAGCATGCTGATGCCTTCCGGGTGCATACCCATCTGGATATTGGGAAAAATGTCGTAATTCCAGTCGTCTGTCAGCTGGTTGTCGCTGAACATCGAATAATCCACGCCGAGCCGTTCCGCCCTTTTGCGCTTCGCCTTCTGAATGGCTGGACGCACGTCCTCCATTCTGCCTTCGAACATGTCGGGATCCAGTCCGACCTCTTCCATGGCGGCGCGCAGCGCGGGGTTCAGTCCCTCTTCGTTCATGCGGGGACTCTGGTGTGCGAACCGGGTCGTCATGCGGCTCATGCCGTTGGGATAAAGGTCGATCTGCGCGTGATAGTCGTCGAACACCGGCAGGATCTGCGGATGAATGGCGTGAACGTGGTAGGCCTCGTTGAAGCCGTCGACACCGACCTTCCAGTTGGCTTCCCAAACGGCCTGCACCCGGCGCATGATCCGCATGTCGCGGACCCGATACGGTTTGGCATGGTCGCAAAGCGGCCCGATCTGATCCAGCAGGGGGGCGGCCTCCTCATCCATATTGATGAAAACGAACCCTTCCCATGTTTCGCATCGAGCCTGCCGCAGGTCACGGTTGCGGCATAACGCATCCTCGCGGAACGTCTCCCGGTCGGTGACATGGGTATTCTCACCCGACAGCGAGAAGCGCCAGTTGTGAAACCGGCAGGCAAACCCCTGCGGCCGGGCGCCGTCCTCGTCGGTGACGATACGGTTACCCCGATGCGGACAGACATTGTAGAAGGCGCGAATGGCTCCATCGTCGCCGCGCGTTACGATAAAGCTTTCGCGGCCGAGATCGAATTTCACATAGTCCCCGGCGAGGGGGATGTCCTCTTCGCGGCAGGCCCAGTTCCACACGCGTGACCAGAGATGGCGACGCTCTGCCTCCATCCATTCCATGGAATAATATCGTTCGGGACTGATCGGGCCAAAGCCGTTGTCGACATAGGGCGCTTTCGCGCCATGATCGGCGGGCGCAGCATCGGGATCGATAATGCAGGATTTCCGGTACGCTGCGACGTCGGTTGCGGGCATTTTCGCTCTCCATCGTTTCTGTTTTGCGGGCAGGGACATAACATAAAAACAATCATGTCTGTTGTTTTTTTGATTTTGCCCTCCTCTTCGCGCGTGCTCTGGCCGCAACCGCCGCGTTCCGGCTATGACCTGCGTGTCCCGAGCTTCTTCACCTGCAAGGCACCGTGATGACCAGCACCGCATTCTATCCGATCGGCACCCCCGGAACGCCGTGGACGGCGAAGGAGCGCGAGGAGTGGCGCGCAAGCCAGCCTCGCCGCCGCAGCTATGCCGAGGATGTCGTGCCGAGGATCGAGGCCTTGGCATCGCGCTTCCAGATCTCGGTTTACGGCACACTCGACTATGGCGAGGATATTTATTCGCTCTATGCGCTGCGAAATGGCGCGCCTGATCCTGCATTGCCTACCGCGCTGGTGACGGGCGGCGTTCATGGCTACGAGACCAGCGGCGTCATGGGGGCGCTCGAATTCCTCGAAACGCGCGCGGCCGACTATGCCGGCAAGGTCAATCTGCTGGTCGTGGTCTGCGTTAGCCCATGGGGGTATGAGCGGATCAATCGCTGGAACCGGAACGCGCTCGACCCCAACCGGAACTTCCGCAAGGGCACCAATGTCGCCGAATGCGCGCATCTCATGGCGCTGGTCGCTGCGCAGCCGGAGCCGTTTCTCATGCACATCGACCTGCACGAAACCACCGACAGCGACGAAACCGAATTCCGTCCGGCGCTTTCGGCACGTGACGGCACGGATTACGAGCCCGATACCATCCCCGACGGCTTTTACCTCGTCGACGATGGCGAGAATCCGCAGCCAGCTTTCCAGCAGGCGATCGTCGCCGCGGTAGAGAAGATCACGCATATCGCGCCTGCCGACGCGCAAGGACGCATCATCGGTTCGCCCGTGGTCGCGCGCGGCGTGATCGAGTATCCCGCTGCGAAGGCCGGGATGTGCACCAGCGTGACGACGGCGCGGTTCAAGACCACTACCGAGGTTTATCCCGACAGCCCGCGCGCCACGCCCGAGCAGTGCAACGCCGCGCAGGTCGAAGCGGTCTGCGCCGGACTGGACTACGTCTTGGCACACGGCTGAAAAAATTTCCGAGAACTTCAGTCACTTCGAGTAGGCAGCCGCCTACCGAAAAGCATGAGGATGCCAATTCAACGCGTCGAACGCAGCGGCCATCGGATCAAGCCGGCCGCCCAAAGCGGCCACCAGATCAGGACGGGTTGAAGCATGAGCCGGGGAATGTGGTAGGCGAGCATATAGTCACGATCCGGCTTTGCCAGGTCGATAGCCATATGCTGGAAGTTCGCCGGCCAGACGCAGGCGGCGTAAAGGGCGAGCCCGCAAGCTGCAGCTTTGCGCAGACTCGCAAACCGCCGCTGCGCGATCCCGATTGCGCCCAAAATTTCCGCCAAACCGGTCAACATGACCATCAGCGCAGGTGCAGGCACCCAAGGTGGAACGATTGCGACGAACGGCGCTGGTAGCACGAGGTGCATGACACCGGCAGCCAAGTATAAACACGCAATGACATAGCAGGAAATGGATCGGGCTTTCATGCCGAGCCTTTTGCGCTTCTGCGGCAGATTTGTCAGGAGCATCTATGATCGCGATCGGTCAGGCTGCGCGTCCCTTCCGCTCGCAGCCGCTGTCATGCTCCCATATCGGCGGGCCGGGCGATCACGTCGGCTCCTGCGAACACCATCTGATTGCGCACCAGCGTTCTGACCAAGGCGGTCGGAAGTAGCTATCCGTGCGTTGCGCGGATATGCTGGCTTGATGAAATCCATCTCGTCGTTGCTCGCTCTTGCTCTCGCCATCGTCTCCGTCTCTGCGTCTGCGCAATGGGAACGTCACTATCCCAAGGTGGAAGGGTACGGACACCAGCTTTATCTCGAGCAGGAGCATCTCCCGATTCTGTCTTCTGGCCCGGTTTATCCGGCGCCCTCGCCCGACGGGTCGGCGATTGCCTTCGCGCATCAGGGTTGGCTCTGGTTGCTCGATATGGACAGCGGCGTCGCGCGGCGGCTGACAGATGCCGCGGGTATCGACTCCCGCCCGCGCTGGTCGCCCGACAGCCAGCGCATCGCTTTCGTCCGGGACAAGGGATCGGACACGGCCATCGTCGTCGTCGCGCGCGAGGGCAGGCAACTGCTGACGATCGATACGCCGGCGATCGATCTCGATCCCGAATTCACGCGCGATGGCGAGGCGCTGCTCTATACCTCGGCGCGCGGCGGAAATCTGGATCTATGGCGACGCGATCTGACGACCGGCACCGACGAGCAACTGACGAAGGGGTCGCGGGTCGCGCGGGCGGCTCGGACACTGGCGGACGGCAGGCTGGTTTATCAGGAGGCAGCGGGCGCTGGACAGGGAGTCGTGATCCGCGATCTGAAACCCGCGCCGAACGCGGCCAAAGACACCACCGACGGCGACATCCTGTTCGAGCAGGGCTGGATGGCGCATCTAAGCCCTGATGTGCACCCGGCGGAGCGGGCCATCGTCTATGGCGTGGGCGAAGGCAATATGGTCCGGCTGGCGGTCATGGACGTCGACCGTCCGGCCTATCCGCGCTGGCTGACCGGGCCCGACGAAAAGGCACTGTTTCCCGCATGGTCGGCCGACGGTTCGGACATCTATTTCGTCGAGGCCGATGCGCGGCAGCAATTCCATCTGATGCGGATCGACGCGGCCGGGGGCACGCCCGAAGAAGTTCGCGTGACCAGATGGGATTACGGCACCGGCATGGGCGATCTGACGATCGCCGTGCACGGCGCTGACGGAGACGGCGGCGAAACGAGCATAACTGCGCCGATCGCCGCGAGGGTGTCGATCACGCGAGCCGACGGGCACCCTGTTACGAACCCAGCCGGATCGACTTTCGTCGATAATCAGAACGGTCCGGTCTATTTCTACATCGACGGCACTACGACATTGAACCTCCCGGCAGGCGAATACGGCATCGTCGCGACACATGGCCCATTTTCGCTGCCGGAGACGAAAACCGTGCGCGTTGTCGCGGGGCAAGAGACTGATGCCGAACTCAACGTGCAGCGGATCTGGAATGCGCATGCGGCCGGCTATGTGTCTGCCGATTATCACACCCATCTCAACGGTAGCGGTGTGAATGAGCTGGCTTTGCCCGATCTGCTCCTTCCGATGCGTGGCGAGGACCTGAACTATGGCGCGCCGATGGCCTGGAACCAGTACAACAGGTTCATCGACGCGGACCGTATCGGCCAGAAGGCCTCGGCGCCCGACGGCACGACCGCCTGGCTGTCGCAGGAGGTCCGCTCCGACTATCACGGCCATATCGGGATGATCGGGGCCACCACTGCGTTCCAGCCCTGGTTCTTTGGCCCAAACGTCCCGATCTATGGCAACCGCGACCTTCACAATGGCCTGGTGAACCCGTTCGCCAAGGCGCAGGGAGCGCTCGCGACCTATGTTCATCCGATCGGCGGGGATGCGGATCCGTTCGCGGACCTGGCGGCGAACCCGCTACCGCACGAGTTGGTCATCGACGGGGTCTTGTCGGACGGCATCGGGATCGAGCTTGTCTGTCAGTGGACCAGCCCTCTTGGGACTGCGCAGGCCTGGTATCGCTTCCTCAATATCGGACGGGCCATGCCCGTGACATCGGGCACGGACATGATGGCGAACTTTTACCGCCTCCCCGCCATCGGCACCGCGCGGTCCTATCTTCCAGCGGCCGGTGCAGCCGACGGATATTCCGCCGCGCTCGATCAGGTCCGTAATGGCAAGGGTTTCGTCACCACCGGCCCCGCGATCCTGTTCGCGGTCGACGGACAGGCACCGGGCGATGTCGTCGGCAGCGGCATGCGGGAATGGTCGCTCGACCTTATCAGCGTCGGACCTGTCGACCGGGTCGAAATTCTGGTCAATGGCGCGGTCGTCCAGACGCTGCAGGGGTTCGAAGGCAAGGGCCGGCAAACCTATCGCGGGTCCTTGGACCTGCCGGAGGGCGGATGGATCGCGGCGCGTGCTGTCGGCGGCGACACCGCATGGCCGATCATGTCCTTCACGCATTTCGCGCACACCCAGCCGGTCTGGATCGACCATGTCGGCAGTACGCATCCGCAAGCCGCCCGCGCCGCTGCGCAAGACCTTCTGGCGGCGCTGGAATTCTCGGAAGCGAACTTCCGAAAGAGCTACGGCGCCGACATCCCGCCTGGCCTTGTTACGCGAATGGGCGAAGCGCGTTCGAAACTGACAGCGATAACGCGTCAGTGAAGCGCTGTCCTCGCACTAGCTTGGCCGGTGATGAGCGACCGGAGATGGACCGCTTGATGATTGGCAGGTCTCAAAGGCGTCGACCAGATCGTCAGTTCCGAACGCAGAGTCCGGTATCGCCAAGAACTGACGCTCAGCCGCCATCTGTTCGAAACGCATAGCGAAAGCAAATGGGCTGTTCACTGTCCGCCCGATTCGGTGGCTGCCGACGCCGCAAGCCGCCATTCCCATCACAACCGCACTATTGTCATCAGCGTATCGGCTTCGACCACAGCGACGGCGAATTATCGTACCGCCCCTTGTTCGAACACCGCTAGCCGGAGCAGAAGACCGGCCTGCCCGAGCAGCCAGTGGAACGGCGCCCCCACATCGTGCCTAATGCTGAACGGAAATGGCGCGCCCTGCAGGAGTCGAACCTGCGGCCTCAAGATTAGAAGTCTCGTGCTCTATCCAGCTGAGCTAAGGGCGCGCGCAGGCCTCCGCATAGCGGCGGTTTGACGCGGCTGCAATTGCCGCTATCGAATGATTCCATGGAGCCTACGCCGCCGCGCCGCCAAGACGCCGAACCTGCCCCCGCCACGGTCAGCGGCCGTTCGCCGACCACTTTTCGCTATTACGATTTCGTCATGGCGGGGTTCGTCACCGTGCTGCTGCTGTCGAACGTGATCGGTGCGGGCAAGGTCGCGGTGGTCGATCTGCCGGGGATCGGCCTGTGGCCGTTCGGCGCGGGGCTGCTGTTCTTTCCGGTGTCCTATGTGATCGGCGACGTGCTGACCGAGGTTTACGGCTATGGCGCGGCGCGGCGCTGTATCTGGGCCGGATTCGGCGCGCTGCTGTTCATGGCGTTCATGAGTTTCGTGGTCGTCGCCATGCCGCCCGCACCCCAATGGGGCAATCAGGCCGCCTATGAAGCGGTGTTCGGACAGGTGCCGCGCATCGTCTTTGCCTCGATCACCGCGTTCTGGGCGGGCGAGTTCGTCAATGCCTTCGTGATGGCGAAGATGAAGATCTGGACCAGGGGGCGCATGCTGTGGACGCGCACCATCGGGTCGACGGTGGTGGGACAGGGCGTGGACAGCGCGCTGTTCTATCCGCTGGCGTTCTGGGGCGCGGCGGGCTGGACCAACGATCTGGTCCTTTGGGTCGCGGTGACCCAGTGGGTGCTCAAGACGTCGTGGGAAATATTGCTGACGCCGGTGACCTATGCGGTGGTCGGATGGCTCAAGCGGCGGGAGGGTGTCGATGTGTTCGATACGGACACGGATTTCTCACCCTTCGCGCATATCAGGAAAAACAATGCGGCCGAGGGACGCGACTAGCGCGCCCCTCAATCCGCGATCAGCCCGATGGCCAGATAGATCAGGATCAGCGAGCCGAAGCCCAGCAGGGTGCCGACGACCCATGCGATCCGGATGATCGTGACATCGAACCCGAAATAGTCGGCCATCCCCGCGCTGACACCCATCAGCTTGCCGCGGCGCTTGTTCAGGTGAAACTTGCGCGGGGTATTGTCATTGCCTTTCATCAGATCACTCATGCCACCATCTCCGCGGAGACTTCGGCGGGGGTGTCATTGTGGTCGGGCGCAACGGTCACGCCGAAGGCACCGGCCGACAGGACGAGGGCGAGGACGAAGGCAACGGCCTGACCTGCGAGGTTGGAATTGGCGAACATCGTGATTTCCTTTCTTGTGCGGGTTGGGTTTACGCGATCAGCTGCGAAGCAACCGGAGCGGCGGTGTCGTTGTGGTCGGGTGCGACGGTGACGCCGAAAGCGCCGATCGACAGCACGAGAGCGAGAACGAAAGCGACAGCCTGGTTGGCAACATTGGTGTTCGACATGGTGTAATCTCCTTTGATGTGTTGGTCTGGATGGCCCCGTTGGCCTCCATGCCAAATACATTGCAGGCACCGTGCCAGTTTCAATTATCGTGAAAAATCAGTGCTTTGGAAATTTCGGATTCTTTCGCGCAGATGAACGCTTGCCGATGTTCGGGATTTTTCACCAATGTTTGGGAACGGCTTTTCGCGGCAATTTCGCTTGGCGCGGCGGGGCGGGAAAAGCTAGCGCCGCCAGATGGCGTTCGACCGCATCCAGATTGCCGATTTCAGGAACCATCGCGCCACGCGGCTGGACGGCGCGGCGCGGTTCAACCTGCTTGTCGGGGCGAACGGTGCGGGCAAGACCAATGTGCTTGAGGCGCTGTCGCTGTTCACCCCCGGACGCGGGCTGCGCCGGGCGCAATTGTCGGAAATGACCCGCGACGGGGCGGACGGCTTTGCCATCGGCGCGGATCTGGTCAGCGGCGTAACGCCGGTCCGGCTGGGGACGGCGGTTCAGCCCGACGGGTCAGGTGCGCCCGCAAGCCGCCGCATCGTGCAGGCCAGCGGCGCGCCCCTGCCCGCCTCTCGCCTGGCCGAATGGCTCTCGGTCGCGTGGCTGACGCCCGCGATGGACCGGCTGTTCACCGATAGCGCATCGGGCCGCCGCCGTTTTCTCGACCGGATGGTGCTGGCGATCAGGCCCGACCATGCGACGTTCTCAGGCCGATACGACAAGGCCTTGCGCGAAAGGAACCGGCTGCTGTCCGCCGACCGGTCGCCCGATCCCGCGTGGCTGGAGGCGCTGGAACGGGAAATGGCCGAAGCGGGCGCGGCCATCGCCGCCAATCGCGCCGCAGTGGTGGAGGCGCTGTCCCAGCGGCTGGCCGTGCTGCCCGACGCACCATTCGCGCGGCCCGAGATATCGGTCGATCCTGCCTCGTCCGCCGAAGCCGATGCGTTGGCCGACAAATGGCGCACATCGCGCAGCGCCGAGCGCGGAGCGGGCCGCACATTGTCGGGACCGCATCGCGACGATCTGGCCGTTATCATGGCAGGCACGGGCCGCGCTGCATCCGAATGTTCGACCGGCGAGCAAAAGGCGCTGCTGATCGCGATCACCCTCGCCCATGCCACGCTGGCCAAGGCGCAGGGGGCCGATGGCGGGCGGCCGCTGGTGCTGCTGCTGGACGAGGTTGCCGCGCATCTCGATCCCGTGCGCCGCGCCGCGCTGTTCGAACGGCTGGAGGCCAGCGGCGCGCAGGTGTGGATGACAGGCACCGAACTTGCGCTGTTCAGCGGGCTGGAAGGCAAGGCCGCCGTCTGGCGCGTGACCGAAGGGGTGGCCGAGAAAGCCTAGTCGAGGTCCTCCACCCGGTCCTCGACCTGCTCCACCGTCTTTTCGACCATCGCGTCGACGCCTTGCGCCGTCGGGTGCAACTGGTCGGGCTGCACCAGCGAGCGGTCGAAGATCAGCGGCTCGATGAAGAAGGGCACCAGTTCGGCGTCGTATTTTCCGGCAAGGTCGGGGAAGATCGTATCGAAGCTCTTGCCGTATTCGCCGCCCAGATTGGGCGCGGCGCGCATGCCATAGATCATCACCGGAATGCCGCGCTGGTCCAGCCGCTGCAGGATCTGGTCGAGATTGCGGCGCGCCTCGGCCGCGGGCAGCCCGCGCAGCATGTCGTTCGCGCCCAGTTCCAGCAGCACCAGATCGGGCTGTCCGGCCATGGAATCGAGCACGAAATCCAGCCTCTGCAGCCCCGCCGCGGTGGTGTCGCCCGACACGCCCGCATTGGTCACCGTGACGTTGAGGCCGCGCTGGCGCAGCGCCTCTTGCAGGCGGGCGGGATAGGATTGGGCGCTGTCCAGCCGGTAGCCGGCGAACAGGCTGTCGCCAAACGCCAGAATGTCGATGGCGGGGCCGCCGGGCACCACGGCATCGGTCGGCGCCTCTGCTTCGGCACCGGCTGAACCGGCGCCTTCATCGGCGGGCGAACCGCATGATGCGAGCAGGAATGCCGCACCCAAAGTCACGAAACGAGCAATCACTTGTTACAATACCTTCTTTGTGTCCCGCGCGATCCTATGTCATGCATCATGCCAGACACAATGACCGCTGCTTTTCCCTCACCCCGTTCCGACACGCAGACCGTCGCCATCGATGCGCGGGGGCTGACGCTGGCGTTCATGAACGGGCGGGCGGAGGTGCCGATCCTGAAGGGGATCGATCTCGTCGTTCCATCGGGCCAGACGGTGGCGCTGCTGGGTCCGTCGGGTTCGGGCAAGAGCTCGCTGATGGCGGTGCTGTCGGGGCTGGAACAGGCGAGCGGCGGGACGCTGGAGGTTGCGGGCGCCCAGTTCGCCGGTTCGGGCGGCGCGTCGATGAGCGAGGACGAGCTGGCCGCTGCCCGGCGCGGGCGCATCGGCATAGTGCTACAGGCGTTTCATTTGCTGCCGACCATGACTGCGCTCGAAAATGTCGCGACGCCGCTGGAACTGGCAGGCATGACCGGCGCGTTCGAACGGGCGCAGGCCGAACTGGAAGCGGTCGGCCTTGGCCACAGGCTGGACCATTTTCCCGCGCAGCTGTCGGGCGGAGAGCAGCAGCGCGTCGCCATCGCGCGCGCGCTTGCCCCCCGCCCCGCGCTGATCTTCGCGGACGAGCCGACCGGCAATCTGGATAGCGCGACGGGGGCCGAGATCATCGACCTGCTGTTCACCCGCCGCGCATCGAGCGGCGCGACCCTGTTCCTCATCACCCATGATCCCGCGCTGGCCGAACGCTGCCAGCGCATTCTGGAACTGGCCGACGGGCGTATCGTGTCGGACCGCGCGGGTCTTCAGCCCCTATGACCGGATTGATGGCGCGCTGGTCGCTGGCCCTGCGGCTGGCGCGGCGCGATTTCTCATGGCGGTTCCGCGGGCTGCGGCTGCTGATCGTGTGCCTGTTTCTGGGCGCGGCGGCGCTGTCCGCCATCGGCACGCTGGAAGGCGCGATCCGCGGTGAGCTTGAGACACGCGGACAGGACATCCTTGGCGGCGATATCGAATTCAACCGATATGGCCAACCTGCCAGCGACGAGGAACTGGCGGCCCTGCGTGCGTTGGGGCCTGTATCAGGCGGCGTGCGGCTGCAGGCCATCGCTTCGGTGGGTGAAGGCGACGATCTGATCGGCGCGCCGGTACAGTTGAAGGCCATCGACGGTGCCTATCCGCTTTACGGCACGCTGACGCTTGAGGATGGGCGCAGCGTGGGCGCTCCGCCGCGCGGGGAGGCCTGGGCCGATCCGGGCCTGCTCGACCGGCTGGACGTCGATGAAGGCGCAGAAGTGCGGCTTGGCGACACCAATGTGCGCCTGACCGGCCTGATCGAGAACGAGCCTGACCGGCTTTCCGAAGGCTTCTCGCTCGGCCCGCCGCTGCTGGTATCCGAGGCGACGCTGGCCGATGCGGGGCTGGTGCAGACCGGATCGATGGCGCGGTTCAAATATCGCGTGAAATTGCCGCCGGATGCCGATGTCGATGCGGTGGCCGAGAATTTCGAGGCGCAGTTTCCGCTCGGAAGCTGGGAGCATCGCACGCGCGACCGCGCTTCGCCCGGTGCGGACCGGCTGATGGCGAACATGGGACAGTTCCTGACGCTTGTCGGGCTGGCCGCGCTGTTCATTGCAGGCATCGGGATCGCGGGCGCGGTCACCTCGTGGCTGGAAAGCCGGCGGACGTCGATTGCCACGCTGAAGGTTCTGGGCGCGTCGAGCGGGGATGTCATGCGGCTGCATGTCGTGCAGGTCGTGGCGGCAGCAATGGTCGGCGTGATCGCGGGGCTGGTGCTGGGCTATCTGGCGGTGCCGCTGCTTGCCTCGATGCTGGAAGGCATGTTGCCGGTCGAGGCGCGCTTCAGCTTTGACGCCCTTGCACTGGCGCGGGCGGCGGGTTTCGCGCTGCTGGTCGCGCTGATCTTTGCAGCACCGCCGCTGATCGCCGCGCGCGAAGTGACGGCGATGGCGCTGTTCCGTTCGGGCGCTGTCGGGCGGGCGAAAGTCTGGCGTGCGGCGGCGCTGCCGGTGGGCGGCGGGATCGTGCTGCTGGTGGGGCTGGTGCTGCTGGGTGCGCGCGATCCGCTGCTCAACCTATGGTTCATCGTCGGCGCGGCGGCCGTGCTGGCGCTGCTGGCCGCGATCGGGTTCGGGATCAGGCGGCTGGCGGGCGGATTGCCGAAAACGGGCGCTGTTCTGGCGATCCGCATGGGACTTTCCGCGCTCGACCGGCCGGGCGCGCCGACCGTGGCGCTGGCGACCGCGCTGGGCTTTGGCCTTGCCGCCTTTGCGGCGATTGCCAGCATCCAGTCGGCGCTCGACAATTATATCGAGAGCAGCGTTCCCGAAGTCGCGCCCGATTATTTCGTGATCGACCTGCCCAGCGCCGATGTCGGCGGTCTGGAATCGCTGGTCGAGCGGATCGCGCCGGGATCGGGGATGCGCGCGGTGCCGAACCTGCGGGCGACCATCCTCGCCTATGGGCCCGAAGGCGCGATGACCAATGTCGCGGACCTTGAGGATGTGCCCGACGGCGCGTGGGCGCTGCGCGGCGAGCGCGGCGTGACCTACGCCAGCGACGTGCCGCAGGGCAATACGATCACGCGGGGCGACTGGTGGAGCGAGCAGCAGGGCGCGAGCGAGGCACTGGTCTCGGTCGACGAGGATCTGGCGCTCCCCATCGGCCTGAACATCGGCGACCGCATCCGCTATAGCGTTCTGGGGGCCGAGCGCGAGGCCGTGGTCGCCAGTTTCCGCACCATCGAGTGGGACGATCTGGGTTTCAACCACGTGCTTGTCTTCAGCCCCGGCGCGATTGCCGATGCGCCGCACAGCTATGCCGCGACCATTTCGCTGGCCGAGGGCGCGGACCGGCGCGCGCTGCTGAGTTCGATGGTGCGCGAATTCCCCGGCAGCGCGGTGATCGAGGTGGGCGCGGTTCTGACGCAGGCGCGCGAGATCCTGGGCAGCATGGCCGCCGCGATCCTTGCCGCCGCGTCAGTCACCGTGCTGGCGGGGCTGGCGGTGCTGCTGGGCGCGATTGCCGCGGCCCGCGCGCGCGAGACTTATGAGACCGTGGTGCTGCGCGTGCTGGGCGCCAGCCGCGCGCAGGTGCTGGGCGCGCTGGCGGTGCGCTATGCGCTGCTGGCCGTCGTCCTGGCGCTGGTCGCGCTGGCGCTGGGCAGCCTTGTCGGCTGGGGCGTGATGACGGGGCTGTTCGAATTGCCGTTCCGGCCCGACTGGCCCGTCGTGCTGGCGGTTCTGGCAGGCGGGGCGGCGCTGGTCATCGTGGCCGCCACCGCCGCATCGCTGCCGATATTGCGCGCCCGCCCGGCCAGTGCGCTGCGTTCGCTCTGACCGGGCGGGCGGGAATTCTCAGACGCCGCGAGCAAGCCCTTCCTTGGGATCGGGACCGTATTTGTTGGGTCCGCGCGTGCCTTCCAGCAGCATGAAGACCAGCACGATCAGCCCGCCGATATAGGGCACGAAATTGATCAGCACGAACCAGCCCGACTTGTCCTGATCGTGGAAGCGGCGCACCTGCACCGCGATCGACGGAATCAGGACGATCAACGAATAGAGACCGAGAACGGCAAAGATCAGCCACGTCACCGGCCCGCCCGACGACGCGGCATAGGGGTCCATCGAAAAGCCGAGGCCGAACAGCACCGTGGTCATGACAGTGATGATGATCAGGTTCAGCACGAAGAACATCCAGTATTCCTTGCGCCGCGACCTTCCCGCAAAGTCGAAATAGCGCATGAACGGCATCAACATATAATCCATGGAACCCATTCCCCCTGTCCAGTGACGCCGCAACTATCCCGCAATCATGGGCCGATTGCAAAAGGACTTTACGGCGGACGCATCGGTTAGGCGGAATTGGAAACGAGAAAGGGTCCGCACCCGATCGGATGCGGACCCTCCCTCTCCCCTGACGCTTGCGGTCAGATTCGATGCGATTCCGTTAGGGAATCAGAACTTGTAGCGCGCGGTGATACCATAGGTTCGCGGCTGATTGGGATAACCCGAAAAGCTTAACGGCTGAATAGGGGTATCGAAGATCGACAGCAGATAGCGGTCGTTCAGCAGATTGCGGCCCCACACCGACAATTCCAGCCCCATATCAGACACATAGGTCAGAGAAGCCGAAAGATCGTCGACCTGCCGCGGGAACGGACGCACCGCGCCGATGGCGGCCTCCTGCCCCAGATCGATGAAACCGGGCAGGCCCTCGATCACCTCGACCGCCGATTCGTAGTGATAGGCGCTGCGCGCGATCAGCTGTGCGCCATTGCCGAATTCATGCGTGTACTGGCCCGACATGGTCAACGCGATCGGCGGAACGCCCGCCACGTTCTGACCGGTCAGGTCGCCCACGCCCGACTGCTGGAAATCGGTGTATTCCGCGTCCAGATAGGTGAGCGCAAGGCGCAGCATTAGGGGTTCGACCGGGAACACCGTGCCGTCGAATTCGAAACCCGTCACCTGCTGTTCGCCCGCATTGGCCAGGAAAAAGCCGGTGCCGGTGAAGATGTTCGACTGGAACCCGGTGATGGTCTGGCGGAAGGCCGCGAAATTGACCTGCGCCGGGCCCCAGTTGCCCTTGATGCCCAGCTCGTAGACCTCGGACTCCTCGGCATCGGCAAAGCGGCTGCCGGCCGTCAGGTTCGGCACGGCCAGACCCGCCGCGGCCAGCGCCTGCCGGTCGGCGGGCGTCGGGCGGCTGTCGCGCGACAGGTTCACCGACGGCGGCTTGTAGCCGGTGGCATAGGAGACATAGAGGTTCACGCTGTCCGACAGATCATAGGCGGCCCGCAGCGTGAAGGCGAGGTCGTCGTCCTTGATCTTGCCGCTCTCGACCGCATTGGGCACGTTCTGGAACGGCGGCAGGAATTGCAGCGCCTGCAGGTTCAGCAGCGGGTTGACGTCGGGATTGTTCGCATTCGCCTGGGCAAAGGCCTGCGACCCCGCGTTGATCGCGGCAAAGGCCTGCGGATTGCCGCCCGCAAAGGCACCGATCTCGGCCGCCGTCGCCGGACGGCCTAGCATCAGCGCATTGCCGACCGTGGTCGACAGCGCCTGCTGATAGATGCCGATCCCGCCGACCTGCGCCAGATCGATGGTCGAGAAGACGTCGCTGGTCGTGGTGTCGGTGGCGAAGGTCTTCTTGTCCTTCGTATAGTTCAGGCCCGCCGTCAGCGTCAGCCGGTCGGTAACCTCGAAATCGACTTGGCCGAACAGGCTGATCGCCTCGTTATCCAGCGTATAGGCCTCGTCCAGCCCCTGCCCGTCGCCGAAGAAGCGGCCGATGAACTGCGTCGGATCGCCCAGCAGCGCGCCAACGGTCTGCTCCACCGTGTCGGCGGTGAATGCGCCCGCGGTCTGGCTCTGGATCAGCAGATCGGCATAATTGCGGAAATCGCTTCCCAGCAGCAGATCGTTGGTCTGATCGATCTCTTCGTTGAAATAGAACGCGCCAAGCAGAATGCTCGCCGGGCCGAATTCGGCATTCGCGCGAAATTCCTGCGTGAAGGTGCGAATGCCCAGATCCTGCGAATTCTCTGAAATCAGATCCGCGCTGGTGAAGTCCGAATCCTGATTGGTCAGTGAATCCACGCCGCGATAGGCGGTGATCGAGGTGATGCCGAACGGGCCATAGCCAAAGTCGATCTGGCCTGACACGCCCCAGTTCTCGATATCGTTGGTCGAGGCGAAGTTCGAATAGATCACGTCGGCATAGGGATCGGCCGGATCCGAGAAACGCCCGCCCAGCGCATTGACCGCCGCGCCGGTAAAGCCGTTCTGCAGCAGCACCGTGCCGCAGCAATCCTCGTCGGTCTTTTCATAATCGCCGATCAGGCGGACCTTGAACACATCGCTGGGTTCGAACAGCAGCTGGCCGCGCGTGAACCAGCGGTTGCGTTCGTTGGTGTCGCGGTCCAGCCCCTCGTCCCGGATATAGCCATCGCGAATGTTGATGCCGCCGCCCAGGGATGCCGCGATGCTGTCGGTGATGGGGCCGGTGACGATGCCCTTGGCGACCATCGCGTCGTAATTGCCATAGCTGACCTCGGCCTGGCCGCCGAAATCGAACTGCGGCTCGCGCGTGGTGACCGAGATGACGCCCGCGCTGGCGTTCTTGCCGAACAGGGTCGATTGCGGGCCGGACAGCACTTCGATCCGCTCAAGATCAGGCAGATCGTTGATCCGCGCGGCGCTGCGTGAGCGATAGACATTGTCGACGAAGACGCCGACCGAAGGCTCGATCCCCGCGTTGTTCGCGCCATTGCCGAAACCGCGGATGATGAAATTGGTGTTGGCGCTGGACTGCAACTGGATGACGCGCAGGGTCGGCACCTCGGTCGTCAAATCCTTGAGGTCGCGGATCTCGGCGCGTTCGATCTGCGCCTCGGTCGTGACGCTGACCGCAACGGGGACATCCTGCAGCGTCTGCGCGCGCTTGGTCGCGGTGACGATGATGTCGTTGCCCTGATACGCCGATTGCGCCGCGTCTTCTTCATAGGCAGGTTCGGCGAAGGCAGGCTCGGCATATGCCGGCTGCGCATATTCGCCTTCACCGGAGGCATTGTCCTGCGCGAACGCCGGACACGAAGCGATGGCCGCCAGGCTGCTGCCCGACAGGACCAGTACACGCACGGCAGAAAAGCCGCGACCCATTGATTTCATGCGAGTTTTCTCCACTCTCCACTGGCGGTCGCCAATCCCTGGGCTTTTGCGCCCTTTTGTTCCGAAGGATGGCATCCAATAGGCGCAGGACTAGTTTTGCGGCGGCGTGGACGCAATCTTTGTTAGAATTTTTGCCGTTCAAAATCGCCCCCTGTGGTCCTGCCGCCACAGGTAAAAGGCTTGCTGCATTGCACACTCTGTTATAGGGGCGCGCTCGTGAAAGGGGCGCGGCCTGACCTTTGACGGGTTCGGCGCGCGGCACATTGCGGGGCAACCGGCCCTCCCTCGACCAGCAGACAGTTGATTATTGAAGAGGGACCAATGTCCGCCGACCTTCGCAATATCGCGATTATCGCGCACGTCGACCATGGCAAGACCACGCTTGTCGACCAGCTTTTCCGCCAGTCCGGCACGTTCCGCGACAACCAGCGCGTCGAGGAACGCGCGATGGATTCGAACGATCTCGAAAAGGAACGCGGAATCACCATTCTCGCCAAGCCGACGTCGATCGTGTGGGAAGGCCTGCGCATCAATATCGTCGACACGCCCGGCCACGCCGACTTCGGCGCCGAGGTGGAGCGTATCCTGAGCATGGTCGACGGCGTAATCCTGCTGGTCGACAGTGCGGAAGGCGCGATGCCGCAGACCAAGTTCGTCACCGGCAAGGCGCTGGCGCTGGGGCTCAAGCCTATCGTCGTCGTCAACAAGATCGACCGCCCCGACGGCCGCGCGGACGAGGTTCTGGACGAGATCTTCGATCTGTTCGTCAGCCTCGACGCCAATGACGAGCAGCTCGATTTCCCGACGCTCTATGCCTCAGGCCGCAACGGTTACGCCAGCGAGGACATTAACGCGCGCGAGGGCGATCTGACGCCGATGTTCAAACTGATCCGCGACCATGTCCCCTCGCCGGGGCTGGACGAGGATGCGCCGTTCAGCTTCCTTGCGACGCTGCTCGACCGCGACAATTTCATGGGCCGCGTGCTAACGGGCCGCGTCCAGTCGGGCGTGATCCGCACCAATGATCCGATCCGCGCGATCGACGCAGACGGCAAGGTCGTGGAAACCGGCCGCGCGTCCAAGCTGCTGTCGTTCCGCGGGCTGGAACGCGTGCCCGTTGACGAGGCGCGCGCAGGCGACATCATCGCGCTGGCCGGCATGGAAAAGGCGACCGTGTCGAACACCATCGCCGATCCGTCGGTCTCCGAACCCATCGCCGCGCAGCCGATCGATCCGCCGACGCTGGCGATGCGCTTTTCGGTCAACGACAGCCCCTATGCGGGGCGCGAGGGCGACAAGGTCACCAGCCGCATGATCCGCGACCGCCTGACCCGCGAGGCGGAGACCAATGTCGCGATCCGCGTCACCGAAAGCGCCGACAAGGACAGCTTTGAAGTCGCGGGCCGCGGCGAATTGCAGCTGGGCGTGCTGATCGAGACGATGCGCCGCGAAGGGTTCGAGCTTGGCATCTCGCGTCCGCGCGTGATCTTCTCGACCGATGAGGATGGCAACCGGACCGAGCCTTACGAAACGGTCGTCATCGACGTGGACGACGAATATTCGGGCACGGTCGTCGAAAAGATGCAGCGCCGCAAGGCCGACCTGACCGAAATGCGTCCCTCGGGCGTGGGCAAGACGCGTATCGCGTTCTCGGCCCCCTCGCGCGGGCTGATCGGCTATCACGGCGAATTCCTGTCCGACACGCGCGGCACGGGCATCATGAACCGGCTGTTCGAGAAATACGGCCCCTACAAGGGTCCGATCGAGGGCCGCCAGAACGGCGTCCTGATCTCGAACGCGACGGGCGATGCGGTCGGCTATGCGCTGGGCGGCCTGGAAGAACGCGGCGTGCTGTTCGTGTCCCCGCAGGAAAAGCTGTATGAGGGCATGATCATCGGCGAGAACGCCAAGCCCGAGGATCTGGAAGTCAATCCGCTGAAGTCCAAGCAGCTGACCAACTTCCGCTCCACCGGCAAGGACGACGCACTGCGCCTGACCCCGCCGACCCGCATGACGCTGGAACAGGCCATCGCCTATATCGACGATGACGAGATGGTCGAGGTGACGCCGCAGAACATCCGCCTGCGCAAGGCGCTGCTCGACCCGAACGAGCGAAAGAAAGCCAAGCGCAAGGTTGACGCCTGAACCGAAAGACTCGCGCAAGGATGCTAGCGAAAAGCGCCTTGCTGCGATGAAATCGGTCTAATTCGGGCTGAACAGTGGCCAAACGGGGTTCGCGGCGATATGTCGCGGCCCCATGGCTACTGGAACACTGATCTCACTCACCCTCTATTTCGTGCTGATGCTGGGCATCGGCCTGTTCGCGTGGAAGAAGTCGACCGACAGTTCGGAAGGCTATCTGCTGGGCGGACGCAACCTGCCGCCTGCCGTCGCGGCGCTGTCCGCGGGCGCGTCCGACATGTCGGGCTGGCTGCTGCTGGGCCTGCCCGGCGCGCTTTATGCCACCGGCCTTGTCGAGGCGTGGATCGGCATCGGCCTGTTCGTGGGCGCGCTGGCCAACTGGATCATCGTCGCGCCGCGCCTGCGCGACCAGACCGTGTCCTATGGCAATGCGCTGACGATCCCCGAATTCCTCGCCAATCGCTTTCCCGACCGCGCCATCGCGCTGCGCGTCGTGTCCGCCATCATCATCGTACTGTTCTTCACCGTCTATACCGCGGCAGGCCTTGTCGGCGGCGGCAAGCTGTTCGTGACCAGCTTTGCCGGACTGTTCGGCGATACGGGCCTGTCCGACTACATGACCGGCATCTGGCTGACCGCGGGCGTGGTGCTGGCCTATACCATGGTGGGCGGGTTCCTGGCCGTGTCGCTGACCGATTTCGTCCAAGGCTGCATCATGGTGGTCGCGCTGGTGCTGATGCCCATCGTCGTGCTGACCAGCGATGGCGGCAGCGCCACCGTGGCGGAGGCGGTGCGCAATGTTGACCCCAATTTCCTCTCGCTGTTCCACGGCTTGACCGTGATCGGCTTCCTGTCTGCCGTGACCTGGGGTCTGGGCTATTTCGGCCAGCCGCATATCATCGTGCGGTTCATGGCGGTGAAGGAAGGCGGGGTGAAGACCGCGCGCAATATCGGGATGAGCTGGATGTTCGTCTCGCTGATCGGCGCGCTGGGCGTCGGCATCCTTGGCCGCGCGCATGTCGAGATCAACAATCTGACACTGGACGATCCGGAAACGATCTTCATCCTGCTGGCGGACACGCTGTTCCACCCGCTGATCACCGGTTTCCTGCTGGCCGCGCTGTTGGCCGCGATCATGTCGACGATCAGCTCGCAGCTGCTGGTCGCCTCCTCCTCGCTGACCGAGGATTTCTACCGGCTGTTCCTGCGCAAGCAGGCGTCCGAGCGCGAGACTGTGAACGTGTCGCGCATCTGCGTGCTGCTGGTGGCGCTGGCCGCCATCGCCATCGCGGCAGATCCGAACAGCGAGGTGCTGGGCCTCGTCTCCAACGCATGGGCTGGCTTTGGCGCGGCGTTCGGGCCGCTGATCATCCTGGCGCTGACGTGGGACCGGATGACCGGTTCGGGCGCGGTGGCGGGTCTCGTCACCGGTGCCGCCGTGGTGATCGCATGGATCGCGCTGGGCCTTGGCGACAGCTTCCTTGGCGGACCGGGCGTGTACGAGATCATTCCGGGCTTCATCGCAGCGTGGGCGGCGATCGTCCTCGTCAGCCGCATGGGATCGAGCGCACCGGTGCCGCGCGCGGCCACGCAATAGAGGCCCTGATCATGGCCGGGGCGTTCAGGCGATGAATTCCTCGGCCAGCATCAGCGCGGCATAGACCCCCGCACCCGTCAGGAACGGCCAGAGCTTGCTCTCGCGTTCCTGCGGCAGTTCTTCCTTCAGCGTGTTGAGCACGATCCCGCCTGCAAGAAAGGCGAACAGGAAACCGACCCCGACGGGCGGCACCGTCGTCAGCATGCCCAGCACCCATCCCGCCGCAACCGCCGCGCTGATGACCCAGCGGCCGCGCCGGTCATAGGCTTCGCTGTGATCGCCGCGCATGCCGTGGTCGACGGTCATGAAATGCAGAGCCATCGCTCCGAAATAGAGCGCGAGCGACACCCAGCCCGCTTCCTCGCGGTGGAGCAGCAGATAGCCGATCAGCAGGTTGAGCGCGGCATAGCTGCCGGCGTGCACCCATTCGAGGTGGTCCTCGTACTGGTCGCCCTTCCCCTTGGCACGCGACCGCGCCCGCGACAGGCGCACCTTCCGCTCCAGCGCATAGAACGCGACAAGACCCAGCAGCGCCAGCGAATAGACCAGGCTTTCCGCCAGCGTATCGGTCAGATGCAGCTCACTGGAAAAGGCGCGCTGATGCAGGCCGAGGTCGGGCAGGACGTGCAGGAACACATAGGACACCGCCACTCCGCCCGAGAATGACAGCCAGCGATGGCGCGGCAGTACGTCGAGCCATTTCAGACGCCCGATGAACAGGTGGATCGCGATAAAGGCGGCAGTCATGGCGGCGGTGATCGGCAGCAGCATGTTATGGTAATGCGCGAGAGCACGGGCTGGTCCCGTTTTCGCGTGGGAGTCGCAACCGCAGGAGTTAAGACATGGCAAAAATTACCGGACTGGGCGGCGTATTCTACGTGGTGAAGGACCCCGAAGCGTCGCGGGCATGGTACCGCGACGTGCTGGGCATCGACGGCGAATATGGCCCGATGCTGCGCTGGTCGGAGGAGACAGGCGAGGCGCCCTATTCGCTCATCAGCCATTTTGCCGATGCCGAGTATCTGAAGCCCGGCACCGCGCCATTCATGATCAATCTGCGGGTCGACGACCTCGACGGGTTCATCGCTGAACTTCAGGCGAAGGGCGTCGATGTGCTGGACACCACAGACGAGGGTTACGGCAAGTTCGCATGGCTGCTCGATCCCGACGGGGTGAAGATCGAACTCTGGCAGCAGGTCGCCGCGCCGCCCGAAGGCTGAAGCCCGGTCCTTGCGATTGCCGCGCGGCATCGCCACCTGCATCCCCCAAGACCGCGTGTGACCGCGCAAGACAAAGGAGCCTGATGCCCGTGATGACCGAGATCGAATATCAAAAGGGCTGGAGCGATGCCGAGATCGCCGACTGGCTGGCTGCGCATCTGGCGAAGGCGCTGAAAGAGCGCGACGGCACGGTGGCGGTGACGGTGCCAGGCGGATCCACCCCCTTCCCCATTTTCGCCGAGCTGGCAAAGCACGATCTCGACTGGCAGCGGCTGGAATTCTGGCCGGGCGACGACCGCTGCGTCCCCGCCGATCACGAGGCGAGCAATTACGGCCGCCTTGCTGCCGCGCTGTCCGATACGGGCGCAAGCGTTGTCGAGCTGACCGAGGACAAGCATCCGCCGCATTTCGCGCTGGCGTGGCTGGGCATGGGGCTGGACGGGCATGTCGCCTCGCTGTTTCCCAATACCGATCCGCAGGTGGACGATCCCGCGCAGGTGAAGCGGCTGACTCCCGATCCGCTGCCGCCCGAGGCACCGTTCGACCGCGTGACGCTGACGCTGTCGAAACTGCTGACGGCCGAAGCGCTGATGTTCGTGGTGCGCGGCGAAGACAAGCTGGCCCTGTTCGAGGAAGCGGCGCGCGGCAACAACGATCTGCCGGTGGCGCGGCTGCTGGGCCAAGCGCGCTGCAGCGTGACCTGCTTTTCCTGAATGCCCGACATCCCGTTCGCCGGGCTGATGCCCCCCGCCCTGCACCGCGCGGTGCTGCGCGTGGGGGAACGGGCGCGGCGGATCTGGTGGCGCTGGCGCAGGCCGCAATTGCGCGGCTGCGCACTGGTGCCGCTGAACGCGGGCGGCGAGGTGCTGATGGTGCGGCACAGCTATCGCGCGAAAGGCGAATGGCAGCTGGTGACGGGCGGCGTCGACGGCGGCGAGACGCATGAGCAGGCGGCGCAGCGCGAACTGGGCGAGGAAGTCGGGCTGACCGCCCGGACGCTGACGCAGGTGCTGCGCGAGCC
>NZ_CFETID010000018.1:0-78721 GCF_983967925.1 Croceicoccus sp. | reverse complement strand
AAAGACCGGTCGTTCACTCGCCGGACAAGGCGGGGCTCACCGGATGGGTACGATTCGACTGCGATTTGCCGCGATGAAACGCCGATGCTATCGCCGACCAAAGAACTGCGAGCGTCCAGCGTTCAACCGACAAACGTGACTGATCTCCGGTTGCGTTGGTTCGCGCAAAGCTTCGTAAGTTTCGCATCCCAGGCATCAAGCGCAGCGCGCTTTTCAGCATCATATTTGTAGCGGTTATAAATGCCTGCGACTCCTGCTCGCGTGCCGCTGATATGGTTCAGAACCGATTCCGTTACTTCTACAGGAACGCCAAGCGCCTGAAGGTTGGTCGCGCCGGTTCTGCGAATATCGTGCAATCGCCAGTTTGGAATTTCGACGGAATCGGGATCGCCGCCCGACTGCGCTCTTCTCTCCGCCATGTAGGCAAGCATTTTGTTGTTCAGCGCGACCCTGCCCTTGAAGAAGCCTGACACCGGCGTGGTGCCCGTTGTCGTAAAAACGAGCCCGCTGTTTCTTGGCCCGATGCGTTCGAGTTCGGCGACAGCGAGATTCGACAGAGGAATGATGTGTTCTTCGTCATTCTTTGCCCTAGCTGCGGGCAAGGTCCAGCGCCGAGCAGTGAGATCAACCTCGCACCAGTCCATCTCCGCCACTTCCCGACGTCGTTGCATCGTCAGAATCAGCATCCGTACAAAAGGCCCCCACGGCCAACCTGCCTCTTGGCTTGCTGCCCAAAGCGCAACGAGTTCCTCATCATTGAGCACTCTGCGCCGCGCTGGGACTGCCTTTGGAGCCTTCATGCCGTTGAGAGGGGAGACCTCGATATCCTGTCGGTCGGTTGCCCAGTTGAAAAGCTTTCGCAGGACAGAGTGAATCTCCTTTCGCCGCGCAGGCCGATCCGAATAATCGTCCATGACCTTGACGATATCGGCCCGTGTGATCTCATGGATGGGTCGGGTTCCCCAACGAGGGATAACTACATTCCTGAGAGTGCAGTCTGCTGCCTTCCACGTCCCGCGCCAGTTCTGCTTCAAGTAGAGTTCGGTGAACTTCTCACAATACGCACGAACATTGAGAGATTCTCTCTTACGCTTCTCCTCGCGTTGGGCTTCGACCGGATCGATGCCCTGATACACCTGGAAAAGCAGTCTCTCCGCTTCCTTTCTCGCCAACATCGGAGTCCACGGGCTTCCGACTGGGCCAATCGTCTTCCTCCGTGCGGGCCCTCCGTTTACCCGGTACTGAAACACAAAGGACTGAGCGCCGGTCGGCGTGGTTCTCAAACCGAAGCCCTTAAGTCGGCGGTCCCACACGTAGACGTCGCGTTTCGGATCGGGCTTGATGGATTGGACGGTGCGAATGGTTATGGACTGGTTTGGCATGGTCAGACGCTCTTCCCACGTAATCGCCACGTAATCAGATGTCGGAAAGTCGTGGCGTAGGTTAGACTAATCCACGGCGGAAAAACTCCAACCGTTTCAAGTCTTTGAGCGCGGTATAGCGTAGCATTTATAAAGAACGAAAAGTGTACAAAACGCCGCTCTTAATCAGCGGGTCCTAGGTTCGAGCCCTAGTGCGTCCACCATTTTCCCCCACAAAACGTGACAGCCTTTCCGCCCCAGGCGGACCCTTTTGCGTTTGTCATTCGCGCAAACGAAAAGGGGGCAGATCGCTCCGCCCCCTTCTCCTTTTGATTTGGCCTGATGGCTACATGCCCGATCCCGGTCCGTAAGTGATTTCCACACGGCGGTTCTGGGGTTCGCGGATGCCGTCCGCCGTTTCGACGCGCGGCCTGCTTTCGCCAAAGCCCTCGGTCGAAATGGCGCCTTCGGGGATATTCCGCGCCGTCAGATAGCTGCTGACCGCAGCGGCCCGGCGTTCGGACAGTCGTACGTTATAGCCGGATGGCCCTGACCTGTCGGTATGGCCTGCAACCATGATCGGGACCGAGCTGCAATCGGCATAGGACGCGATGGCGCTGTCGAGAATGCCTGCTGCCTCTCCGGTAATCTCAGCCGAATCCCAGTCGAAGAACACGATATAGGGGCCGGTATTGCAGACCACGGCCGGTGCCGGCGGCGGCGGGGGTGGCGGCGGAGGGGGCGGCGGTGCCGGTGGCGGCGGCGGCGGCGGGGGTGACCAGAAATTATACGCGATCGAACCCATCAGCGAATGGGTGCGAATGTCCGTGGTATAGCCGTCATCGAACGCGCCGGCATCGGCCAACTCGATGTCGTCGTGGCGGAAATAACGATATTTGACGCCGGCATCCCAATTGTCGGAGAGGGGCAGGCGAACGCCCGCAAGCACCTGCCACGCGAAACCCGTATCGGTATCCGAGAAATAGACTTCATCGCCCGGCAGACGCATCTCGGTTCTGGCTATGCCCGCTCCGCCCCCGACAAAGCCCTGAAGCCCTTCATCGGGGCCGAAATCGACCAGGCCGTTTGCCATGAAACTGATCGTGTCGAACTTGATCGACGCCTCACCGTCCTCGAACGGTCCGTCGCGGGTCGTTCCTCCGTCGTCGCTGGCGCCCCTGTAGGCGGCCTCGGTCTCCAGACGGAAGCCGCCGAAGTCATAACCGGCGACTATGTCGAAGTCGTAGCCAAGCTCCCAGTCAATATCGCCGGCGTTGTCAAAGCTGTCGAGATCGACGTCGCTCGTTTCCGGAAGCATCAAGCCGCCGTCGGCCCCGATGTAAAAACTTCCCTCGCGCGCCGTGGCAGCGGTTGAAAGCATGCTGGTGGCGATAAGCCCGACTAGGATCTGTTTTCTCAAAGGATTCCCCCTGCGACATCGAATTGAGAATTTGCGTGGCATATTATTGCTTTGCAAAAACGAGGCGCAAGGGCAAATAATTTCCAAATATGGTTAACGCGCTTTGTGGCACGCGTAAGCACCTGAATTGTCAGTAATGCGTAAGATCGGCATGGATATTGCCGGATCCGACCAGTCTAATCGACCGGCTTTGCCATCGTTTGCTTTTGCAGGCAGAACGGGCAATTCGCTGCGAAATGTCCGGGAATTATTTCGGCAAATTCAGGAACATGCGATTTCATATAGTCGTCATGCGGTACAGGGCTGCGCGGCCAGAAATTGCAGCCCGACGGCGGGTCCAGCGGACTGGGCGGATCACCTTCGAGAACGATGCGGCTGCGCGTTCGCTCTAGGCGCGGATCGGGACGCGGGATCGCGCTCATCAACGCGCGGGTGTAGATATGGAGCGGATTGTCGACGATGTCTTCCGCGCTACCCAATTCGATGATCTTGCCCAGATACATCACCGCGATCCGGTCGGCGATGTAACGCACGACCGACAGATCGTGGCTGATGAAGATCATCGTCAGCCCCATCCGCTTCGTCAGGTCCTTCAGCAGGTTGAGGATCTGCGACTGGATCGAAACGTCGAGCGCGGACACGGGTTCGTCCGCAATGATCAGTTTCGGTTCGGGCGCAAGCGCGCGGGCTATGGCGACCCGCTGGCGCTGACCGCCGGAGAATTCGTGCGGATAGCGCCTCATCTGCGCGGGGTTCATGCCGACGGTGCGCATCAGTTCGGCAACACGGGCACGCAGCGGATCGCCTTTCAGTTCCGGATGCCGCGTGCGAACCGCCTCGGCCAGCGTGTCCAGCACGGTCATGCGGGGGTTTAGCGAGGCATACGGATCCTGAAAGATCATCTGGAAATCGATACGCGCCGATCGCAGGTCGCGATCCGAAAGCGCGCTGATCTCGCGCCCTTCCAGCCACACGCTTCCCGAGGTTGGGCGGATCAACTGCATGATCGTCCGTCCAAGCGTCGACTTGCCGCAACCGGATTCGCCGACAAGGCCCAGGATCTCGCCCTCGTGAATGCTGAGCGAAATGCCGTCGACTGCTTTCACCACGCCCTTGCTGGTGCGGCTGAAGGCCTTGTTGCCAAGATCGAAATGGGTTTTGACGTCATCCAGGACGAGAAATTCGCTCATGCCGCGCCCTCCCCTTCCCGGATATCCTGAGCTGTATCCACATCGCCCGCATCGTGTTTGGGCAAGACGCTTTCGATGGGCGCGCTGGAATCGCAGAATCGGCAATCGGCGAAGCAATGCCCATCGCCATTCTCGACCAGTTGCGGGCGCTCGCCCTCGGGCTGGGCCACCTTGGGATAGGGGCAGCGTGGGTAGAACGCGCAGCCATTGATGGGCTTGGACACATCTGGCGGCAGTCCGGGAATGGTGTAGAGGTCGGCGCCCTTGGTCTGCAGCGACGGGATCGTCTTTTGCAGCGACCGTGTATAGGGATGGATCGGATCGTAGAACACCTGCTCTGCCGTCCCGCTTTCCATCAGCTTGCCGCCATACATCACGTTCACCTTGTCGCAGGTGCCCGCCACCACGCCCAGATCGTGCGTGACGAGGATGACGGCCGTGCCAAGCCGCTCCTGCCGCTCCTTGATGATGTCGAGGATCTGCGCCTGCACCGTCACGTCGAGCGCGGTGGTCGGTTCGTCCGCGATCAGCAGGTCGGGTTCGGTGATCAGCGCCATCGCGATCATCACGCGCTGCCGCATGCCGCCTGAGAACTCGTGCGGATATTGATGGACGCGGCTGCTGGCGCCGGGGATGCCCACTTCCTCCAACGCGGCGATCGCCTTGTTCAGCGCGGCCTTCTTGTCGATGTCGCGGTGGATCCGCAGCGCCTCGATCAGCTGGGTGCTGATGCGCAGATAGGGGTTGAGCGAGGTCATCGGATCCTGAAAGATCATGCTGATCCGGTTGCCGCGTACCTTGCGCAAATCGCGCGCGCTCATCCGCAGCAGGTCCTGCCCGTCGAAGATCGCCGTGCCGCTTTCGATCCGTCCCGGCGGTTCGGGGATCAGCTTCATCAGCGAGTAGCAGGTGACCGACTTGCCCGAACCGGATTCGCCGACGATGCCCAGCGTCTCGCCCTTGTCGAGCGTAAAGGACACGCCATCGACCGCGCGCACAACGCCCCCGCGGGTGTAAAAGGACGTGCGAAGGTCGGAGACTTCGAGAAGTGCCATCAGATCAGTCCTTCGCGCTCTTGGGATCGAGCGCGTCGCGAAGTCCGTCGCCCAGGAAGTTCAGGCAGAACAGCGTCAGCGCAAAGAAGAAAGCCGGGAAGATCAGCATCCACGGGAAGATCTCCATGTTCTGCTGCCCCTCATTGATCAGCACGCCCCACGATGCATTGGGGGGCTGGATGCCCAGGCCGAGAAACGACAGGAACGCCTCGAGCAGCATCACCGCGGGGACGGTCAGCGTGGCGACCACGATTACCGGGCCCAGCACATTGGGGATCAGGTGCCGAACAATGATCCGCATGTGGGAAAAGCCCAGCGAATTGGCCGCCTCGACAAATTCCTGCTTCTTCAGGCTGATGACGCCCGATCGCACGATGCGCGCAGTGGTCAGCCACTCGATACAGCCGATGGCGACGAAGATCAGCCACAGCGACCGCCCGAACGCGACCATCAGCAGGATCACGAAGATCGTGAACGGCAGCGCATAGAGCAAATCGACGAAGCGCATCATCGCGCTATCGACCTTGCCGCCGAGATATCCGGCGGTCGCGCCATACATCACCCCGATCAGCAGGGCGACCAGCGTGGCGACCAGCCCGACCAGCAGGGATATGCGACCGCCCTCCATGACGCGCACCATCAGGTCGCGGCCCAGCGTGTCTGTGCCGAACCAGTGATCCGCGGAAGGACCGACCGCGCCCAGAAACAGGTCCTGCGTCTGGCTATCATATGGCGAGAGCCACGGACCGACGACGCAGAACAAGGCGATGAAGATGAAGATGAACAGGCTGCTGACCGCCAGCCGGTTGCGTTTCAGCCGGTGCCACGCATCGCGCCATAGCGAGGAACCTTCCTCAAGCTCTTCGGCGGCAATCTCGTTTGCCTCGATGGGCGGCGGGACGGGTTCATCCGCAAGAACGGCGGTTTCGGAATGATCGCTCATGCTATGTGCCCCGCCCTATTCGTATTTCAGCCGCGGATTGAGCGCGACCTGCACGATGTCGACCAGCAGGTTCATCACCACGATCAGCGCCGCGAACAGCACCGTGAGGCCAAGGATGAGGAAATCGTCGCGATTCAGCGCGCCCTTCACGAACCATTGGCCAAGGCCGGGTATCTGGAAAATGGTCTCTACCACGAAGCTGCCCGAAATAATGCCCGCCAGCGCGGGCCCTAGGAAAGTGATCGCCGGGATCAGCCCGCCCTTCAGGCAATGCTTCCACACGATGGTGCTTTCCGAAACGCCCTTGGCCCGTGCTGTGCGGACCCAGTCCTGGTTCAGCATTTCCAGCATGCCGCCGCGCGTCAGCCGTGCGAAATAGGCCGCATAATACAGACCCAGAGTCAGCGCCGGCAGGATGACATATTCGGGGCCGAACCAGCCCGCTACGGGGAGCAGCTCGAAGATCAGGCCGAAGATCAGCGCCAGCAGCGGGCCCATGACGAATGTCGGCAGGCAAATGCCCGCCATCGACACCGACATGGGCACATAGTCGAGCCAGCTGTTCTGCCGCACCGCCGCAATGATGCCGACCGGTATGCCAAGCGCCAAAGCCAGCCCCAGCGCAAGCGACCCCAGCTTGAGCGAAACCGGAAAGCTCTCGGCAATGATGTCGGTGACCGACCTATTGGCATAGACCGCAGAAGGCCCGAATTCACCGCGCAGCGCGTTCGAGACCGAGGTGACGAAGCGTTCGCCGACCGGCTTGTCATAGCCATAGAACGCCTCGATCTGGGCGAGGATCTCGGGCCGGATGGCTCGTTCGGTGCTGAATGGGCTGCCGGGCGTCGCGGCCACCAGAAAGAAGGTGACCGCATAGATGGCCAGAAGCACCAGAAGGCCCTGAAGCAGCCGGACGGTGACGAAGCGGAACATTATTCAGGCTCTCCCCTGCGCGGTTCGGATCTCTATTCGGCGCTTGCAGGCGGCGGCGGCGCCTTAAGCGAGACATATTTGATCGGATGATTGTCCAGCGCCTTGGGATGCCAGCCTTCGATCAGCGTGCTTTTCAGATAGGTGCGCGTGTACCAATAGATTGGAATGATCGGCATGTCCTCCATCAGCACC
Source organism: Croceicoccus sp. (assembly GCF_983967925.1). Taxonomy (NCBI): domain Bacteria; kingdom Pseudomonadati; phylum Pseudomonadota; class Alphaproteobacteria; order Sphingomonadales; family Erythrobacteraceae; genus Croceicoccus; species Croceicoccus sp. The sequence continues at coordinate 71,627 of NZ_CFETID010000018.1, read as the reverse complement.
TGCTCCGCTTCTTGCAGGATGGCCATACGCTGTTCGTCCGTCTGCGCGGTGCGCGCGCGGCCGATCAGCGTGTCGTAGCGCTGGTTGGACCAGCCGGTGTCATTGTTTCCGTTGCCGGTGGTGAAGATATCGAGGAACGTGTTCGGATAGGCATAATCGGCGATCCATCCGGCGCGCACCAGATCATAGTCCAGGTTACTCTGGCTATCGAGATAGACCTTCCATTCCTGGTTATAGATGCCGATGTTGACGTCCAGTTCCTTGCGCCACATCGCCTGCAGCGCCTCGGCGATCTTGCGATGCGCCTCGCTGGTGTTGATCAGGATCTCGACATCCGGAAAACCCCGTCCGCCCGGATAGCCCGCCTCTGCCAAAAGCCGGCGCGCCAGTTCGGGCTGAAACTCCGCCGCGTCCGATGTTTCATAGCCCTTGAGGCCCGGCGGCACGAAACCGGTCGCCGGGATCTGGCCGCCCTTGGTGACCTTGTCGACCAGCAGCTTCTTGTCGATCGAATAGGCGAGTGCCTTGCGCACCCGCACATCGTCGAACGGCTTTCGCGTCACGTTGATGCGATAGAAATAGACGCCCATGTAGGGCTCGATCTTCATTTCCTGCGGCATTTTCTCAAGGAAGATCGGGATCTTGTCGGGGGTGACCGTATTCGTCAGATGCAGCCGCCCGCCGCGGAACATCGTCTCCTCGGTGGTGACATTCTCGACCGGATAGAAGTTCACGCCGTTCAGCTTGACGCGGTCACGGTCCCAATAGGTCGGGCTCTTTCGGACCTTGATGATCTGGTTGGTCACCCAGTCGTCGAGCACGAAAGGACCATTGCCGACATAGTTTTCCAGCGTCGACCATGAGCTCTGTCGATCGGTCATTCCGCCATGCGCCTCAACGACGCGCGGGTTCACCGGGTACCAGCTGTAATGCTTCAGCATGTTGAGGAAGAACGGTGCCGGCCCTTCCAGCGTAACCTGCAAGGTCTTGTCGTCGAGCGCCTTGACCCCGACGGTCGAAAAATCCGTCGTCCGCCCCTGGTGAAAGTCCTCCGCCCCCTTCAGGATATAGAGCATCTCGGCATATTCCGCGCCAAGGGACGGGGTGAGCATCCGTTCCCAGCTATAGACGAAATCGCTCGCCCGCACCGGATCGCCGTTCGACCATTGCGCATCGCGCAGGTGGAACGTCCATTGCGAAAAATCCTCGTTGCTTTCCCAGCGTTCCGCCATGCCCGGTTCGGGCTGCAGATCGTCGGTAGGGTGATAGGCGATAAGCCCTTCCAGCAAAGAGGAGATGATCTTGTTCTCGGGCACGCCGGTGACGAGATGCGGATCCAGCCCCTTCGGTTCGCTGCCATTGCCCCATAACAGGATGCCATTGCGAGCGGCCTCGTCCGAGTAGCGCTCTCCCGATCCGCAGGCCGCCAGCAGGCCCGCGGAGAAGATCAGCGTCAATATGGCAAAGGCCCGCCGGATCGGGCTCCAGGGTTCGGACGATGTCAGGGTCGCGGCGGCACGTGGATCGTTCATGACGAAACGATGGCAGAGCGAACATTGCCGTGCAATGACTCAGCCATGCGGCAAACCGGTTTCAGTTGAAATAATGGTGGGCAGGTCGGTTTCCGATGAACCCCGCCCACGCGATCCAGCCGCCTGGGCCGGTGTTTTCAGCAAGCTGCCGTGCGATGCATGTTCTTGCGGAACATGATTGGATCTTCCTTCAGCTCCATGGGCTCATCGCTCAAGACCATGTTGCGATGTGCCAGATGAATGAGCCTGTCGAAGACCGCCGGATATAGGCCCTGCTCAAAGCGTATGCCTGCCTCCATCCCCTTGCGCAGCCAGACGACACGCCCTTCGATCGGGCCGACGGTTCCGAATTGCAGATAGATGACGTCGCCGCGCTGCAGGCTGACCGGGATACATTCGACCGCGCAGCCTTCGCTGGTCAAGTTCCGCACGATCGAGATCCGCGCGAGACTGCCTGGCGTCCGCAGGCGGCACTGCGCCACGAATTCATGCCGTTCGAGCAACCGGTACTGGTCATTCTTGTTGTTCGACATATACGGACCTTCTGCTTCTGCACCGGTCGGCGTCCTTCGCCATGACGAAGGAACGCCGACCGGGCCTCTGCCCCCAATGATTGAATACAAGGTCGCCCGGCCCCCGTCGGACGACTGCCCTCGTATTGTGCGATTAGCCGGATTGCTGCAATTGCGGTAACCTTGTTCGTTAATCGGTGTTCGCCCCCTGTATCGGGACGGCACAGCCTGAAAGAGCGGCAAATGATGAACGCAGCTAGCTGTGTCGGGAACTGGCCGGTCTTGGGAACTGGCCGGTTTCGGGAACTGCTCTCTCGCCTTGCCGTTTCTTGCCGCGACGGGGATGCAAAGGCGAGGATGAATGATGGAAACGATCAATCCCCTGACATGGATCGTGATAGCGGCCGTAGTGATCGGCGTATTGCTGATCTGGTATTTCATCGCACGCAGCCGGACCAACCGGCTTCGCTCCCGCTTTGGCGACGAGTACGACCGCACGGTCGCCGCGACTGGCAGCACTGGCCGCGCGGAACATGATCTTGAGGATCGTCAGCGCCGGGTCGCCGCGTTCGACATCCGCCCGCTCTCTGCCGAGGAACACGACCGGTTCTCGTCCGAATGGGTCGAGGTGAAGAGCCTGTTCGTGAACAGCCCGGCCGAAGCGGTGTTGCATGCCGACCGCACGATCGGTTCGCTGATGAAGGCGCGGGGCTTTCCGGTCGCCGATTTCGATCAGCGCCATGCCGACCTGACAGTCGACCATCCTGAGGTGGCGCGCCATTACCGCGAAGGCCATGACATCGCCGCACGCCAGTCGCGTGACCCAAGCGGAGAGGCTGTCGCGACGGAGGACCTTCGGCAGGCCATGGTGCATTACGAAGCGCTGTTCGACGATCTGGTGAACGATGTTGCCCAGCCCGCCAGCCGCCCCGTATCGACGGGACCGATCGGCAACGTCACCGCGAACCCGCGCTGATCTTCAATATCCGGTGTATCGGCCGGGGCGGTGAAAGGCGATCAGGACCGCGCTCATCGAAATGACGCTGAGCACCGACCATGCGGCCAGTTCGGGGGGGCGCGTCGTGATCGCCGCGAGGATGATTATTCCGTCCAGCGCAAAGGTAAGCCAGCCGACGCTCCAGCCTTTCCGGCGATTGAGCCAGACCGACACGATGGTCACACCGCCCACGCCCGAACGGTGACGCAACATCGCCATGACCCCTGCCCCGGCAGCCGTGCCGCCTGCAACCGCCGCAAAGGCCGGATGGACCGACTGGATGTCGAGCGAGATGCGCGTCAGGGCCGCCATCACCGATACGGCGGCAACTGCGCATACCGTCTTGAAGAAAAAGCTTCGCCCCATCGCACTCCACGCAAGCACGAGGAACGGGACGTTCAGGCACCAGAACCAGAAGTCGACCGGCATGCCGATCAGATAGCTGAACAGCAGCGCGACACCGCCCATTCCGGCGGTCACGATTCCGCTGGCCTTCATGATGACCAGCCCCAGCGCCATCAGCAGCGCACCGCTCAACAGGCCATAGGCATCTTCGGCCAGCGAATGGGGCCTTGGCTCGGGAAATTCGGGTTCTATCGGACCGCTGGGTTCTGGCGCGGGGGTGCTCGTCATGGCTGCATCCTTCCTCTGCGCGCCCGCTAGAGCAGCATGGCTGCGATCACAAGCCGTGCGAAGCGCACCAAAAGACGTTAGGCAGACCCGATGAACAAATGGCAATTCTGGATTGATCGCGGCGGAACCTTCACTGATGTGGTTGCGATTTCCCCCGGCGGGAAGCTCACACGCACAAAGCTTTTGTCGGAGGATCCTTCACGCCAAGAGGATGCGGCGATCCATGCGATCCGCACCATAACCGATACGCCGGACGGCGCCCTGCCCCCGTGCGAATTGCGCATCGGCACGACGGTCGCGACCAACGTCTTGCTGGAGCGCAAGGGTGCGCGCGTGATGCTGGCCATTACCGAGGGGTTCGAGGATGCGCTGCGGATCGGATCGCAGGAACGGCCCGAACTGTTCGCGCGGCATATCGTCTTGCCCGAGCCGATCTACGACCGCGTTGCCCCCATCCGCGAGCGTGTTCTTGCCGATGGCACGGTCGAACGCGCGCTTGACGAAACGCATGCAAGAAAGGTGTTCGAGCAGGCGCGGCAGGATGGCGTGAGCGCCGTCGCCATATGCCTCATGCACGGCTATCGCCATCAGAATCACGAACAGGCGCTGGCGCGGATCGCGCGCGAGATCGGCTTTGCGCAGGTGTCGGTCAGTCACGAGCTTGCCCCGCTGATCAAGCTGGTGTCGCGCGGCGATACGACCGTGCTGGATGCCTATGTCTCGCCCCCGCTGAATGACTATACGTCGCAGGTCGCGCAAGGCTTGGGCGAAGCGGGTGACGCGCTGTTCATGCAGTCGAACGGCGGCCTGACGACCCGCGAACTGTTTCACGGCAAGGATGCGATCCTGTCGGGCCCCGCCGGCGGGATCGTGGGGATGGCGGCGACCGCCGAGGAAGCCGGTTTTCCCGCCGTGGTCGGTTTCGACATGGGCGGCACGTCGACCGATGTGTCCTGGTATGCCGGCCAGTACGAACGCGACAGTGAAACGCGGCTAGAGGGCGTTCGCATAGCGGCACCGATGATGCGCATCCACACCGTCGCATCGGGCGGAGGATCGATCTGCCGTTACGAGGCTGGCCGATTCCACGTCGGGCCGGAATCGGCGGGGGCCTATCCCGGTCCTGCCTGTTATCGCAATGGCGGGCCGCTGACGGTCACCGACTGCAATCTCGCCTTGGGTAAGTTGCAGCCAGCGCATTTTCCCGCCGTGTTCGGTCCGGATGGCGACCTTCCGCCCGACCGCACTGTCGTCATGTCCCTGCTGTCCGAAATCTGCGACCGGATCGAGGCCGAAACCGGACGCAGGCTTTCCGAGATGGAAGCGGCCGAAGGCTTCATCGCCATCGCGGTGCAGGACATGGCGCAGGCCATCAAGGCGATCTCGATCAGGAGGGGCCATGATATCGCGGGCGCGGCGCTGGCCGCGTTCGGCGGCGCGGGCGGGCAGCACGCTTGTCTCGTCGCCGAAGCGCTGGGGCTGGACGTGGTGCAATGCCATCCGCTGGCCAGCGTGCTGTCGGCCTATGGCATGGGGCTCGCAGACCGGAGGGCAATGCGCGAGGCGACACTGGCCATGGAATTGAACGCGGCGAACGAGCCCGACATCTCGGGTGAACTGGATGCGCTGGCCAGTGCCGCTTCGCAGGAACTGGTGCGGCAGGGCGTCGACAAGGACGCGATCGACCTTTCGCTAAGCCTGCAATTGCGCCCGGCGGGAACCGAGAACACGATCGAGATCGAGCATGCCTCTATGCAGCGCATGGCCAGCCTGTTTCAAAGCCGCTGGCGCGAACGCTTCGGGTTCGAACCCGAAGGCGCCGTCATGGTCGCCTCTGCTCGCGCAGAGGCCGTCTTCCGCTCGCCCGAACGCAGCGGCCCTCCCCTGCCCTTGCCCGACAAGTCGGCCCCTGCTGCCGACCGCGTCTCGTCCCATCTCAAGGGGGAGGACTGCGACATTCCCCTTTTCCGCCGATCGGACCTGGCTGCCGGGTTCGAAGGCGATGGCCCTGCCCTCGTGGTCGACGACGTTTCGACGATCGTCGTAGAACCGGGCTGGCGCATCAATGTGGACGCCGCCGGAAACCTCTTGCTTAAGCGAACGGCAGACAAGGCAGACGCCAGCCTGGCGACGGACCGCGATCCGGTGCGCACCGCCATCATGGCATCGTTGTTCATGGGCATCGCCGAGGAAATGGGCGCCGCCCTGCAATCCAGCGCGAGTTCGGTGAATATCCGCGAAAGGCTCGATTTCTCCTGCGCGATCTTCGACCGTGACGGCAATCTCATCGCCAATGCGCCGCATATGCCCGTCCATCTGGGGTCCATGGGCGAAAGCGTACGGACGATTGCGCGGAGGCGGCGGGATGACGGACGCGGCATTCGCAAGGGCGATGCCTTCGCCCTTAACGCGCCCTATGACGGCGGAACGCATCTGCCCGACATCACCGTCGTCCTGCCCGTTTTCGCCGATGGCGATGACGCGGAACCTGCATGGTGGGCCGCCGCACGCGGCCATCACGCCGACATCGGCGGAACCGCGCCGGGTTCGATGCCCGCCGGCAGCGTCAGTGTCGAGGACGAAGGCATATTGTTCGATAATGTCCTGCTTGTCGACGAGGGCCGCTTTCTCGAGGCGGACATCCGCGGCCTGCTGGCGTCCGGCGATCATCCCGCGCGCGATCCGGATCGCAATATCGCCGATCTCAAGGCCCAGCTGGCGGCCTGCATAAAGGGAGCGTGCGAGCTGAACCGGCTGGCGGGCGCGCAATCGCGGGCCGTTGTCGATGCCTATATGGGCCATGTCATGGCGCAGGCGGAAGAAGCCGTCCGCGCCCTGATGGGGCGGCTGAACGACGGCAGCTTTGCCTATGGGATGGACGACGGATCGGTCATCCGCCTGTCCGTAACCATCGACCGCGATAACGGCGAAGCCCTGTTCGACTTTACCGGAACGAGCGAGCAGCATCCCGGCAATTTCAATGCGCCGCTGCCGATCGTGAACGCTGCGGTTCTCTATGCCATACGCACGATGATCGACGGCGACGTGCCCATGAACGAAGGCTGCCTCGCGCCTATCCGCCTGATCGTGCCTGAAGGTTCGATGCTCAATCCCAAGGCACCGGGTGCCGTCGTCGCAGGGAATGTCGAGACGAGCCAAGTCGTGACCGACACGATCTTCGGGGCACTGGGCACGATGTCGGCCGCGCAAGGGACGATGAACAATCTGACCTTCGGCAATGCGCGTTATCAATATTACGAAACGATCGCGGGCGGATCGGGCGCCGGTCCCGCAGGCGACGCAGAAGGCTTCGACGGCGCGGACGCGGTGCAGACCCACATGACCAATTCGCGCCTGACCGATCCCGAAATACTCGAATCCCGCTTTCCGGTCGTCCTTGAAGAATTCGCGATCCGCAAGGGTTCGGCCGGCGCAGGCCGGTGGCATGGCGGCAACGGCGTGATCCGCCGCTTGCGCTTTCTTGAAAGCATGGAGGTCGGCATCCTTTCCAACCGCCGCCGCGTTCCGCCCTTCGGCCTGTCGGGCGGCAAGGCCGGAAAGACCGGGCGGAACATCGTGGTTCGTACCGATGGCACGCGCGAAGAGCTGTCCGCCTGCGCAAACGTTTCGGTCGAAGCGGGCGATGCCATCGAGATCCGGACACCCGGCGGTGGCGGGTACGGAAAGCCTGCCGACGAATAAAGCGGGAACGCCCGTCGCCGCACCGCATTGGGTGACTGGGTTTGCCATTATGCCTCTACATGTGGCAGCAACGGACGGGCATGCAGGAACAAGCAATAGTCATCGCACTCGTCGGAGTGCTCGGTATCGGTGCGCAATGGATAGCCTGGAGGACAGGTTGGCCTGCGATCGTCCTGATGTTGATCGCCGGTTTCCTTGCCGGACCCATTCTTGGGATCATCGATCCGCATCACGCATTTGGCGAGCTGTTAGAACCGATGATATCTATCGGGGTCGCCCTCATTCTATTTGAGGGCGGCCTGAGCCTTGATTTCCGCGAATTGCGACGCACGGGAAGCGCGGTCTGGCGGCTGGTGGTCTTCGGAGTCCCTGTCGGATGGGTCGCCGGCTCGCTGGCCTGCTATTATATTGCGGGGCTGGTGTGGCCGGTCGCCATTCTGTTCGCGGGCATTCTGGTCGTCACTGGCCCGACGGTGGTGCTGCCGCTGCTCCGCCAGTCGAGCGTTGCGCAAAGGCCCGCCGCGATCCTCAAATGGGAAGCGATCGTCAACGACCCGTTCGGCGCGATGTGCGCCGTTCTGGCTTACGAATATTTCCGTGCATCGGCCGCAGGCGCGACATTGTTCGACGTGGTGCCCGCACTCGTTTTCGCCACGCTTGCCGCGGCAGTGCTGGGTTACGTCGCGGCCTGGGCGATTGCGTGGAGCTTCCCGCGCGGGCTGGTGCCCGAATATCTGAAAGCGCCGGTTTTGCTGGTCGTCGTGGTCGGGCTGTTCGTGATTTCGAACCTGATCCAGCAGGAAACAGGGCTTGTTGCGGTTACGCTGATGGGCGTGGCGCTGGCGAATATGAATGTCGACTCGCTTAGGGATATTCATCCGTTCAAGCAGAACATCGCCGTCATACTCGTGTCCGGTATCTTTATCCTGCTGTCGGCGCAGCTGGATTATGAAACTTTGCGGCTGCTGGAATGGCAGTTCACGCTGTTCCTTCTGGCGATCCTGTTTCTGGTGCGCCCGGCCACCGTCCTTATCAGCCTGGCATTCTCGAAAATCCCGTGGAACGAGCGGATTTTTCTTGCCTGGATCGCACCGCGCGGCATCGTGGCGGTCGCGATCTCCGGCCTGTTCGCCTTGCGCCTTTCGGATCTGGGCTATGCCGACGGGACGATCCTGATCAGTCTCTCCTTTGCCGTCTGCGTGGCGACCATCGTCGCGCATGGCTTTACCATGGCGCCCGTTGCGCGCTGGCTGGGCGTTACGGGTTCGACTACGCCCGGCCTGCTGCTGGTTGGCGCTACGCCATGGTCGATCGCCCTGGCCAAGGAACTGGACGAACTCGATGTTCCCGTAACCTTGGCGGACACCAGCTGGTGGCGGTTGTCGCGGGCGCGGCAGCAGGGGCTGGACACCTATCACGGCGAAATTCTTGCCGAGGCGACGGAGCATTCGCTCGACCTCAGCCATTATCAGGTCCTTGTCGCCGCGACCGAGAACGAGGCCTATAACGCCCTCGTCTGCAATGAATTCGCTCCTGAAATCGGCCGCGACGCCGTCTATCAGCTTGGCGAGGCAGGGCATCCTGACGATCCACGCTCGCTCCCGCCCTCGATCCGCGGGCGCTCGCTATTCGAGTCCGGCGTCGACATGGAAGAAATGCATCAGCGCCAGGCGCAGGGATGGGAATTTCGCAAGACCCGCCTGTCTGAGCAGTTCGGCGTAGACAAGGCGCGCGAAGCGTTGCCCGACAAGGCCGATTTCGTGCTCGTACTGCTCAAGAGCGGCCAGCTGCGGTTCTTCACCCACGCATCGCGGCCGATCCCCGGTCCGGGCGACATCATCATATCCTATTCGCCGCCGGAAGACCCGGTCACCGAAAAGGTTCATGCCAAGCGTGAGAAGCGAGCGAAGGCGCAGGCGAAGTCCGGCCAGTCGAGCGAAGGAGACACCGCACTGGCAAAGACCGGCGACGAAGAAAAAGGGCCTGAGGGGCCCTCAGGCGAGGAGGCAAAACCCGCATGAGAGGATTGCATACACACAGAAACCGAATTTGCACCGCAATGGGCGCAGCATTGCTGCTGTCCGCGCTGACCGGCTGTGAAAGGCGCGAAGACACCACCCTCCCCATCGAGGAGGAGCCGGCCGCCGAAGGTCAGGAGCCATTGCCGGAAGAAGTGCAGGAAGACCTGTCGACCAACTCGATCCTGCGCGCCGACATGGACGTCCGGCCGATTGCAGAACCGCCCCTCGAACCGCTTGATGTCATAGTCCCCTTCGGCGACAGCGGCAGCGACCTGAATCCCGATGCCGCCGCCATGATCGAAGAGATCGTCGAGAGCGAGCAGTTCCGCAAGGGCGGTGCCATCGTCCTGCGCGGTCATACGGATTCGAGCGGTCGGGATGAAGTCAACCTTCGCGCATCGCGCCGAAGGGCCGAGGCAGTCGCCGAACATCTGGTTGAGGCGGGCGCGAGCGAAGACAGGATTACCATCATCGCCATGGGCGAACAGAACCCGATTGCCCCCAATGCAAGGCCGGATGGTGAACCCGACGAAGAGGGACGAGCGAAGAACCGGCGCGTCGCTGTAACCGTCATGCCCCCGCCCGAGGAAGAGGATGTTCCCGCAATCGACGATCAGGGCGTTCCGGCAACCGAACTTCCCGATCCTGCCACCGACTGATCCCTCGTTCCGGCACAAGGGATAAAAGCGCGATCAGCATCCCCGAACCGACGGGTTCGACGGCGGCGTTAAGCAGCGAACTATTAACTATCCTATGCTATCGGGGGTTCGATGCGCGCGCATACCCCTCGCCTCCGGATCGAGCCGCGAACACTTCGCCGCCTGCTCCAGGTCCTCTTGTCGCTTGTTGCGGCACTCGTGGTGCTGTTCGCGCTGGATATCCCGAAACTCATCGACGAAGTGCCGCGCCTTATCGTTTCGCGCACCATGCAAAAGCCTGTGTCGGGCGAAATCGTCATCGTTACCACCGAACGCGAAGCGGGGCGGAACGACACGATCGCCGAGCGATATGCCCAGGTTATCCCATCGCTGGACGCCATGCGCCCCGAACGGATCGTTATCGAAGGACGTTTCAACGAAACAGATACGGGAATCGATAATCTGGGTAGAGCGATTGCGGCTGCACAATCAACCGTCATCGTTGCATGGCCTGCCACCGCCGGTACCGTGTCTTCCGAGGATCCACTTAGTGTATCGCGAACCGCCGTGCTGCCCGTCGATGGCGAAGCGGTCGACGCGAACATAACGTCGATTACCGGGTTCGTATTCGACGCGGACTACCGCTTCACAACCGGAGGGGAGAGCTTTCCAAAGCTTGGCGCCGCCCTTGCAGGAGCAAGCGATGCGACCGGCGGAACGTATCCGATCGATTTCAGAATCTCTCCGCAAGCGATACCTATCATCGCCTTTGAAGATTTTGAAAGCGGATTGGTGCCCGATGCCGCTATTGCGGGAAAACGGATCCTGATCACCGCGCCCGCCAGCGGAACCGCCAATTTGGTGAACACGCCGCTCAGCAAGTCTATGCCCAGTGCCATAGTGGGCGCGCTCGCAGCGGAAACGCTCATTTCCGAAAGTCTCAAGCCGGTAGGATGGTTCGTTCCTTTTCTCGTATTTGGGATCGCCCTATTTTCGGTTGCGTTGCTTCCAAGGATTGTCCGGCGATGCGGCTACGCCGGTCTTGTCGTCATTTCACTTTCTGCGCCATTTATCGCCGCCCAGTTCGACCTGCTCTTGCTTATGGGCATGGTTTACACACTGCTCTCAATCTATGGGGCAATTCGCATTCGCGACAATTGGCGGGAACGCGCGGCAGGCGTCGATACGGTGTCGGGTTTGCCCAATTTCAATGCATTACAGGATGACTTCGGAAAATCGCGCGGGCGCCTCGTGGTCGCACGTGTCGAAAATTTCGAAGAGATTTTGGCAAGCCTCGAACCGTCGCTCCATCGCAATTTCATCCGGCAAATATCGGACCGCTTGTCAATTGGTACGGACGTTCAGGTCTATACCGACAACACCGGACATTTTGCCTGGTTCGATGAACTGGAGCACGCGAGGAGTCATATTACCGGTCTGCTAGCGCTGGCCAGCGCTCCGGTAAGAGTCGAGGAGCGCACGCTCGATTTCTCCTGCTCCTTCGGAATACTCGACAACGACATTCCCAAGCCGCGACAGGCGATCAGTGCGACCATCGTTGCGGCTGAGGTGGCTTCGCGGCGCCCCAGCAAGCTTGCATTGGTGAGCGAACAAGGCGGATCGGATACGGATTGGCAGCTATCGCTCCATTCGTCGCTCGATCATGCCATCGCGCATCAGCATATCTATCTGCTGTTCCAGCCCCAATGCCTGCTTGAAAGCGGTCACGTTGTCGGTGCGGAGGCGCTCGTCCGCTGGAAGCATCCGCAACGCGGCGAAATAAGCCCGACCGAATTCATTCCTTTCATCGAAAAGGCCGGTCGGCTCAAGCCGCTGACCGCCCATACGCTGAGGTTGGCCGCGCGGTCGGCCAATGTGGCATTGAACGCCGGCGCGCGCATCTCGGTCAACGTCTCCGCTACGCTTCTTGCCGAACACGATTTCGTGTCATTGGTCTGTGACAATATTGCAGCCGGCGGTGGACGGCCCGAGGCCATTACCATCGAGATAACCGAAACGGCGAAGATCGATGATTTCCGCACCGCTGCACGCAATTTGGAACGACTACAGGAACGCGGCTTCCACATCTCGCTCGACGATTTCGGAACGGGAGAGGCCAATCTGTCCCTCCTCGTCGGGCTGCCCTGCGACGAGATCAAGATCGATCGCAGCTTCGTCGCTCTTGCACAACATAACGAGCGCGCGCGTATCGTCATTCGTGCCCTGAACGACACCGCTCGCAAGGCGGGCATGCGGCTTGTCGCCGAGGGGATCGAAACGACGGACGAGCAGGATCTGCTTGTTTCGCTGGGCTGTGTGATCGGCCAGGGGTTCTTCTATGGGCGGCCGATGCGCATTTCGGAACTGCTCACGATGCTAAACGTGGAAGATTATAACGAACCTAGAAAATTAACTCTTTATTAACCCTCATTTTAAGGTTAACAAGAGGGCCTCAGTAACTGGAGGCCTAAACATGCGTAATCGTAAACCGACCGCGACCCGCGGACTGATCAACTGGCTGTGGGGCCTTACGACCGAGCGTTAATCGGTCAGGCTTTGTAGATCGGACCCCGCCCGATTTGGGCGGGGTTTTTCGTTGGTTCGCTCATAAAAGCCGCGGTCTTCCGCCACTTCGCGTAAGAGGCGCATTTAAATAATTTTGAATGCTCGCCTACCGATCACATTGGGGTTGCAGGTCACATTGCAATGTGACACATCGCCCTAATGAACAGCACAGCAACCAGTTCGACTCTCGGTCAGATCATGGAATTGGTCGATTCGGGCCGCATGACGAAAAGCGCGATTGCTCGCGCGGCCGGGCTTCACGCCAATAGCCTGCGCGATTGCGGAGAGCCGCAATGGAACCCTACGGCTGAAACCCTGTCGAAACTCGATCAGTTCCTTCGCGCCAACAGCGACCGCAATGTCATCGCCACGCCCGAGGAAATCATCGACGAAGCCCGCAATGGCCGGATGTTCATCCTGGTCGATGACGAAGACCGCGAGAACGAAGGCGATCTGGTCATCCCGGCCCAGATGGCCACACCCTCCGCCATCAACTTCATGGCTTCGCACGGACGCGGCCTGATTTGTTTGGCCCTTGCAAAGCAGCGCGTCGAGCAACTAGGCCTCGAGCTGATGAGCCGCAACAACCGGACTCGCCACGAAACGGCTTTCACGACCTCGATCGAAGCGCGCGAGGGTGTCACCACCGGCATCAGCGCGGCGGATCGCGCACGCACGATCAGCGTCGCAATCGATGCATCCAAGAGCCGCGACGACATCGTCACGCCGGGGCATGTGTTTCCGCTTATCGCGCGGGACGGAGGCGTGCTAACCCGCGCCGGACACACCGAAGCGGCTGTCGATATTTCCCGGCTTGCCGGACTCAACCCCTCGGGCGTGATATGCGAAATCATGAACGAGGACGGTTCGATGTCGCGGATGGACGACCTTCTGCGCTTCGCGCGTCTCCACGATCTGAAAATCGGTACGATCCGCGACCTGATCGCCTATCGCCGACATCACGATCGCCATGTCCGAATGGTGTCGGAAAGCCGGTTCAAGACCGAAGGCGGTGCCGAATGGAAGGCTATGGCCTTTCGCAACGAGCCGACAGGGGACGAGATGCTCGCCCTCGTCCACGGCAGGATCAATCCTGAAGAGCCAGTGCTCGTGCGCATGCATACGCTCGACATGTTCTCGGACGTGTTCGGAGAGGACGGTTTCCGAAACGGGCTGTTCCAAAAAGCGATGCGGGAAATCGAAAAGACCGGTGCCGGCGTCATTGTGGCTATCAGCAAGCTCAAAGGCGGTGCGGTTAGCAGAATGCTGGACTTTCGCGAAGGTCGCGGCGGCAGCGACATGGACGAATTGCGTGACTATGGCGTCGGGGCGCAGATCCTGGCGGAACTGGGTGTGCATGAGATGATCTTGCTGACGACCTCGCATCATTCGCTCATCGCGCTTGAGGGATATGGCCTGTCGATCGTCGAGGAACGGTTTCTGACGCGCGAGCCATCTTCCGCGACTGCCGACGCCTGAGCCCCAAACTTTTCAAATTCTGCGGAGAAATTTCTTGGCCCGTTTCCTGATCGTGGAAGCACGCTTCTACTCGCATCTCAACGACATGCTAATCGCCGGCGCTCGCGATGAACTAGAGGAAAAGGGGCATGAGGTAGAGGTCGTCACGGTCCCCGGCGCACTGGAAATACCCGCGGCGATCGCGCTGGCGGCGGAGAGCGGTCAATACGAAGGCTATGTCGGCATCGGCGTAGTGATACGCGGCGAAACCTATCATTTCGAGATTGTCGCGGGCGAAAGTGCACGCGGGATCATGGCCCTGACAATGGACGGTATCGCCATCGGCAACGGTATCCTTACCGTGGAGAACGAGGAGCAGGCCCTCGTTCGTGCCGACCCGGCCCAGAAGAACAAGGGCGGTGAAGCGGCAAAGGCGGCGCTGTCCCTGCTTGAACTGTCCGGACGATTTGCCGCCTGACGCCTAGAACGATACCCGGTCTTCCGGGGCGAGATAGAGCGCATCGTTCGGCTGGACATCGAACGCCCTGTACCAAGCGTCAACATTGCGCACCGTCGCGACCCGAAGACGTGGTGCCATCCAATCTCCGCCCTGCGACATCCGGCGGGCATATTGGGCGTCCGCCTTGGTGGCCCATAGTTGCGCGAAAGCGATGTAGAAGCGCTGGTCGCCGGTGAAGCCCTCTATCACCCGCGGTTCACGCCCATCGAGAGAAGCCCGATAGGCGTCATAGGCGGCGACCAAACCGGCGAGTTGGGCATCGTATTGCCCCGCCATCACCTCGTCCTTTTCCGCTGGATTGCCCCCCAGTTCGCCGAGTTGCCGGGCCAGACGGTCGCTGCGGCCGGTCATTATTTCACCGTCGGCAGGGGTCAGCCATCCGCTCACAATGTTTCGACTATCGATCAGCCCGCCCACCGAACCGATCGCCCGGCTGATCTCGCGTCCGATGATGGTGCCAATCGAACCGTAATTGGCCGCCGCATCCGCCTCGGGATCGTAGAACGGCGGTTGCAGCAGGGCAGCGGGAATGATCAGCGCATTTTCGAGCGGCAGATATTGGGCCTCCGTCTGATGCGCGCCGACCCGCCAGCGCAGGTCCGATCTTGCACGGGTCAGCGCTGCCAGCTCTTGCGCATAGGCTGCACGCTCGGCCGCAATCGTCATCGCATAGGCGTTGTCGCCGACGGCTCGCAGCTTCGATATTTCTCCGTGGCGCTCCGGATAGCCGACCGCAATCGTCATCGCGTCAAGCTTCCTGACGCCCTCGCTCCGCGCATCCTCGCCCAGTTCGCCATCGCTCTCGATCCTCGCTATCGATGCGGAACGAATGCGCTCGGCAATGATCTCGACATCGCGCTTCTCCTCGTCCGAGAAATAGCGTTCCGCATAAAGGCGGCTGATGGTTTGGGGGAAGAGAGCGCCGATCCGGTCGACAACCCGCCGTTCGAGCGATTGGCTCCGCGACGGAACGTTGAACCGACGCTCGTAAAAGCCGGCATGCGCACTGCCGAATCTGTCGGGCAGAACCTCTGCATGGCTGGAGAGCCGATGAAAAACGAGCCAGTCGCGCCATGCACCGACAGGTTCGGAGGCGACGAGCCCGGAAAGCGCCCGTATGGCATCGGGTCTGAACAGGGCGAAACGCTCTGCCTCATCCAGTCCTGCCGCGACCAGCAGGCGCTGCCAGTCGATGCCCGGCGCGTTTTCGGCCAGATCCTGCCTGCTCCATATCGTCGCAGCGGCCAGCCGGTCCTGTTCGGCCAGCCCTTCCCCCGTCGCCTCTGCAATCGCGCTTTCCAGTGCCAGCACGCCATCCGCACGCGAAGTTGCACCATCTAGACCGGCAAGCGACAGAATACGGGCGACATAGTCCCGATAGGCCGCCCTATTGCCGCGCGCTGCCGCCGTATCGGCCAGGTAATCGGATCGATCGGGCAGACCGAGCCCGCCGGTCATCAGCCATGGAACGGTGCGCCCATCATCGGGCGCGGGCCTTGCCGCTATGGCGAAAAGATTTGGCGTGCCGCGTGATGCATCCGCCATCGGATCGACATCGGCCCGCAAGGTTCCACCGATGACTTCGGACAGCATGCCCACGTCATCCACCGACTGAAAGCGCCGGATGTCGCCCAAAGCCGGGCCGATGCCCTGCCGGTTGATCGAGGCGCGGTCGACGAAACTGCGGTAATAGTCGCGCACGATCGCTTCGGGCGATCCGTCGTCCTGCGGTCTGCCGGCGATATCCTCGACAATGGTCGTCAGCCGCCTTTCCAGTTCGGCCGAAGCGCGCGACTGGCGCGTGACGATGTCGGACCCTTCCGGTATCTCGACCGCGCTGAGCCAGTTTCCGTTCGCATAGCGATAGAAATCATTGCCCGGATCGATCGATGTGTCGATGTCGGCGGTGCTGATGCCGATGCCCGTTCCCTGGAACGGCGAAACCGCCTGATCTTCCGCGCCGGAGCAGCCGAGGACCGTCAACACCGCGAGCATGCCCAGCAGCACCCGCAATCTGCGGAGTGACAGCGAAATCAATGCGATAGGGTGATAGGACACAAACGGCTCTGGCAATGAACCGCACCAAAGGGCGTGCGGACTATGTGGCGAAAAAATGGCACATGTCTTCTAGGGAACAGAACCGCCGCGTGCAAATCGTTCCGGCGCCTGCCGGTGTCGGGGTGACAATTCCTTGAAACGGAATGGCCACCCCGATGTGGAGGTTTAGCTTTAGGACAGGCGACCGAACGCACCGTTCCCGGCATAAAGCGCGCTGGCGCCCAGCTCTTCCTCGATACGGATCAGCTGGTTGTATTTCGCCAGACGGTCGGAACGAGCCAGCGACCCGGTCTTGATCTGTCCGCAATTGGTCGCAACCGCCAGATCCGCGATGGTGGAATCCTCGGTCTCACCCGAACGATGGCTCATGACCGCGGTATAGCCTGCACGGTTCGCCATGCTGACGGCTTCCAGCGTTTCGGTCAGCGTGCCGATCTGGTTGACCTTGACCAGCAGCGAGTTGGCGAGGCCCTGCTCGATCCCCATCGCAAGACGGCGCGGGTTCGTCACGAACAGATCGTCACCGACCAGCTGGACCTTGCCGCCGACCTTGTCGGTCAGGGCCTTCCATCCAGCGAAATCGTCCTCGGCCATGCCGTCCTCGATCGAACGGATCGGATAGGCGGCACAAAGATCGGCCAGATAGTCGGCCATTTCCTCGCCGGTGAGCGAGATCCCCTCACCCGCAATGTCGTAACGGCCGTCGGCAAAGAACTCGGTGCTCGCGCAGTCGAGCGCGATCGCGACGTCGTCGCCCGGCTTGAAACCGGCCTTCTCGATCGACCCCATGATGAAATCGAGCGCGTCACGCGTCGATGCGAGGTTCGGGGCAAAGCCGCCTTCGTCGCCCACGGCCGTGGAAAGCCCCTTGTCCGAGAGGCCCTTTTTCAGCGTGTGGAAAATTTCCGCGCCCCAGCGCACGGCCTCGGCAATCGATTCGGCGCCGATGGGCATGACCATGAATTCCTGGAAATCGATCGGATTATCGGCATGTTCTCCGCCATTGATGATGTTCATCATCGGCACGGGCAGCATGTGCGCCGAAACGCCGCCGACATAGGAATAGAGCGGCAGCCCACGCGCCGCCGCCGCGGCCCTTGCGGTCGCCAGCGAAACGCCCAGCATCGCATTGGCGCCCAGACGCGACTTGTTCTCGGTCCCGTCCAGCTCGATCATCGCGTAATCGATATCGCGCTGATCCTCGGCATCCAGGCCGAGAAGCATGTCGGAAATCTCGGTATTACAAGCGTCCACGGCTTTCAGCACGCCTTTGCCGAGATAGCGCGACTTGTCGCCGTCACGCAGTTCGACGGCTTCATGCGCGCCCGTCGATGCGCCCGAGGGGACGGCGGCGCGCCCCATCGATCCGTCTTCCAGCAGGACATCCACCTCGACGGTCGGATTGCCGCGGCTGTCGAGAATTTCGCGTGCGTGGATATCGATGATCGCGGTCATGAAGCTTGCCTCTCTGAATGGACGGTCCTGCAGGACGGAAAGTAGGGGTTTTCGAAAATTGCGTCGTCGTGGTTCGGGTGTTTCGTGATATGGTCGCCGATTAGTTGGCGGAACAATGGCTGGCAACAGTCGTTATTGCATCAGCGAATGAAGGGCGCTCGACATGTGCGTCTCTTCCGCCGCAAGGTCCGGTCCATTGGCTGGACAGGACCGGGCGGCACGACAGAACCGCCAGGTTTTCGAGTACGTCGGACTCCTGACCACGCAATCAATCCGGCCTTCCGCCAAGGGCCGAAAGGAATGAGAGATGCAAACCATGGTCGACTCAACTACTCCTTCCCAGACGACTCCCGCCGCCGGCCTCGGTGCCACGGATCACAAGGCCGAAGCGAAGAGCCGCTTTTCCAAGGCTTTGGACGAAGCAAAGGCCGGTGTGGCCGAATTGAAGGCCGAAGCGCTGGAAAAGTCGGACAGCTACAAGAATCGTGCCGGCGAAAAGGGTGAGCAGCTGAAAGGCGATGCCGCCGTCTATGGCGATCAGGCCAAGGCGAAGGCGTATGAGCTTGCCAATGACGGTAAGTCGAAGGCCAGCGAAGGTCTTGTCGCACTGTCGCGCCTGATTACCGATAACGCGCCTACTCTCGATGAGAAGCTTGGCGTCAAATACGGCGATTATGCCCGTACGGCTGCCGGCAGCCTTGAGAAGAATGCTGCTTCGCTCGACGAGAAATCGCTGGAGCAGCTCGGCGAGGATGCACGGGAATTCGTGCGCAAGAGCCCCGGAACGGCTGTCGCGATCGCGGCCGGTGCAGGTTATCTGCTTGCCCGGATGTTCCGCAGCAAGTGATCGAAATCTGTTAAGAGGGGGCGGCGTCAGCGGATGCCGCCCCCTCCTCCCTGTGGAATCCATGTCCACGGCCATGACATCAATAAGAGGCGCGGTTTTCCAGTCCGGAGACCACGTGACAGGGGAAATGCTTCATGTCGGAAACTGCCGACGATATCGCAGCCGAACGCTCACTTGTTGAGGATGTTCGCGCTCTGGTCGACGATGGCAAGCTGCTGGCCGAAGCAGAGATCGATTTTCACAAGAAACGCGCCCTCTACGCCGCCGGAGCCGCCAAGGGCATCGGCGCCCGCTTCGCCGCCGCCGCGGTCTTCGGCTTCTTTGCATTGATGGCGCTCGTGGTGGGGCTTGTCCTCGCTCTGGGCCAGATCATTACCTATTGGGGCTCCACGGCCCTCGTCACGGCCGTGCTTGGCATCATCGCAATTGTCCTTGCCAAAAGCGGACAATCGCGGCTGGAGCGTACGAAGCGCGTCATTTCGGACAAGGAAGGCTGATCCCATGGGCGAACAAGATGTTCTTGAAGCCAAGCGCCTGCGTCATGCGGCGCGCCAGGTCTTCGACACGCAGCGCGAAATGGTTCGCGCGGATCTCGACGCTGCTGGAGTCGGCAAGCGCGTTACGACCAAGCTTGTCACCGAAGGCAAGACCATTGCCGAAGAGGCGGCGGACGTCGCCAGCAGCCATCGCGCACTCGTGACGATCGGCGCACTTGGCCTGACGGGCTGGTTCCTGCGCGGTCCCATCGGCGCCTTTGCTGCCAGTCTGCTTGGGCTTTCGGGCGACGAGGACGAGTATAACGACGGTGACGATCACTACGAAGATGCCGCATATCGTGGAAAACACGCCGAATACGCAGAAGATCGCCGGATCTGAGGGTAAAGCGGAACCGTATTCCGCGCGGGCCATTAGTTCTGCAAAGGCAACTCATATTAAGGACCTCCGCTCGTGATTGACACAACCACTGCTCCGCAACCCGACGAAAAGCCGCAGGCCGTCGTTCCGCCCGCCAATGATCTGTCGGCTCCGCAGGATCCGACGCTTGCCGAGAAACTGTCCGCTGCGCAGGCACGCATTGCCGAACGCACCGCCCCGGCCCGCGCTAAGGCGGCCGAGCAATCCAAGGCCGCCGCGGATAGCGCCAAGGAATTCGTCAAGGATCATCCGTTCGTGGCAATCGGCGGCGCCGTCGCCATCGGTGCGCTGATCGCGCTGGCACTGCCCGGAAGGCCGGGACGCAAGGTTCGCGGTTCGGTCATGACCGCGGGCGGTTTGCTGGCGGAACTGGCATCGACCTACGGCCACCAGATCCTCGAACTGGCAGAGAATGCAGCAGAAGAATCGCGCGAGAAGCTGGGCGAACTGGGCGATACGGTTGCCGACGCCAGCAGCAATCTGGCGCATGGCCTGGCCGAACGCGGCGAAGGCACGATGCTCTCTGCGCGCCATCTGGGCGACAAGGCTGCCCTTGCTGCTCGCCACGCTGGCGAGGACGCAGGATTCAAGACCCGTTCGATGATGTCGCGGATCCGCCGCTGATCGAACACGCAGAAAATTGGGTCTTTGGATAGACCCGCCGATACGCTACTAGCCGCCCTGTCCTGCCCGACGGGGCGGCTTTTCATTTACAAGCGGAGTGTTTGATGTCGCAGAAACTGCATCTGGTGATGGGCGGTCGCGTGAAAGATCCGCGTGGTCATGAGTTCGAGGACCTCAAGGCGCTCGATATCGTGGGCGTGTTTCCCGATTTCTCCTCGGCCGAAAACGCGTGGCGCAGCAAGGCGCAGCAGACCGTCGACGATGCCGAGATGAAATATGTGGTGGTCCACCTCCACCGCCTGCTCGAACCCGATCTCAACGACTGATCCCGGATCGGCAATGGGGCGGAGCAGGCATGGCCCTCCGCCCCATTATTTCAGATGAATTCGATCTTCTGTATCACGTAGAAGCGCTCGCCCGACGGGACGGTCACTTCGATCTCGTCATCGACCTTCTTGCCGATCAGCGCCCGGCCGAGCGGGCTTGAATAGCTGATGCGACCGGATTTGGCATCTGCCTCGGTCGGCCCAACGATCTGATAGCGGACCGGCTTGTCGTCCTCGTCCAGCAGGGTGACGGTGGCGCCAAAAATGACCTTGTCGCCCGAAAGCGTCGCCGGATCGATGATCTGCGCGCGGCTGACCTTGTCCTCAAGATCGGCAATCGACGCTTCCACCTGCCCCTGACGTTCCTTCGCCGCGTGATATTCCGCGTTTTCCGACAGATCGCCATGCGCGCGCGCTTCCTCGATCGCGTCGACGATACGGGGACGCTCTTCACGCAGCAGCTTCAGTTCGGCAGTCAGCTTCTCATAGCCTTCCGCCAGCATCGGTACCTTTTCGACACTCGCCATTCTAATTCATTTCCTCCTGGTCCCTCTCCAGCGAAACAGGTTCCTGCCACCGCCGCGAACAGCAGCGGTGGAAATCGGAACCGACGTTGCAGGGAGGAACGTTAGCGGTCAGCTATAATAGGCCTGAAGAGAGCGCACTTCAAGCTTGCCACCGCGTTGCGCGGCGATTGCCTGCGCGGCAACGATAGCCCCCGCCGCCGTCGTATAGATCGGGACCTTCTCGACCAGCGCGGCCTGGCGGATGGACTTCGAGTCCTTCAGGCTCTGCCAACCTTCGGTCGTGTTGAAGATCAGGCTGACCTTACCGTCGATGATCGCATCGACGATGTGCGGGCGGCCTTCGGCCACCTTGTTGACCGCTTCGACCGCAACGTCGTTTTCCGCAAGGAACCGCTGCGTGCCGCCGGTGGCAATCACCGTAAAGCCATTTTCGGCCAGCTGCTTCACCGCGGGCAGGATGATCTGCTTGTCGCTGTCCTTGACCGACACGAAAAGCACGCCGCTTTCGGGCATCATCGCGCCTGCGCCAAGCTGGCTCTTGATGAAGGCGCCGGTGAAGTCCGGGTCGATGCCCATGACTTCGCCCGTCGATTTCATCTCGGGCGAAAGCGCCGGATCGGTGCCGGGGAACTTGTTGAACGGGAAAACGGCTTCCTTGACCGCGAAATAGTCGATGTCGCGCTTGATCGGCGGCATGTCGCCCAGCATTTCGCCAGCCATGACCCGCGCCGCCATTTTCGCGATGGGCTGGCCGATTGCCTTGGCGACGAAGGGCACGGTACGGCTGGCGCGGGGATTGACCTCGATCAAGTAGACCTTGCCGTCCTTGACCGCGAACTGGATGTTCATCAGGCCTACGACCTTCAGGGCGCGCGCCAACGCATCGGCCTGGCGTTCCATGTCCTCGATAATGTCGGCGGGAAGGCTGTAGGGCGGGATCGTGCAGGCACTGTCGCCCGAATGGACGCCGGCTTCCTCGATATGTTGCATGACGCCCGCGACCACCACATCGGTGCCATCGCAAAGCGCGTCGACATCGCATTCGACCGCATCGCGCAGATACTGGTCGATCAGCACCGGAGAGTCGCCCGATACGCGAACGGCGGTCTCCATGTACTCGTCAAGCTGCGCTTCGCTGTCCACGATCTCCATCGCGCGGCCGCCCAGCACATAGGACGGGCGGATCAGCACGGGATAGCCGATCTTGGCCGCGATGCCCCGCGCCTCATCTTGGCTGCGCGCGATGCCATTGGCGGGCTGCAGCAGGTTGAGCTTGTTGACCAACTGCGCAAATCGTTCGCGGTCTTCGGCGAGGTCGATCGCGTCGGGGCTGGTGCCGAGGATCGGAATGCCCGCATCCTCCAGCGCC
This sequence comes from Croceicoccus sp., assembly GCF_983967925.1. NCBI lineage: Bacteria > Pseudomonadati > Pseudomonadota > Alphaproteobacteria > Sphingomonadales > Erythrobacteraceae > Croceicoccus > Croceicoccus sp. The sequence continues at coordinate 48,928 of NZ_CFETID010000018.1, read as the reverse complement.
TGCGCAAGCTTGAGCGGAGTCTGGCCGCCAAACTGGACGATGACACCGTGCAGCGTTCCGCGCGATTTCTCGACGTCGAGAATTTCCAGAACGTCCTCGGCGGTCAGCGGTTCGAAATACAACCGGTCGGAGGTGTCGTAATCGGTCGACACGGTTTCCGGATTGCAGTTGATCATGATCGTTTCATAGCCCGCCTCGTCCAGCGCGAAGCAGGCGTGGCAGCAGCAATAGTCGAATTCTATGCCCTGCCCGATCCGGTTCGGACCGCCGCCAAGAATTACGACCTTCTTGCGGTCTGAAGGGTCGGCCTCGTTCTCGGCTTCTCCGAACAGGGGGTTTTCGTAGGTCGAGTACATGTAGGGCGTGATCGCCTCGAACTCGGCGGCGCAGCTGTCGATGCGCTTGAACACGGGGCGCACGCCCAGCTTGTGGCGCAATGCGCGGATTTCCTCTTCCGAGGTGCCGCCTGCCATGGCCTTCAGCGTATCGTGAAGCAGGCCCGAACGCTTGGCCTGCGTTTCGCCCATGCCGCCCGCGACACCGACCGAGCGGACGGCCAGCGTGGCCAGCCGCTTGTCGGAAAAGCCCATGGCCTTCAGGCGGCGCAGACCCTCGGTGGTGCGCGGCACGCCATTGGCGATGATGTCGGCCTCCTCGGCAATGATCTGCTCGATATGCCGCAGGAACCAGGGGTCGTACTGGGTAATCCCGTGGATTTCGTCGAGCGTCAGGCCCTCGCGGAAGGCCTGCGCCACGATCAGCAAACGCTCAGGCGTGCGTTCGGCAAGCCTGGCGGTGATCTGGTCACGGCTGGCGCCTTCCAGCTCCTCGATCCGGTTGAACCCGTCGAGCCCGGTTTCGAGGCCGCGCAGCGCCTTTTGCAGCGATTCCTTCATGTTGCGGCCAATGGCCATGACTTCGCCCACCGACTTCATCGCGGTGGCCAGCTTGTTCTCGGCGCCCTTGAATTTTTCGAAGGCAAAGCGCGGGATCTTGGTGACGATATAATCGATCGTCGGCTCGAAGCTGGCGGGCGTCGCGCCGGTGATCTCGTTCGTGATCTCGTCTAGCGTGTAGCCGACGGCCAGCTTTGCCGCGACGCGCGCGATGGGAAAGCCGGTAGCCTTCGACGCCAGCGCGGAGGAGCGCGAGACGCGGGGGTTCATCTCGATCACGATCAGGCGGCCATCCTTGGGATTGACTGCGAACTGTACGTTCGAACCGCCTGTTTCCACACCGATTTCGCGCAGCACCTCGATGCTGGCGGTGCGCATAATCTGGTATTCCTTGTCGGTCAGCGTCAGCGCCGGCGCCACGGTGATAGAATCGCCCGTGTGCACACCCATCGGATCGACATTCTCGATCGAGCAGATGATGATGCAATTGTCCTTGCGGTCGCGGACGACCTCCATCTCGTACTCTTTCCAGCCGAGCAGCGATTCCTCGACGAGCACCTCGGTGGTCGGGCTGGCGTCGAGGCCTTCGCGAACGATCCGCTCGAACTCCGCCTTGTTATAGGCGATGCCGCCGCCGGTGCCGCCCAGCGTGAAGGAAGGGCGGATGATGGCGGGAAGGCCGGTGTGATCCAGCACCTTGATCGCTTCGTCGAGCGTGTTGGCGACACCGCTGCGCGCCGATTCCAGCCCGATCTTGTCCATCGCCTTGCGGAACCGCTGGCGGTTTTCGGCCTTGTCGATGGCATCGGCGTCCGCGCCGATCATCTTGACGCCGTATTTGTCGAGAATACCGTTCTCGAAGAGCTTGAGCGCGGTGTTCAGCGCGGTCTGCCCGCCCATGGTGGGCAGCAGCGCATCTGGCCGCTCCTTTGCGATCACGCGCTCGACGAAGTCCGGGGTGATCGGCTCGACATAGGTGGCGTCGGCCATTTCCGGATCGGTCATGATCGTGGCGGGGTTCGAGTTCACCAGGATGACCCGGTACCCCTCTTCCTTCAGCGCCTTGACCGCCTGTGTGCCCGAATAATCGAACTCGCACGCCTGCCCGATGATGATCGGACCCGCGCCAATGATGAGGATGGAGGAGATGTCAGTGCGTTTGGGCATTATTGTTCTCGCCTAACGAATATCAAGGATGCAGCAGGATGAGCGTTATCAGCGAAGCGCACCCACGAACTTCTCGAACAGATAGAAACTGTCCTGCGGGCCCGGTGAAGCCTCGGGGTGATACTGCACCCCGAACGCCTTCTTGCCGGTGATAGCGATGCCGCAATTGGTGCCGTCGAACAGTGATTTGTGCGTCTCGATCACGCCTTCGGGCAGGGTCTCGCCGTCGACCGCGAAGCCGTGGTTCATCGAGGTAATCTCGACCAGTCCCTCGGTCTCGCCCCAGTTGCCGCCGACGCGCTGTACCGGATGGTTGGCGCCGCGGTGGCCCTGGAACATCTTGGCGGTCTTGGCACCCGCCGCCAGCGCCAGCATCTGGTGGCCAAGGCAGATGCCGAACAGCGGCACATCCGCATCCAGCAGCGCCCTGATCACCGGCACCGCGTACACGCCCGTCGCCGCCGGATCGCCGGGGCCGTTCGACAGGAACACGCCATCGGGCTTCAGGCCCTTGATCTCTTCAAAGCCGGTTTCAGCAGGGACGACGGTAACCTTGGCCCCTGCCCTCACCAGATTGCGGAAGATATTGTCTTTCGCGCCGTAGTCGATGGCGACGACATGCGGACGGCCTTCATCGGAGGGCGCGCCATAGCCCTCGCCCAGCACCCAGTGGCCGCCAGTCCAGCCTTCGCTGATTTCACGGCTGACGCCCTTGGCGAGGTCCAGACCTTCCAGACCGCTCCACGCGGCGGCCTTGGCGACCAGCGCGTCGATGTCGAAGTTACCATCCGGATCATGCGCGATGACCACGTTCGGCGCGCCCTGGATGCGGATGCGGCGGGTCAGCGCGCGGGTGTCGAGGCCCGCGATGCCGATCTTGCCCATACGCTCCATCCATGCCGGGAAGTCGCCCATGGCGCGGAAGTTGGAGGGATCGGTCACATCCTCGCGCACCACGCAGCCCAGTGCCGAATCGACCTTGCCTTCGACATCCTCGTCATTGGTGCCGACATTGCCGATATGCGGGAAGGTGAAGCAGACCACCTGCCCGGCATAGGACGGATCGGTCATCACTTCCTGATAGCCGGTCATCGCGGTGTTGAAGCAAAGCTCTCCCACCGCGTCGCCCGTGGCGCCGAAACCCTTGCCATATGCGACGTGGCCATCGGCAAAAACGAGAACGGCGGTAGCCCCCTGGGGGATAGGCGCGCGTGAAGATGCGGGGTCGGCCATGAGGCGCTCCGTTAGCTAGGGGTCCGGCGATATGTGCTAAGTCCCGTCCGCTAGAGATGGGAGCGCAGACCGTCAAGCGGGGTTTCCGCATAAATCGGGATTACCGACCCCAAGTTGGGTTTGCATCACCCGCGATCCGCCCTATCTGCCGGGGCACATCGACATCATCCTATCGAACGAAGAAGAAAAATCATGCTCCGCGACGATCTCAAGGCCGCCCAGATCCAGGCAATGAAGGACAAGGACAAGGAACGGCTGAATGCCATTCGCCTGATCCTGGCCAAGGTGAAGGACCGCGACATCGAACTGCGCACCAGCGAGGCGACCGGCGACGACGATGCGCTGGTCATCGACGTGCTGCAGAAGATGGCCAAGCAGCGCCGCGAATCGATTGCGATGTACAACGAGGGCGGCCGCGCCGAGCTGGCCAAGGCGGAAGAAAAGGAACTGGCCGTCATCGAGGAATTCCTGCCCGCGCAGATGAGCGAGGAGGAAACGAAAGCCGCGATCGAGGCGATCAAGGCCGAGACAGGCGCGAGCGGCATGAAGGACATGGGCAAGGTCATGGCCGAGCTGAAGGCGCGCCACGGCACCGAGCTGGACATGAGCAAGGCGAGCGGGCTTGTGAAAGCCTCGCTTTCCTGAGGCGCCTGCGGCATTAGGGGGCGATGGCGCTCTCTCCCCAATGGCTGGACGAACTGAGGTCGCGGATCACGCTGTCCGCGCTGATCGGTCGTACCGAAAAGCTGCAGCGCGCGGGGCGCGAGTTCAAGGCATGCTGCCCGTTCCATAACGAGAATACGCCCAGCTTCTACGTCAATGACGAGAAGCAGTTCTATCACTGCTTCGGCTGCGGCGCGCATGGCGATGCGATCCGCTGGATGACCGATCAGCGCGGTCTACCGTTCATGGATGCGGTCAAGGAACTAGCCGAGCAGGCGGGCATGGAAGTGCCCGCGCCCGATCCGCGCTATGCGCAGGCGGCACAGCAGCGCGCTTCGCTGCATGACGTGTTGGGCGAAGCGCAGGCGTGGTTCGTTAGCAATCTGTCGGCGCCCGAGGGTGCGGAAGCCCGCGCCTATCTGAAGCAGCGGGGAATTTCCGAGGCGCAAATACGCGAATTCGGTTTCGGCTTTGCACCCGATGCAAAGGGCGGGATCGAAAAGGCCTTGTCGGGTTTCGAACGCGACATGCTTATCGAGGCGGGCTTGCTGATAACCGTCGATGGCAAGGAACCCTATGACCGGTTCCGAGGGCGGTTGATGCTGCCGATTCAAGACCGGCGCGCGCGGGTCATCGGGTTTGGCGGGCGTATCCTGCGCAAGGTCGATCACGCCCCCAAATATCTCAATTCCCCTGACACGCCCGTTTTCGATAAGAGCCGCACGCTTTACAACATCCACCGCGCCTCCGCCGCCTCGCGCCAGAGCGAGCGGTTGGTGGTCGTCGAGGGTTATATGGATGTCGTTGCGCTGGCAGGTGCAGGCATTGCCGAGGCTGTCGCGCCCATGGGAACCGCGCTGACCGAACAGCAGATCGAACTGCTGTGGCGCATGGTGCCGGTCCCGGTGCTGTGTTTCGACGGTGATGCGGCAGGCCAGCGCGCGGCCATGCGCGCCGTCGAACGCGCTCTGCCCATGCTAAGGCCGGGGCATAGCCTTTCGATCGTTACGCTGCCCGAGGGCCTCGATCCCGACGATCTCATCAGGCGCGATGGCCCTGCCGCCATGAAGTCACTGCTGGGCGGCGGTGAAAGCCTGATCGATCTGATCTGGCGTTTCGAAAAGTCCGCCACCGCAACCGCCACGCCCGAGGCCAAGGCCGGGTTGAAGGAACGGTTGATGGCGCATGCCGACGCTATCCAGCATCCCGATATACGCGCGCTTTATGCCCGCGAATTGCGCGACCGCTTTTCGGCCTTTGCCTTTCCGCCCCGGCAGCGCCAGCCAGCGCGCGGCTTTGGTGGCAAGCTTGCGGGCGAGTTCGGCGGATCGCGGCGGTTCGAACGGTTTCAGCGCGACAATACCCCGCCCTCCCCGCTGCTCAGGCAGCTTGGACCGGCCAGCGCACGCACGCGCCTGATGGCCGCCGTCATACTGGGGCTTGTCCGCCACCCGTCCCTGCTGAACGGCAAGGCCGAGCAGATCTCGCAATTGCGTCCCGAAGATGCCGGGCAGGCGCGGCTCCTCGATGCCTTGCTCGAGCTTGCGGAAACGGGGCAAATCGGCGGGGGGTCGCTTGAAAGTCCCGATATTGCCGCCATATTGGCCGAACGTGGACTGGCCCTGCCCCATGGGGACGCGATCGGCGGCATGAAACTTGCCTTCCTGTCCGATCGCACGACACCGGCCGAGGCTGCGGAAGAATTGACGGAGGCAATCTCGCTGCTGGTCGAAAGACCGGCGATCGAGGCGGCCCTCGTATCGGCGACCGCTCGGTTCGGCGATGATCCGGAAGGATCCTTTGCCGAGCAGCAGCGCTTGTTGAAGAGAAAGCTGGAATTCGATGCCCGCCTCATGCAAATGGCGGCCATGCGAGGTGGCAATCAGTAAAATATACGATCAACTATCCAGCGGGTTATCGACACGACAGCAGGCGATGATCGGCAGGCGTAGATCAGGGCAGATGAATAGGCGGTAATGGCAACCAAAACGACAAACGGCGGCGGCGACGGTGATGCACCGCTGATCGACCTCAACGAAGCGTCCATCAAGAAGCTTATCGCCCGCGCCAAGAAGCGCGGCGTGATCACTTATGACGAGCTGAACGAGGCGCTGCCGCAGGACCAGATGTCGTCCGAGCAGATCGAGGACGTGATGTCCGCGATCTCGGAAATGGGCGTCAATATCGTCGAAAACGACGACGATTCCGAAGAGGGCGAGGATACGCCGGACGAAATCGACGCGTCGGATGACGACGATTCCGATTCGGATGATGGCACCGCCCCTAAGGATCACAAGGCACCGGCCAAGAAAAAGGAAACGGTCGAGCGGACCGACGATCCTGTGCGCATGTATCTGCGCGAGATGGGCGCCGTCGAACTGCTGAGCCGCGAGGGCGAGATCGCCATCGCCAAGCGGATCGAGGCCGGCCGCGACATGATGATCATGGGCCTGTGCGAAAGCCCGATCACGTTTCACGCCATCATCCAGTGGTCAGAGGCCCTTAATAACGAGGAAATGCAGCTGCGCGAGATCCTCGATCTCGACGCCATGCTGTCCAAGGAACCCGCGCCCGAGAACCTGACCGACGACGACGAAGGCGACGGCGAGATCTCCGAGGAAACCGCCGGCCCGTCCTATAAAGAGGACGATGACGACGACGACGAGGAAGAGAACGGCGAAGGCGAAGACGGCGAGGAAGGCGAAGGCCGCCGCAAGGACGACGACGAGGAGGACAACACCCTCTCGCTCGCCCAGATGGAGGCCGCGCTCAAGCCCGACGCGCTTGAGCGTTTCGCCCGCATCACCAAGCTGTTCCGCAGCTTCGAGAAGCTGCAGAACGAGCGTGTCGATGCGATGGGCCGGGGCGAGGTGTTCGCCAAGGGCAAGGAAGACAAGTACGAGAATCTGCGCGAGGAACTGACCGCCGAAGTCGAATCCGTCCAGTTCCACGCGACCAAGATCGAGTTTCTGGTCGACAATCTCTATGCCTTCAATCGCCGCCTGACCGCGCTTGGCGGCCAGATGCTGCGCCTTGCCGAACGGCACAAGGTGAAGCGCGCCGACTTCCTGCAGGCCTATGTCGGGCACGAGATCGACGAAGGCTGGCTGACCACGGTCGCGAAGAAGGACAAGAAATGGGCCGCCTTCGCCGATAAGGAAGCCGAGCCGGTCGAGCGCATCCGCGCCGAGATCGCGGACATCGCCAGCCAGACCGGCATGGCCCTGCCCGAATTCCGCCGCATCGTGAACATGGTGCAGAAGGGCGAGCGCGAGGCCCGCATCGCCAAGAAGGAAATGGTCGAGGCGAACCTGCGCCTCGTGATTTCCATCGCCAAGAAATACACCAATCGCGGCCTGCAATTCCTGGATCTCATTCAGGAGGGCAACATCGGCCTGATGAAGGCGGTCGACAAGTTCGAGTATCGCCGCGGCTACAAGTTCAGCACCTATGCGACCTGGTGGATCAGGCAGGCGATCACGCGTTCGATCGCGGATCAGGCCCGCACGATCCGTATCCCGGTCCACATGATCGAGACGATCAACAAGCTGGTCCGCACAAGCCGCCAGTTCCTGCACGAACAAGGCCGCGAGCCGACGCCCGAGGAAATGGCCGAACGCCTGTCGATGCCGCTCGAAAAGGTTCGCAAGGTGATGAAGATCGCCAAGGAGCCGATCTCCCTTGAGACGCCTATCGGCGACGAGGAAGATTCGCATCTGGGCGATTTTATCGAAGACAAGAACGCGATCATTCCGGTGGATGCCGCGATTCAGGCGAACCTCAAGGAAACCGTGACCCGCGTGCTCGCCAGCCTTACCCCGCGTGAGGAACGCGTGCTGCGCATGCGCTTCGGCATCGGCATGAACACCGATCACACGCTTGAGGAAGTGGGCCAGCAGTTCTCGGTCACGCGCGAACGTATCCGCCAGATCGAGGCGAAGGCGCTGCGCAAGCTCAAGCATCCGAGCCGCAGCCGCAAGATGCGCAGCTTCCTCGACCAGTAACTTCGGTTACGGCCATTTACGCAAGGCCCCGCGTGGTAATTCCATGCGGGGCCTTTTGTCATATGCGCCGGGCCGGACGCTGATATGCGCGCTTTATTGGCCAAAACCCCGATTGCGGTGGTCAATTGCGCGCGTTCACATTATGCGCGTCGCAAACACCCGAGTCTCAAAACTGACACAGGCCGCTCATGCGCATTGCCATCGCTTCCGATCACGCCGGTTTCGACCTGAAGCAGGATATTGCCCGCTGGCTTGCGGATGAAGGCCACGTCGTGACCGACTGCGGTCCGCAGAGCAATGCGCGGGTCGATTATCCCGACTTCGGATACAAGCTGGCCCTGGCCGTCACCGGCGGCGCGAGTGATTTCGGCATCGCCATCTGCGGATCGGGAATCGGCATCTCGATCGCAGTAAACCGTCATCCGAAAATGCGCTGCGCTCTGGTGAACGAGCCGCTGTCCGCGATGCTGGCGCGCGAGCATAATGACGCGAATGCCATTGCGCTGGGTGCACGGCTGGTCGGCATCGACATGGCTAAAGCCTGCATCGCCGCCTTCATGGTCGGCCGTTTCGAAGGCGGCCGTCACGAGGGCCGCGTCGACAAGCTTTCCTCGCCCCCCTTCGTGCCCCAGACAGTTTCCTGATCAAGAATAAGCGTGAAAGAGACATCATGACCGTCGACACCGCGATCCGCAGCACCGGATTCTTCACCGATGACCTTGCCGCGTCGGACCCCGCCGTCGCCAAGGCCATCAATCATGAGCTGAAGCGCGAGCGCAAGCAGATCGAACTGATCGCGAGCGAGAACATCGTCTCCAAGGCGGTCCTTGCCGCGCAGGGTTCGGTGTTCACGAACAAATATGCCGAAGGCTATCCCGGCCGCCGCTATTACCAGGGCTGCGAACCGTCCGACGCGGTGGAGCAGCTTGCCATCGACCGCGCGAAGGAATTGTTCGGCTGCGAATTCGCCAATGTGCAGCCGCATTCGGGCGCGCAGGCCAATGGCGCGGTTCTGCTGGCGACAGTCAAGCCGGGCGATACGATTCTGGGCATGAGCCTCGATGCGGGCGGGCATTTGACGCATGGCGCACGCGCCGCGCTTTCGGGCAAATGGTTCAACGCCGTGCAATATGGCGTGACCAGGGACACGCACCAGATAGATTACGACGAGGTGGAGCGTCTTGCCAAGGAGCATCAGCCCAAGCTGATCATCGCTGGCGGCAGCGCCTATCCCCGCATCATTGATTTTGCGCGCATGCGCCAGATCGCGGATTCGGTCGACGCGATCTTTCAGGTCGACATGGCGCATTTCGCCGGTCTGGTCGCGGCGGGCATCCACCCCTCGCCCTTCCCCCATGCGCATATCGCCACGACCACCACGCACAAGACTTTGCGCGGCCCGCGCGGCGGCATGATCCTGACCAATGACGAGAAACTGGCGAAGAAGCTGAACTCCGCCGTTTTCCCGGGCCTTCAGGGCGGCCCGCTGATGCACGTGATCGCCGCCAAGGCCGTCGCATTCGGCGAGGCGCTGCGGCCCGAATTCAAGGCCTATAGCCGGCTCGTTGTCGAGAACGCGCAGGTCCTTGCTGCCACGCTTAAAGAGCGCGGCGCGGAAGTCGTGTCCGGCGGCACCGATACCCATCTGGCGCTGATCGACCTGACCCCGCTAGGCGTCACTGGCAAGGACGCGGACGAGGCGCTGGAACGTGCAGGCATCACCTGCAACAAGAACGGCATTCCGTTCGATCCGCTGCCGCCGATGAAGACCAGCGGCATACGCGTCGGCAGCCCCGCGGGCACCACGCGAGGATTCGGGCCCGAGGAATTCCGCGAGATCGGCCATATGGTCGCCGATGTGCTCGACGGTCTGGCAAAATGCGGCGAAGCCGGCGACGCGCAGGTGGAACAGAACGTCCGCGCGCGCGTCGAGGCCCTGTGCGATCGATTCCCGATCTACGAGGACTAAGGAGCCCATCATGAGCGAACCCGGCGGCATCAAGGATTACTGGAACGGCCTTTCGCCCGAAGCGCAGAAAGCGGCGAAATGGGGTGCGGTTGGCGCTGTTATCGCGATCCCCGTGCCTTTCGTCGGACCCATCATCGGCGGCATCGTCGGCGGCGGGCTGGGTTACGCCAAGGCCAAGGGCAAGATCTGAAGGTCATGATTTAAGTGCGTTGCCCGTTCTGTGCGAATGAATCGAGCCAGGTAAAGGACAGCCGGCCGGCGGAAGATGGCAGCGCCATCCGCCGGCGGCGCCAGTGCGAGGGCTGCGGCGCACGCTTTACGACGTTTGAGCGTATTCAGCTGCGCGAGGTCACGGTCCTCAAGTCGGGTGGAACGGGCGATGAGATTCGCCGCGAGCCGTTCGACAGGGCAAAGCTGGAACATGCGGTTCGCCTGGCCTGCCGCAAACGAGCCATCTCGCACGAGCAGATCGATCGGTTGGTTTCGGGCGTTCAGCGTCAGCTGGAAACGCGCGGCGACAGCGAAATCCCCTCGGCCGTAATTGGCGAGCTGGTGATGGAGGGGCTGCGCCAGCTCGATTCGGTGGCTTATATCCGCTTTGCCAGCGTCTACCGCGAATTCAGCGAAGCCAGTGACTTCGAGCAATTCGCCAGCACGGTGCGCGATGTCGCCGCCGAATAGCAATCCGGTCATCGTTCTGGTCCGTCCGCAACTGGGCGAGAATATCGGCAAGGCCGCGCGCGCCATGCTGAATTTCGGACTGACCGAGATGCGCCTTGTCGCCCCGCGCGACGGATGGCCCAATCCATCCGCCGGCCCGGCGGCGTCGGGTGCTGATATCGTTCTGGAACAGGCGCGGGTTTACGACAGCGTGGCCGATGCGGTCGCCGATTGCGCGCATGTCCATGCGACCACCGTGCGCAAACGCGGGGTGACCAAGCCGGTCCTGACGCCGGAGCAGGCGGCGGGCGAGATGGCGAGCATGGCCGGGCGGCATGCGATCCTGTTCGGCCCGGAACGATCGGGTCTGGAAACCGACGACGTGGCGCTCGCCCGGACCATCGTCACGGTGCCCATCAATCCGGAATTCGGTTCGCTCAATCTGGCGCAGGCCGTCATCCTTCTAAGCTATGAATGGTCGAAATCGCAGCATTCGGACGGCGGCATGATGGCCCAGCCGACGAGCGAGGAGATCCTCCCCCCTGCCCCGCAGCAGGAGCTTGACGGCATGATTGCGCAGCTGGAGGGCATGCTTGAACCTTGCGGCTATTTTCGCCCCGAGAGCCGCGCCACAGCCACGCGGCGGACGTTGCGGACCATGCTGACAAAGCCGGCTTGGAACCACCTCGAGATCCGCACCATGCGCGGCGTGTTGAGCGCGCTGGCGAAGGGGCCGCGCCAAGACGGATAGCTGCGCCGCTTACCTGTATTTCGGTTCGTAGAAGGGTCCGCGCAATTTGCCGCACACGGCGGTGGGATAGGCGTCAGTCGCGCAGGCGAATCCATTCCTCGTCTTCATAGGCGATCGACGTTTCCACCAGATCTTCCCAGAAGCGGGCAACCAGCCCTTCCGGAACTTTGTGCCTGCGCGCGGCGGCGACCGCGGCCTCGATCACGGCCTGCTTGCGTTCTTCGTCACGCACCGCTTCGCGATCCTGCTTGATACGGGCGGCCGCGCGCATATAGCCGAAGCGCTGGGCCAGAAGCTCGACCAGGGCCGCATCGACGGTGTCGACGCCTTGGCGCACTTCCTTCATCGTGCGGCAGAGTTCGGGTTCGATTGCCTTTTCCATGGCGCCGCCATTGCCGTGCGCATGGGCGGTTGTCCAGTGCAGGGCGCGCGGTTCATGCGCCGGGGCGTGCCGGACTTGACGCAAGCGCGCATTTCTGCAAATGCGCGCGCTCGCAATAGGCCCCGCACCCCGGTGAAGCGGTGGCCGCGCCAGACATCTATGTCGGGCGGTGCGTGTCCGGGCCACGAAAAACTCGATCGCAATGCGCATCTGGCGCCGCGGTCTGCATATTGAAGGAAAGACTATGTCGAAGCGTAAAGCCTCGAAGCATAAACTTGACCGCCGTATGGGCGAAAACATCTGGGGCCGTCCCAACAGCCCCGTCAACCGTCGTTCCTATGGCCCCGGCCAGCACGGCCAGCGCCGCAAGAGCAAGGTTTCCGACTACGGCCTGCAGCTGCGCGCCAAGCAGAAGCTGAAGGGCTATTACGGCGACGTCACCGAAAAGCAGTTCAAGCGCACCTATCAGGAAGCGTCGCGCATGAAGGGCGATACCAGCCAGAACCTGATCGGCCTGCTGGAACAGCGCCTCGACATGATCGTGTATCGCGCCAAGTTCGCGCCGACCATCTTCGCGGCTCGCCAGATCGTTTCGCATGGCCACATCAAGGTCAATGGCGTGAAGTGCAACATCGCATCACGCCGCTGCTTCGTCGGCGACGTCATCTCGCTGGGCAACAAGGCGCAGGAAATGGCGCTGGTGATCGAAGCGCAGAGCCTGCCCGAGCGTGAAATCCCCGACTATGTCGCGCCCGACGGCACCGACAAGGTGACCTTCACCCGCGTTCCCACGCTGGACGAAGTGCCCTATCCGGTGCGTATGGAACCGAACCTGGTGGTCGAGTTCTACTCGCGCTGATCCATCGGTTCAGACCAGAAAAACAGGGCGGCTTCCTGCGGGAGGCCGCCCTTTTTCGTGGCCTGTCCCGAAATGCGCCAAGCCGTTACAATACGGGCCGAATTGCCGGAACCGGGGCCTTGTTGCGGCATTCATCCGGCATCATGGAATACAGGTTCATCACCCCCAATCGTAAGGGCAAATGGTACCCGACGCTTGAGCTGGCAAAACGCTTTGCCAACAGCATCGGCGCAGGCTTTCTGGATGCGGCGGGCAACTTCGTCGCCTATCGCGATACGATCCTTGAAGAGAGGCGTGCCGCCAAACGGCAGGAACGCGGGCTCAGCCCAAATATTCACGCCTGAAGTCGGCGGCAAAGGCGGCAAACCGGCCCTGCGCAATCGCATCGCGCATCGCCTGCATCAATTGCTGATAGAACGACAGATTATGCTCGGTCATCAGCATCGCGCCCAGAATTTCGCCAGACCGCACAAGATGATGCAGATAGGCGCGTGAGTATTTCCCGCAGGTCGGGCAGGAGCAGCGGCTATCGACCGGCTCTTGATCCTCGGCGAAGCGCGCATTGCGGATGTTGATGGGGCCGTTCCATGTGAATGCCTGCCCGTTGCGGCCCGATCGGCTGGGCAGCACGCAATCGAACATGTCGATGCCGCGTTCGACCGCGCCCACCAGATCGTCCGGCTTGCCCACGCCCATCAAATAGCGGGGCCTGTCATCCGGCAGCTGGCCCGGCGCGAAATCGAGCGTGGCGAACATGGCCTCCTGCCCCTCTCCCACAGCGAGGCCGCCCACGGCATAGCCGTCGAAGCCGATGTCGGTCAGCTTGTCCGCGCTGATCCGGCGCAACTCCTCATCCAGTGCGCCCTGCTGGATCCCGAACAGGGCCGACCGCGCGGCATGTTCGCCGCCGCTGTCGAAACCCTCGCGGCTGCGTTTGGCCCAGCGCATGGACATTTCCATCGAAGCGGCAATCTCGTCGCGTGGACGATCTGCGCGAGGGCATTCGTCGAACGCCATGACGATGTCGCTGCCTAGCAGGCGCTGGATCTCCATGCTGCGTTCGGGCGTCAGCGCATGGCGCGATCCGTCCAGATGGCTCTTGAAGGTCACGCCTTCCTCGGTGATCTTGCGCAGGTCGGACAGGCTCATCACCTGATAGCCGCCGCTGTCGGTCAGGATCGGGCGGTCCCAGCCCATGAAGGCGTGCAGCCCGCCCAGACGCGCGACCCGCTCTGCGCCGGGCCGCAGCATCAGGTGATAGGTATTGCCAAGAATGATCTCTGCGCCCGTACGGCGCACGTCTTCGACCTTCATCGCCTTGACCGTCGCCGCCGTGCCGACCGGCATGAAGGCAGGCGTGCGGATCGTGCCGCGCTGCATGGCAATCTCGCCGGTGCGGGCCCTGCCCTCGCGGGCGTGAATGGTGAACTCGAAGCGCGTCATGCGCGGGCGCTTAGCGGTCTGCGCATCGTTCGTCACCCCGCCATCGGCCTTGCGATGCTGCGAAAACTGATCGACCAGCGTGTTTCGGGCAAAGCGGCGATCGAATGCTCCCATTCGTGCCGCGCTTCGCCGTCGAGGCGGTAAGCCTTACCAGGTTCCAGCGCGAAACTGGTGCGATCAAACCCAGAGGTACGGCGGCGGCGCAAACGCATGGTCGCGGGCGAGCCAAGGGAAAGGCCAGCGACCGTCCCGAACTGGGGCCGGTCGCGGTGCCAGCCGATGACCGCACCCGGCCTGTAGCGGATCAGCAAGGCTTGCTCGTACATGTCCGCCGGGTCGCTAAAGGCCTCCGCGAGCACTTGGCGAATGCGGACCAGCCAGTCGGGCATGGGATCGGCGCGTGAAACGCCGCCCCGCTCAAAATCATAGTGCCAGCCGAAGGATATCGTTTCACGCCGTCCTGTCCAAGGTCCGAAGCGGAACGGTGTCAGCGACAAGGCCTCGATAAGCTTGACGGCTTCGGCCTGTTCATGCGCATCCAGCAGCGGTCCCGACCGGGACAGCCAGGGCACGGCAGGTTCAAGATCGGCAACGTCTGCAAAAAGATCGGGCTGGTGAGGCACGCTGGCGATATGGGCTGTCCGCCCCACCCGCTCAAGGGTCGAGCGGGGCCATCAGCCCTTCCCCAGCGGGACGAACTGGCGCTAAGGGCGGTCAATGGACATCGAACCCTGGCTTCTGATCGTAATGGCCTGCGTGGCCGTGCTTACGGGCTTTCTGGATTCCGTAGCGGGCGGCGGCGGGCTGGTCATGATGCCGGCCCTATTGTTCGCGGGTTTGCCGCCGCAGCTTGCGCTGGGCACCAACAAGTCGCAGTCAATCTTCGCAACGACCATGGCGTTCGTGAACTATGCCCGCGCGGGGCTGGTCGACTGGCGCAAAGAGAAATGGCTGGGGCTGATCGCGCTGGCCGGGGCGGCGGCGGGCTCGCTGCTGGTGCAGCAGGTCTCGACCCGCGCGCTGGAACTGATCGTGCCGCTGCTGCTGGCGGGTGTGGCGCTCTATGTACTGTTATCGCCGCGGATGGACGATACGCAGGCGCACCAGATCCTGACGCGCAAGGGCTATGCGCCCGTCGCTGGCATCATCGGTCTGTATGACGGCTTCTTCGGGCCCGGAACCGGCAGTTTTTTCGCGGCAAGCCAGGTGGGCCTGCGCGGCGAAGGCCTGACCCGCGCTACTGCGCATGCCAAGCTGTTCAACATGATGACCAACATCGCCAGCGTCATCGTGTTTGCCGCGGGCGGGAAGATCGTCTGGGCACTGGGGCTGGCCTGCGCGGCCGGCGCGATGACGGGTTCGTGGATCGGATCGAAATTCGCGGTCAGGCACGGCGCTCAGCTGATCCGCCCATTGCTCGTCGCCGTCAGCCTCGGGCTGACCGCGCGGCTGATCTGGGGATGGTTCAGCGGCTGAACCGGAGCCCGCCTAAAAGTCGTAAATCAGCGAAATGCGCGAAAGCGTGTCGGTCGGCTTGGTATTCTCCGGGGGATCGGTGTCATGCTCGATCCCATAGGAAAGCCGCGCCTTGAGACGCTCTGCAATGCCGGCTTCCAGTCCGGTCAGCGCGGCGAAGGTCGAATTGTCCGAATGCATGAAGGCATTGGCGCTCTCGGTCAGCGTCAGGTTTTCGGCGATGCGCCATTCCAGTTCCACAGCGCCCAGCGCGGCGAGATAGGTGTCGTCCTCGCTCTCCTGCATCGGATCGACAAGGACGGTTCGCCGCCAAGCCGGCCCGCCCTTGAGTTCAAGCCGCAAACCGTCGCGGTCGAAGGGGCGATAGCCGATGCCCGTCGATGCCGAATAGCGTGACGAGAAGCCCTGGATCTCATCCTTTTCATATTGCGCAAGGCCGAAGACAAATGCCTTGGAGGACAGGTCGAAGCTGGGCTCGTAGGACGCAATATAACGCTCTCGCGTGGTGTCGCCGTCCGAGCTTTGAAAGTCGAAACGGGCTGTGACCCTGTGCCGCCAGGTAAGGCCGACGCGATTGGCCTTGAAACCGGCGGTCACGCCGACATCTTGGCTGTTGCCGGTAGAGGCCAGCGCGCCGAATTCGCCATTGCCGGTCCACCCTTCAAGTGGCCCGGCCGTCGCGAGCGACTGGCGCTTGCGCTCCTGCTCGGCGGCGAGGATGCGCTGGCGGTTTTCCTTGAAGCTTGCCTCCAGCCCGTCGAGTTCGGTGCCGCCCGCCGGATAGGTATGGCGCGCGATTTCTATAACAGTCTTCACCTTGTCCGGATCGCCCGTGGCGATGGCGGTTTCGACCATCTCCCGTGCCGCATCGGGCAAGCCGGGCGCTTCCGGCTCGGGTATTTCCGGGCGCGGATATGGCTCGATATAGATGGCTTCCTGGGCGAAAGCCGGGGCCGCCACCGACGATGCCAACAATGCAAGGAAAAGCGCCCGTGATTTCATGACGCAGGCCGGTATCAAATCACTCTCGAAGCCGCCAGCCTGTTTGGAAAATCGTACCGATAATAACGATGCAGATCGTCAGAAACAGCAGGGTCAGTCCCGTCGCGACCGCGATCGACACGTCTGCCTGACCGTAGAACGTCCAGCGCAGGCCGCTGACGAGATAGACGATTGGATTGAAGAGAGCGACTGTCCGCCACGGCTCTGCCAGCATGTCGATCGAATAGAACGTCCCGCCCAGAAAGGTCAGCGGGGTGAGAAGCAGCAGCGGCACCATCTGCAATTTTTCGAACCCGTCGGCCCAAAGCCCAAGGATGAAGCCCAGAAGCGAAAAGGCCGATGCGACCAGCAGGATGAAGAAGAACGCCGCCACAGGATGGGCGATGTGAAAATCGACGAACAGCGTCGCGGTCAGCAGGATGATCGCCGCGAGGATAAGGGATTTCGTCACCGCCGCCCCGACATAGCCGAACAGGGTTTCGGCCACACCGACGGGTGCGGACAGCAATTCATAGATCGAGCCGGTAAAGCGCGGCATATAGATGCCGAAGCTGGCGTTCGACGTGCTCTCCGACAGCATGGTGAGCAGCAGCAGGCCCGGTACGATGAAGGCGCCATAAGGGACGCCCCCGACCTCGTTCATCCGGCCGCCGATGGCCGCGCCAAAGACGATGAAATAGAGGCATGTCGTCAGCACCGGCGAAACCAGCGATCCAAACGCTGTACGTAGAAAGCGCAGAAGCTCGGCACGATAGATCGTGAAGGCGCTAGTCAGATTGAAACTCATGCCGCTTTCGCGCCCTTTTCGTCGACGAGCCGGACGAAAATGTCCTCAAGGCTCGATTCGTGCTGGTCGATGCCGTCGAATTCTATGCCGCCGTTGACGAGAATTCGGGCGATCTCGGCCACCTGCTTTTTGCCCAGACCGCTGCCGTCACCGCCGCGAAACACGATGCTGCGGCCGCCCTCTTCAAGCGTAACCGGATAATCCGCCAAGGCCGCGGGCAAGCTATCGAGCGGCGCGGCAAGCGTGAAACTGGCTTCGGTCCGGCCTAGGCGCTTCATCATCTCGTGCTTATCGTCCACCAGCAGGATACGGCCCTTGCTGATGACCCCGACGCGGTCGGCCATCTCTTCGGCCTCCTCGATGTAATGGGTCGTCAGAATGACCGTCACGCCCTGCTCGCGCAGTCGTCCGATGGTCTGCCACATGTCGCGGCGAAGTTCGACATCAACTCCGGCGGTCGGCTCGTCCAGGAACAAAAGGTCGGGATCGTGGGCAAGTGCCTTGGCGATCAGCACCCGGCGCTTCATCCCGCCCGAAAGGGCACGAAGCTGGGAGTCGCGCTTGTCCCACAATGAAAGGGTCCGCAAGACTTCCTCGATCCGCGCAGGATCCGCAGGCTTGCCAAACAGGCCGCGCGAATAGGCCACCGATCGGTGAACCTTCTCGAAGATGTCGACGGACAGTTCCTGCGGCACCAGGCCAATGCGCGAGCGCATCCGGCGCCAGTCCTTTGCCATGTCGTGGCCAAACGCACTGACGCTGCCGCCGGTAGGCCTCACCATGCCGCAAACCGCGCCAATCAGTGTCGTTTTCCCCGCGCCATTGGGGCCCAGAAGAGCGAAAATCTCTCCCTTGCGGATCTGAAGGTCTACATTGTCGAGAGCGGTTACCGGCGGCGCGTTGCCCCTGCCGGGATAGGTTTTCGACAGGCCGCGAATATCGAGTATGGTGTCCACGAAAGACTGTTTGGGCGCGAGGCCAGCGCTTTTCAAGCCGCCATCCCTATGCGCCGCGTTCGGGCAGCAGCAGCGAACTGTCGCCATAGCTGTAGAAACGATATTCACCGGCAATCGCGTGCGCATAGGCCGATTGCATGACATCCAGCCCCATCAAGGCACTGACCAGCATGAACAGGGTCGATTTGGGCAGGTGGAAATTGGTCATCAAAGCGTCGATGGCGCGGAACCGGTAGCCGGGTGTGATGAAGATCGAGGTATCGCCCTCAAACGGTTGAATTACGCCGTTTTCATCGGCTGCACTTTCCAATAGACGCAGCACCGTCGTTCCAACGGCGACGATCCTTCCCCCGGCCTTTCGCGCTTCGTTCAGGCGGTCGGCGGTCGCCGCGTCTATCCGGCCCCATTCGGCGTGCATGGCATGGTCGTCGGTGTCATCCGCCTTGACCGGCAGAAATGTACCCGCGCCGACATGCAGGGTCAGCGTTTCGCGCGCGATGCCCCTTTGGTCGAGCGCGGCGATCAATTCGGGCGTGAAATGCAGTGCGGCAGTCGGTGCCGCCACCGCGCCGTCGCGTTCTGCGAACATGGTCTGGTAGTCTGTTCGGTCTTGCTCGTCCGTCCCGCGCTTCCCCGCGATATAGGGCGGCAGGGGCATGCGGCCCGCTCGTTCGAGCAGGACCTCGACCGGCTCTTCGCCGCCGAAATGCAGGGTCCAGCTGCCATCCGGCAGCCTGCCTTCCGCAATGGCCATGACATCGGCCGGGAACTGGATCCGGTCTCCTTCGCGCAGACGCTTTCCGTTGCGCACGAAGGCTTGCCAGCGGCGCAGGTCGATCCGCTTGTGCAGGGTGGCGCCAATCGAGGCGCCATCGCCCGCCTCGCCCCCGCGGGGCGGCCTGACACCCTCGAGCTGGGCCGGAATGACGCGCGTGTCGTTGAATACCAGCACATCGCCGGGCGACAGCAACGCGGGAAGATCGCGGACCTGCCGATCGGTCAGCCTTGCGTCCGATCCTTCCACGACAAGCATGCGCGCCGCATCCCGCGGACGCGCAGGGCGCAGCGCTATCCGCTCGTTCGGAAGATCGAAATCGAAGGCATCTACTCGCATCGCGCTCCACTAGTCAGGCGCGATGCGATTGGAAAGCGCTCTCGTTACTCGTCGCTGCCCGAAGCGGCATTGTTCAGCATGTCCGCCGTGATTTCCGCGCCGGGCGCTGGTGCCGATGTCGCGGGCGGAGCCTTGTTCTGGCTGGCCAGCGATGCCTGAACGATCCGCGTCGGGTTCGCGGGCGGTTCGCCGCGGGTAATGGCGTCGACCTTGTCCATGCCCGAGATCACGCGGCCGAAAACGGTGTATTTCCCGTCGATCGCCATGGTCGGATAGAACACGATGAAGAACTGGCTGTTCGCGGAATCTTCCGAATTGCCCATGCGCGCCATCGAAACGGTTCCGCGAAGATGCGGCACGCGGTTGAATTCGGCCTTGAGGTCGGGAAGTTCCGATCCACCGCGCCCCGTGCCGGTGGGATCGCCGGATTGCGCCATGAAACTGTCGATCACGCGGTGGAAGATCACCCCGTCATAGAAACCCTGCTGCGTCAGCGTCTTGATCCGCTCGACATGTTCGGGCGCCCATTCCGGCTTGAGCCGAATGGCCACGCGCCCGCCATTCGACAGGTCGAGCATCCACACATTCTCAGGCTCGACCGAGACATCGGTATTCACGGTCCAATAGGCGGTGCCCATTCCGGCGAAGGGGGCCGGATCGGCCTGAACCGCTTCTTCCGTGACAGCCGCATCGTCAGCCTCGTCCTGCGCGAGCGCCATGCCGCCGGTTGCCAGCACAATGGCGGCGATGCCTGACTTGACCCACAGGCGGGCCGATCGGGAAATAGCGATAGTCATCTGAAATCCTTGCAAACCGTGCAGCCGCTTAGCCTGCACGGGCTGTCAGCGAAATGAATAGAAGGCGGTATTACCTCGTAAGGCGGCCGGTTCAACGATCGCCCTTCAAGCCTTGCCGGGCCACCCGCTCCACGACATCCTCCTTTACCGAAGGGCTGACGAAACGCGAGATATCGCCGCCGAACTGGGCGATTTCCTTGACCAGCCTGGACGCGATTGGCTGAAGCGAAACGTCGGCCATCAGGAAGACCGTCTCGATATCGTCGTTCAGCTGCTGGTTCATGCCTGCCATCTGGTACTCATATTCGAAATCGGCGACCGCGCGCAGGCCCCGCACGATCATCTGCGCGCCCTGCTTTTCGGCAAAATGCATAAGCAGCGCATTGAAGCCGACCACCTCGACATTCTCGACCCCCATGGCCTTCACTTCGCGCTCGACCATTTCCATGCGCTCTTCGGGCGAGAACATCGGGTTTTTCGAAGGGTTAGTGGTAACGCCGATGATCAGCCGGTCGACCAGCTTGGCCCCGCGCCGGATGATGTCGCAATGGCCCAGGGTTATCGGATCGAATGTACCCGGATATATGCCGACCTGTGCTCTTGTGTCGCTCACGTTCCTGCTCCCCGTGTTGTACTGGCCGTATTGTCCTGGCGTCTTTGTCCGCTCAGCGCTGACGTTCGACCACAAATCGCGCGACCGACCGAAGCAGGTCCGCTTCGGCACCATAGGACGACAGATGGCCGATCGCCTGCTCGACAAGGATCCTGGCCTGTTCGCGCGCGCGGTCGGCCCCCAGCAGCGATACGAAGGTGGACTTGCCCGCCTCGGCATCCTTGCGCAGGGCCTTGCCGGCCAGTTCCTCGTCCCCTTCGTGGTCGAGCAGATCGTCCGCGATCTGGAAGGCCAGGCCGATATCATGCGCATAATGGCGCAGCGCGCGCCGTCCTTCGGCAGGTAAATGACCGAGAATGGCGCCCATTTCGACACTCGCCGCCAGCAATGCACCGGTCTTGAGCTGCTGCAGGCGCGTGACGGTCGGCAGGTCGAACTCGCTTTCCTCGGCCACGATATCCATCATCTGGCCGCCTGCCATGCCGTCGGCGCCGCTGACTCGCGCAAGGCAGGATACCAGTTCGGCGCGAACGAACGGATCGGGAATACGCTCGGCTTCGCTCAGTACCTCGAACGCCAGCGCGTGGAGCGAATCGCCGGCGAGGACCGCGGTCGCTTCGTCGAACTGGCGATGGAGTGTTGGCTTGCCGTGGCGCAGGGCGTCATCGTCCATGCAGGGCAGATCGTCGTGGATCAGCGAATAGACATGAATTGCCTCGATCGCGCAGCCGACGCGCACCGCCGTTTCGCGGTCCACGGCCAGCATGCCCGCCGTTGTCACGCACAGCAGCGGACGCATCCGCTTGCCGCCGCCGATTGCGGCATAGCGCATCGCCTCGATCAGCCGCGCCCGCGCGTCCTGCGGCACCGGAAGCAATGCGTCGAAGCAGGTGTCGACGTCATGGGCGATCTGCCGCAGCGCCTCTCCCAGATCGTCGGTGACGAGCGTTTCCGCCATCGTAATCAGGCCGCCGGTTCGTCGAAAGGCCGCGTGCCCGACGCGCGCCCTTCGCTGTCGGCGACGATCGCCTCGATCCGGGCCTGCGCGGCGTCGAGCCGGGCCTGGCAATGCTTCCTGAGCGCCTCGCCCCGTTCGTAGAGCGCAATCGATTCGTCGAGCGCGGCGTCTCCTCCCTCAAGCCGGCGGACGACATCCTCCAGCGCGGAAAGGGCCTGTTCGTAACTCATCTGCGAAATATCGGGTGCTGCGTCGCTCATCGCAGCGTGTTTGGAACGTGGCCGTGACCGGGTCAAGCCATGCAGGGGCAGACTGTCCACGCCGCAGGCGGTGGATGGCGTGCATTTTGCGGATAAAACGGGCTAGCGCCCGCCCGCGCGCCTAGGTAAGGCGCGCGCCATGACCGATGCAATCACCCCCGATGTCGTTGCCGCCCACGGCCTGTCCACCGAGGAATACGAACGTGTCCTGCACGCCCTTGGGCGAGAGCCCAATCTGGTGGAACTGGGCATCTTCTCGGTCATGTGGTCCGAGCATTGCAGCTACAAGTCCAGCCGCCTGCACCTGAAGAAGCTGCCGACCGAGGCGGAGTGGGTGATCTGCGGTCCCGGCGAGAACGCGGGCGTGATCGACATCGGCGACGGCCAGGCCTGCATCTTCAAGATGGAGAGTCACAACCACCCTTCGTATATCGAGCCCTATCAGGGCGCGGCGACGGGGGTTGGCGGTATCCTGCGCGACGTGTTCACCATGGGCGCGCGTCCCGTCGCGAACATGAACGCGCTGCGTTTCGGGCGGCCCGATCATCCGAAGATGAAGCATCTTGTGCAGGGCGTTGTCGCGGGCATCGGCGGATACGGCAATTGCGTCGGCGTGCCGACCGTCGGCGGCGAAACCAATTTCCACAAGGCCTATGACGGCAACATCCTCGTCAATGCGATGACGGTGGGCGTCGCGGACAGCGACCGCATCTTCTATTCCGCCGCGACGGGCGTGGGCAATCCGATCGTCTATGTCGGGTCGAAGACCGGGCGCGACGGTATCCATGGCGCGACTATGGCCAGCGCCGATTTCGGCGAGGACGCGGAAGCGAAACGCCCCACCGTGCAGGTCGGCGATCCGTTCACGGAGAAACTGTTGATCGAGGCCTGCCTTGAACTCATGGCGACCGATGCCATCGTCGCGATCCAGGACATGGGCGCGGCGGGCCTCACCTCGTCCTCGGTCGAGATGGCGACCAATGGCAAGGCGGGCATCAGGCTCGACATGGACAAGGTGCCGTGCCGCGAGGAAGGCATGACGCCTTACGAGATGATGCTGTCGGAATCGCAGGAACGCATGCTGATGGTGCTCAAGCCCGGCAAGGAAGCCATGGCCGAGGCGATCTTCAAAAAGTGGGAGCTGGATTTCGCGGTGATCGGCGAAGTCACCGACACGCGGCACATGGTGCTGGAATTCGGCGGTGATGTGGTGTGCGACATTCCGCTGGGTCCCCTCGCCGCGGACGCGCCGCTGTACGACCGGCCCTATATCGGGCGCGAGGAATATGCCGAATGGGCGGGTATCTCCCCGCTGTCCGACACGCCCGGCACCGATGACGTCGCGGGCGACCTCAAGCGCCTGATCGGATCGCCCGATCTCGCCTCGCGCGCGTGGATCGCGGAGCAATACGATTCGCAGGTCGGCGCCGACACGCTGCAGACCGGCGGAGACGCGGCGGTGGTGCGCGTGCATGGAACGCGCAAGGCGCTGGCGATCAGCACCGATTGCACGCCGCGCTATTGCTATGCCGATCCGCAGGAAGGCGGGCGGCAGGCGATTGCCGAGGCATGGCGCAATATCTGCGCGGTGGGCGCGCTGCCGCTTGCCGTTACCAATTGCCTCAACTTTGCCAATCCGCAGCGGCCCGAGATCATGGCCCAGTTCGTCGGCTGCCTCGAAGGCATGGGCGAAGCGTGCCGCGCGCTCGATTTCCCGATCGTGTCTGGCAATGTGTCGCTTTACAACGAAAGCAAGGCGACCGGCGGCGGCAGTGCCATCCTGCCCACCCCCGCCATCGGCGGCGTCGGGCTGATGCAGGATTACGGCATCATGGCGACGTCTGCCTTCAAGGCGGCGGGCGAGCAGATCGTGGTGATCGGCGGCGAAAGCGGCCATCTGGGCCAGTCGCTATGGCTGCGCGAGATTGCGGGCCGCGAGGAAGGCACGCCCCCGCCCGTGATGCTGGATCTGGAACGCAAGGCGGGCGAGACAGTGCGCCAGCTGATCGCGGACGGCGCGGTTACGGCGGTGCACGACTGTTCTGACGGCGGGCTTGCCGTGGCGCTGGCGGAAATGGCGTTGGCGGGCGGCATCGGCTGCGCGGTCGCCATGCCGGAAGATCGCGCCTCGCTCGCGGCATTCTGGTTCGGCGAGGATCAGGCGCGCTATGTCGTCACCGCCGCCGAAGCCGAACCCATTCTGGAGGCCGCCGAAGCAGCAGGACTCGCGGCTGTGGCTCTGGGCGAAACCGGCGGCGAACGGATCATCTTCCGCTCCGTCTATGGCGAAAGCATGGTGTCGCTGGCCGAAATCAAGGCCGCACACCGCGCCTTTTTCGAGGAATGGATGGAAGGCTGACGCCTCCGGCGGGGAGCCGTTCCCCGCCAGCGGTCACTTGACCCAGTCAGCCTCGGGAATGTCGAACAGCTTCAGCACGCTGGTCAGATCGCCGCGTTCGATCCAGCCATCGGCGGCTGCGCGCGCCTTGGGCTTGGCGTAATAGGCGATGCCGTAATCGGCGGCCTGAATCATCGGGATGTCATTGGCGCCGTCGCCCATGGCAAGGCTATGGTCGCCCTTCCCCAAGCGCTCCATTTCCTGTTCCAGCGTCTTCTTCTTCACCCCGCTGTCGACGATGGCCGCGGCGAGATCGCCGGTCAGCCGCCCATCGGTAACGCCCAGCACATTGCCGACGACGCGCCGGAAGCCCAGCATTTCGGCAACGGGGTCGGCGAAGGAATGGAACCCGCCCGTCACCAGCACCGTGTGGCAGCCGCGCGCGTTCAGCGTTTCGACCAGCGTGTGCGCGCCGGGCATCGGGCGGATGCGATCGGCAAGGCATTGCTGGATGGCGGTTTCGGGTAGGTCCTTGAGCAGGCCGACCCTTTCCTTCAGCGCGCTTTCGAAATCGAGTTCGCCCTGCATGGCGCGTTCGGTGATCGCGGCGATGCGGTCTTTCAGCCCCGCGAAATCGGCCAGCTCGTCGATGCATTCCTGCCCGATCATGGTCGAATCCATATCGGACACAAGCAGGTGCGGGACCACGATCGGTCCTGCCGACAGCAGCAGGTCGGACGGCGCAAAGGCATCGGACAGGATCGCGCGGACCTGCGCCGCATCCCCGCCCGCCATCGAGATCTGCAACACGTCGCCGCAGAAATCGAGCATGGTCGCCTCCGCCACGGGCCAACCCTTGTCCGCCAGCGCGGCACTGGCTGTGTCGAGCGCGCTTTCAAGCGTGGCGTGGTCTGCTATCAGCCGGGCGATGAGCACGGGACAAGTCTCCGAAAAAGCGAGTCAGGCGGGAATGCGCCGCGTCGCGGATAAACCAGGGGTGGCGCTCATCGCAGGGCCGACCGCCAGCGGCAAGAGCGATCTCGCCGTCCGGCTTGCGCTGGCAGCGGCCGAGCGCGGGCAGCCGGCAGTGGTGATCAACGCCGACAGCGCGCAGGTCTATGCCGATTTGAAGATATTGTCCGCCCGCCCTGCCGAGGATGAGATGCAAGGCGTCCCGCACCGGTTGTTCGGCACCTGGGACGGTGCGGCGGCGTGTTCGGCGGCGGAATGGGCAGCGGCGGCGCGCATGGAGATCGATGCAGCGCACGATAACGGCCGATTGCCGATACTGGTCGGCGGTACGGGGCTTTACTTACGGACATTGATCGACGGCATCGCGCCGGTGCCGCAGATCGATCCAGCGGTCCGCGCGCAGGTCCGCGATTTACCCGTGGCCGACGCGCATGCATCGCTGAGCCGCGAGGATCCTGTGGCCGCCGCCCGGCTTTCACCGACCGACACGACGCGCGTCGCGCGCGCTTTGGAGGTCGTCAGGTCGACCGGACAGCCGCTCAGCCATTGGCAGCAGCGGCTGGAAGGCGGGATCGGTGATCGGATCGACTTGCAGGCGCTGGTTTTGCTGCCCAATCGGGAATGGCTTTACGAACGATGCGACCGCCGTTTCGCCCTGATGCTCGAACGCGGAGCCGCCGCCGAGGTCGAAGCTTTGCTGGCGCGCGGGCTGTCACCCGACCTGCCCGTCATGCGGGCCATCGGGGTGCGCGAGATTGCGGCAATGCTTCGCGGCGACATCTCGCCTGAGGAGTGCGCGGAACAGGGCGCGCTCGCCACGCGGCGCTATGCGAAAAGGCAATATACCTGGTTTCGCCACCAGCCTCCGCATGATTGGAAGCGCGCGAATGCCGATGATTACCTTTCCTCGGCAAACAAAGCAACTTTATTACATTATTTTGGGTTGACATGAATGTTTATGTCTCCTAACCCGCCCCGCAAGTTAGGAAGACCTGTACGGGCCCGGCGACCAACACGCTCGGGCCCGTCTCTATCGGGGCTTTCGTTTTGGGCAAGTCTGGACCACAGGTCGGGACGACCCGCCAATCAGGATGATGGAGCGTATTGTGAGCGAGCGCAGCGGCGCAGAGATATTGATCGACAAGCTGGTCGAGCAGGGGGTCGAAGTCGTCTTCGGCTATCCCGGCGGCGCGGTGCTTCCGATCTATGACGCCCTCTTCAACGATGATCGCATCCGTCACATCCTCGTGCGGCACGAAGCGGGCGCGGCCCATGCTGCCGAGGGTTATGCAAGATCGACCGGCAAGCCCGGCGTGGTGCTCGTCACCAGCGGTCCGGGTGCGACCAATGCGGTCACCGGCATCGCCGACGCCTTTCTCGATTCGATTCCGCTGGTCGTGCTGACCGGACAGGTCGCCACCGCGATGATCGGGACCGACGCCTTTCAAGAGGCCGATACCGTCGGCATCACGCGCCACTGCACCAAGCACAACTATCTGGTGAAGGACCCTGCCGATCTTGCCGCCACGATCGACGAGGCGTTTCGCATCGCCACCAGCGGTCGGCCCGGTCCGGTGGTCATCGACATTCCCAAGGACGTGCAGGTCGCCAGCGTCGACGGCAAGCCGCACCAGATGCCAAGCCGCTACAACCCGCCCTTCTCCGGCGACGCGGAAGCCATTGCGCAGGCCATGGACCTGCTGGCAGCGGCCGAAGCGCCGGTTCTCTATACGGGCGGCGGCATCATCAATTCGGGGCCCGAAGCCAGCGCACTGCTGCGCGAACTGCAGGCCTTGTGCGGTGCGCCCGTCACCTCGACGCTGATGGGTCTGGGTGCCTTCCCCGCCGATCATGACGACTGGCTGGGCATGCTGGGCATGCATGGCACGTGGGAAGCGAACCACGCGATGAACCGCGCAGATTTGATCCTGTGCCTCGGCGCGCGTTTCGACGACCGCGTCACCGGCCGGATCGAGGACTTCGCTCCCGACGCGCGCAAGATCCATGTCGATATCGACCGCTCGTCGATCAACAAGACCGTCGCCGTCGACCTGCCGATCATCGGCGACGTCGGAGAGGTGATGCGCCAGATGATCGCGCGCTGGAAGGCGGCGGGGCACGAGGCGAACGAACTGACCGAATGGAAGGCGCGGATCACGGGCTGGAAGGCGCGCCAGTCGCTCGCCTATCCCAAGTCCGAGCAGGAGATCATGCCGCAGTACGCGATCGAGCGTCTGTTCGCGCTCACCCGCGAGCACGATCCGATCATCAGCACCGAGGTTGGCCAGCACCAGATGTGGGCGGCCCAGCATTTCGGCTTTTTCGGGCCCAATAAATGGCTGACCAGCGGCGGTCTGGGCACGATGGGCTATGGCCTTCCTGCCGCCATCGGCGCGCAGATCGGCAATCCCGATGCGCTGGTGATCGACATCGCGGGCGAAGCATCGATCCAGATGAACATCCAGGAACTGGGCACGGCGAGCCAGTACCGCCTCCCGGTCAAGGTGTTCATCCTCAACAACGAATTCATGGGCATGGTCCGCCAGTGGCAGGAACTGACCTATGAATCCCGCTATTCGAACAGCTATTCCGACGCGCTTCCCGATTTCGTGAAGCTGGCGGAGGCTTATGGCTGGAAGGGCATCGTGATCGAGGATCCCGCCGATCTGGATGCGGGCATTCAGGCCATGCTGGATCATGACGGTCCGGTGATCGTCGACTGCCGCGTGGCCAAGCTGGCCAATTGCCTGCCGATGTTCCGTTCGGGCGCATCGCACACCGACATGATGCTCTATGGTGACGAGGCGCCCGCCGCCATCACCGTCAGCGCAGAAGCGAAGGCGTCGGTCTGATGCATATCCAGCACAGGGAACAGGAACGCCACGTCCTGGCCGTCACCGTCGACAACGATCCGGGCATTCTTGCCAAGATCGCTGGGCTGTTCACCGCGCGCGGTTACAACATCGACAGCCTGACCGTCGCCGACATTACCGAGAACCACCGCGTGTCGCGCATCACCATCGTGACGCATGGCCCGCCGCAGGTGATCGACCAGATCCACGCGCAGCTGGACCGGCTGGTCCCGGTGCACAAGGTGGTGGACCTGACCGAACAGGGTCCGCATGTCGAACGCGAGCTTGCGCTGGTCAAGGTATCGGGCCGCGGCGACAACCGGGTCGAGGCGCTGCGGCTGGCCGATGTCTATCGCGCCAAGGTCGTGGATTCGACCACGCAGAGCTTCATCTTCGAGATCACCGGCGCGCCCGAGAAGATCGACAGCTTCATCGCGCTGATGCGCGAGCTGGGGCTGGTCGAGGTCGGTCGCACCGGGATCGTCGGCATGATGCGCGGTCCGGACAGCGCCTGAACGCCAGGCAATACATCCATTCGTTTGCTGCCCCCTCATGCGTTGAAGTGAGGCGGCAGCCCGTATAATCGCCCTGCGTGAATACGCCGGGCTGTAGGGGAACATGAAGTGAAGGTTTATTACGACGCCGATTGCGACATCAATCTGGTCACCGACAAGAAGATCGCCATCGTCGGCTATGGCAGCCAGGGCCACGCCCACGCGCAGAACCTGCGCGACAGCGGGGTGAACGACGTCGCGATCGCGCTCCGCGAAGGCTCGGCCACGCGCAAGAAGGCTGAGGGCGCTGGCTTCAAGGTGATGACCAATTCCGAGGCCGCCGAATGGGCCGACATACTGATGATCCTTGCGCCCGACGAGCATCAGGCGGCGATCTACAACGACGATATCGCGGGCCGGATGAAGCCGGGTTCCGCCCTCGCCTTCGCGCATGGCCTGAACGTCCATTTCGGCCTGATCGAGCCGCCCAAGGACATCGACGTCATCATGATCGCACCCAAGGGCCCCGGCCACACGGTGCGCAGCGAATATCAGCGCGGCGGCGGCGTGCCCTGCCTGATCGCGATCCATCAGGACGCGACCGGCAATGCGCATGATGTGGCGCTCGCCTATGCCAGCGGCGTGGGCGGCGGCCGTTCGGGCATCATCGAAACGAACTTCAAGGAAGAATGCGAAACCGATCTGTTCGGCGAGCAGGCCGTGCTTTGCGGCGGCGTCACCCATCTGATCCAGGCCGGCTTCGAAACGCTGGTCGAGGCGGGCTATGCCCCCGAAATGGCCTATTTCGAGTGTCTGCACGAGACGAAGCTGATCGTCGACCTGCTGTATGAAGGCGGCATCGCCAACATGCGCTACTCGATCTCGAACACTGCCGAATACGGCGACATCAAGACCGGGCCGCGCATCATCACCGACGAGACCAAGGCCGAGATGAAGCGCGTTCTGGCCGACATCCAGTCGGGCCGGTTCGTGAAGGACTTCGTGCTCGACAATCGTGCGGGTCAGCCCGAACTCAAGGCAAGCCGCAAGGCCGCCGAAGCGCACCCGATCGAGCAGACCGGCGCAAAGCTGCGCGCCATGATGCCGTGGATCGGCGCGAACAAGCTGGTCGACAAGGAAAAGAACTGATCCTTCGGCCCTGACGGGCCGCTGACATTATGGACCCGCCGCCCCATCGTGGGCGGCGGGTTTTTTGTTGAGCGATCTCAATCCACTAGGCTGGGTTACATGGCTGTGCCTACTTTTATTGTCCGCATTGATGGCCAAATAGCGGCGCGGACGGTTCGGGAATTGAGGAGATTATAATCATGAATGTGAAGACAAAGCTTGCGGCCTTCGCGATGGCAGGGGCCATTGTTGCCGCCCCCGTATTCGCACAGAACGACGTGCCCGCCCTTCCCGGTCAGGTAGACGTCTCGCGCGTGGCGGCAGGCAGTTATGCCGCCGATCCGCTGCACACGCTGGTCGGCTTTCGCGTCAACCATTTCGGTTTCAACGATTATTTCGGGATTTTCGGCGGCGTGACCGGCACGCTGCAGATCGATCCGGCCAATCCTTCCGCCGCCAGCGTCGACGTGACGATCCCGGTTGCCGATGTCACCGTGGCCGCGCAAGGCCTCAAGGATCATCTGCTGCGTGCCGGTGAGGACGGCGGCGACCCCGATTTCTTCGGTCCCGATCCGGCCGCGGCGCGCTTCACCTCGACTTCGGTGGCGATGACCGGCGACACCAGCGCGAACATCACGGGCAATCTGACGCTGAACGGCGTGACCAAGCCGGTGGTGATCGCCGCCGAGTTCACCGGCGCGGGTGCCAATCCGATGAGCCAGGTCCAGACGCTGGGTTTCGAAGGGCGCACCACGATCAAGCGGTCCGATTTCGGTGTCGACGCCTTCATTCCGCTGGTGTCGGACGAAGTCGAACTGGACATCACGGCGGCATTCGAAAAGCAGTAATCTTGCGCGGATGACGGGCAGCGAGGGGCGATTTGTATCGAAATCGTCCCCGCTGCCCGCGGTCTTTCGCTTTACAAGCGGCGGATGGTGCAGCATAGGCAGCCCCATGAACGCGAAGCCTGGACTACTCCTGCGACTTATCCGCCCCCGGGCGTGAAGCGATGCGTCGTGTCCGCGGCGCCGTCTGCGCCCCGGGGGACACGATCCACTCTGCTGAAGGGCTTGAGGGCCGAACCAGCCAGATCATCGCACAGATCCAGGACGTAAAGCGAACAACCCCATGACTATGCTGCAGAACCCTTCGGCCAAGTACCGGCCGTTTCCGACCGTGCCGCTGGAAAACCGCCAGTGGCCCTCGCGCGTGATCGACAAGGCGCCGCGCTGGCTCTCCACCGATATGCGCGACGGCAACCAGTCGCTGATCGATCCGATGGATGCGGTGAAGAAGAACCGCTTCTTTGACATGCTGGTCAAGGTGGGGCTGAAGGAGATCGAGGTCGGCTTCCCCGCTGCGGGCGCGACCGAGTTCGACTTCATAAAGGGCCTTGTGCGGTCGGGCCGGATTCCAGACGATGTGCTGGTGCAGGTGCTGACCCAAAGCCGCGAGGATCTGATCCGCCGCAGCTTCGAAAGCCTCGAAGGCGCGAAGCAGGCCATCGTCCATGTCTATAACGCGGTCAGCCCGGCGTGGCGCGACATCGTGTTCCGCATGACCAAGGCCGAGGTGCGCGAGATCGCGGTCGCCGGCGCCAAGGTCATCCGCGACGAGGCGGGCAAGCGCCCCGATACCGACTGGCATTTCGAATATTCGCCCGAAACGTTCTCGACCGCCGAACTCGATTTCTCGATCGAGTGCTGCGAGGCGGTGATGCAGATACTGCAGCCGACGCCCGAACGCCCGATCATCCTGAACCTGCCCGCCACGGTCGAGGCGGCGACGCCCAACATCTATGCCGACCAGATCGAGTATTTCTGCCGCAACTTGCCGAACCGCGACAGCGCGGTGATCTCGCTCCACACGCATAACGACCGCGGCACCGGGGTCGCGGCGGCGGAACTGGGACTGATGGCGGGCGCGGACCGGATCGAGGGGTGCCTGTTCGGCAATGGCGAGCGGACGGGCAATTGCTGCCTCGTGACGATGGCGCTCAACATGTACACGCAGGGTGTCGATCCCGGCCTCGACTTCTCGGACATCGACGCGGTGATCGAGACGGTGGAATATTGCAACCAGATCCCCGTCCATCAGCGCCATCCCTATGGCGGCGAGCTGGTGTTTACGGCCTTTTCCGGCAGCCACCAGGACGCCATCAAGAAGGGGTTCGAGGCGCACGAACAGCAGAACGACGAGCTGTGGCGCGTGCCCTATCTGCCGATCGATCCCGCGGACCTGGGCCGCAATTACGAGGCGGTGATCCGCGTCAATTCGCAGTCCGGCAAGGGCGGCTTTGCCTGGGTGCTGGAGCAGGACAAGGGGCTGAAGCTGCCCAAGCGCATGCAGGCCCATTTTTCGCGCGCGGTGCAAAAAATGGCCGACCAGACCGGCCGCGAGCTGAACGCCGAGGATATCTGGCAGGCTTTCCGGAACGAATACCGCCTCTCGCGCCCCCAGCACTTCCAGCTTGTCGAATATGAGGAAGCCCGCGCCGCCGACGGCACGCGCATCTTCTCAGGCAAAGTGTCCGTCAATGGCGAGGAACGTTCGGTTTCGGGCCGCGGCAATGGGCTGATAAGCTCGGTCATCGCGACCTTGCGCGACAGTTTCGACCTGACCCTCGAGGTGAACGATTATTCGGAGCACGCCATGAACAAGGGTTCCGACGCGCGGGCGGCGGCCTATGTCGAGTGCATCACGCCGGACGGCTGCACGATATGGGGCGTGGGCATCGACGAGGACGTCGCCACCGCCAGCGTGCGTGCGATCCTGAGCGCCGCCAATGGCGCGTGGGCCGAGCGTGACTGACGCATAGGGATGCGCGCCCGTCAGCTGTACGGGCGCGTATCATCCCACAGCAGATCGGCCATGGCGTCGAGATGCGAGAAATCGATCCCGGTACCGACCGGATCCTTACGGTTCAGAATCAGCGGCTTGCCCGAACAGGTCAGCAGGCGGCGCTTCAAGGCCCGCTGAAGCAGGGCCATCCTTTCGAGCGCATCATCATTGGCACGCTGGCGCCGCGATCGATCCGCCGCGGCCGAGCCCAGGATTTGCCTTCGATTTCTTGACTGTGACCAAGACATCTCGATCGCAGCGACCCTTTCCAGCACCAATTCATTATAGAGGCGGTGCGGGCCGCGGTGCAGCGGCAGCCCATGTTTGAGAGCCAGCTTTTCCGTAGCCGGCAACAGGACACCGTTGGTCCCGAAATTCTCAAACCCCAACCCCTGCGGAAGAAGCTCCGCAAAGAAACGTTCCAGACTGCCGTGTGAAAGTAACTGCCGAGGCAACAGATGGTGCCGCTGCCATCCCGGAGAATAGCCTGCCGAACCCCTCCTGTTGACCGACGAAAACCTGGTTCCGGACGAACCGATATTCGCTGACGATTTTTGCATGCCTGTTAGGCCTGCACTACGCGATCAAATGCTAATACCAATCTTAGCGATAGAGGTTAATGTGGCCTTTATTCGCATCGACTTGCACGTGGACCGGTCCGAAGCCGTCGACATCGATCGTCTGGTCCTGCTGGATCGGCCCCTCGCGCACAAGAAAGTCGATCATGCGGATCGCCAGCCTGGCCTGATCGCGGCCCTCCATGCCCTCCCCCGGAAGCACCGCGACCTCTTGACCGACGAGAAATTCGAGGCCGGTTGAGCGCATTACGCCCGTATCCTCGCGCACCAGAGCGGTCAGGCCCAGCGCCGGAAAGGCGCCGCCGTCGATCCATACCGAAACCATTCGGCGGAAATAGTCGGCGCCCATCAGGCAATCGGCCCCGGACCAGAAGACTCCGACCGCTTGCGCGTCGAGCAATTCCAGTGCCAGCGCGCATTGATGCCGCAACATGTCCACCGGGTCGAAATCGGAAACGAAGGCCGGCGAAGCGGCGATCGTCACCGCGAGACAGTCGCCAATCAGATCGCGATCGATTTCAAAACAATGTGCGGGACTGCCCCCGCCCCAGGCCGACCTGTCCGCGAAGCGAATGGTGAGTTCCATCCCATCCTCGCCCGCCACGCCGTCGCCGACGCGCCATTGGTCGACCCCGAGGGTCTCGACGGCCCGGCCCGCCGACTGCAGCCGGGTGCGAAGCAGCCGTTCACGTTCGGTCCGCTTATCATGGAAAAAGAGGGTTAAATGCCGACCCCGCAATTTCTGTTCGTCCCTCATCATCTAAAATTGCGAGCGCTACCACGCGGGGCAGCCGCCACAAATCTCCCACGGCGTTGCCTAGTAGAGCAAACATCGGTTGCTGACGAGATCCGGTTCGATCCGTATTGGACCTATCCCGACTCAGGACAGAATCGGATATGTCCTGTCGGTCATCCGGCTAGAACACACCCATCGCCGTGCCTGCCGCCAGGGCGGCTCCCAGATCGAAACAGGCTTTGCGGTCTGCCGGCGACAAGGTTTTTTGCGCCATGATGTCCTCGGGCGTCTGCGCGCCGAAATTGCATATCAGCGGATCGGCCACCCGTCGCAGCCGCCAGCCTGTCGCGATGCGGTCGATCTGGCGGGTCGCATTTTCGCCATCCGATCCTGCCGCGATGGCGGTGGCAAAGGGCTTTCCCTCGACCTTGCCGAGAACGGGGTAATAGCAGCGGTCGAAGAATTCCTTCATCTCGCCAGACATCGCGGCCAGATTTTCCGGACACACGAACAGCAATGCCGCCGCGTCCAGAACATCGCCCGGTTCGGTATCCCTCGCGCGCAAAAGAGCGGCGGCAACATTGTCATCCTGCGCATCGGCCCCTTCCCTTGCGGCCAGAGCCATGGCCTCCGCGCCGCCTGTGCGTGAATGCCAGACGATCAGAATCTGGCGCGCCGCGTCTGGCTTGTCCGTTCGGTTGCCGCTCACACCCGTCTCGCCGATTGTCCCGCTGGATCGTGAATAAAGCTAAATCGTGGATAAGTCGCCGACATGATGGAGAGGGACCGAAAGGCTCTCTCCCCACGTGCTATGATCCGACCATGGCTTCCCGGATCGACGAACGCAATATCAAGGGCTTTGTCTGCAATGTCTCGTCCTCGCTTTCAGGGCGGGCGTGGCAATGGCGCGGCGGGAACATGGCGCTTGGCATGGCGGCGGACGGCGCGGGCCTGCTTCGTCAATTGCTGCTTTCCCGCGGCGTGCAGGAGGATGACGTCGACCGCCAGATGCAGCCCACCATGCGCGCGTTTCTGCCCGATCCGTCGATCTTCGCCGATATGGACGGCGCGGCCGAGCGTCTTGCGCAGGCCGTTCTGGGCGGTGAGACGATCACGATCTATGGCGACTACGACGTCGACGGCGCCACCAGCGCGGCGCTTCTGATCCGTCTGCTGCGCCAGCTGGGCGTCGAGGCGGGCCATTACATTCCGGATCGCCTGCTGGAAGGCTATGGTCCGACGGGCCAGTCGCTTGTCCAGCTGGCGGAAAGCGGATCCAGCCTGATCGTCACGGTCGATTGCGGCGCGATGGCGCATGACGCGCTGGCGGCGGCGGCGGATGCCGGGGTGGACGTTATCGTCGTCGATCACCACAAATGCGCCAGCGAATTGCCCCGCGCGGCCGCGCTGGTGAACCCGAACCGGCTGGATTCGAGCGACGAGGCGGCATCCTATGGCCACCTCGCGGCAGTGGGTGTCGCCTTTCTTCTCGGCATCGCGCTGGTGAGACTGCTGCGTGCCGAGGGCTATTTCGTCGAAAGGCAAGAGCCCGACCTGATGGGCCTGCTCGATCTCGTGGCGCTGGGAACGGTGGCCGATGTCGCGGCGCTACACGGCCTTAACCGCGCGTTCGTCGCGCAGGGGCTCAAGGTGATGGCGCGGCGACAGAATGTCGGGATCGCGGCGCTCTTGGACGCCGGCCGGGTTAAGCGCGCTCCGCACGCGAGCGACCTTGGCTTTGCCCTGGGTCCGCGCATCAATGCAGCGGGACGGATCGGGGATTCAAGCCTTGGGGTCCGGCTCCTGACGACCGAAGACACTGCCGAGGCACGCGAGATTTCCGCCCTGCTCGACCGGCTCAACGAAGAGCGCCGCGCGATCGAGGGAGAGGTGCAGCTTGCCGCGGAAGCGCAGCTGCTGGGCCAGCATAACCGGTCGGTGCTCGTGCTGGCCGGTCGCGGCTGGCATCCCGGCGTGATCGGTATCGTCGCGGGTCGTATCAAGGAAAAGACGAACAAGCCGGTCTTCGTGATCGCCGTGGAAGAGGACGCTAAGGACGGATCGTTCGTCGGCAAGGGATCGGGCCGCTCTGTCACGGGCGTCGATCTTGGCGCAGCGGTCATCGCCGCGTGTGATGCGGGCTTGCTGGTCAAGGGCGGCGGGCATGCAATGGCAGCAGGCCTGACGATCGAGGAAGGCCGGATTGACGCGTTCAGGGACTGGCTGGACGAGCGCCTTGGCCGCGATGTCGAACGGGCAATGGCGTCGCGCGCGCTGACGCTCGACCTTTCGCTGGCGCCGCGCGGGTTGCATGCCGAGCTGATCGAACAGATGGAAGCCGCGGGGCCGTATGGCGTCGGCTGGCCGGCGCCGAGGGTGGCGGTCGGGCCGGTGTCGCTTATCAAGGCGGATGTCGTCGGACAGGGGCACGTGCGCCTGATCGCGGCCGGACAGGACGGCGCGCGGTTCAAGGCCATCGCCTTTCGGGCCGAGGAAAGCGATCTGGGCCAAGCCTTGCTCCACGGATCGCGCGGGCGGAAGTTGTGGCTGGCCGGACGGGCCAAGATCGACGACTGGGGTAGTGTTCCGGTCGCCGAATTGCTTTTGGAAGACGCGGCGTTCGCGGATTGAGACCAATTGCTGGCGATTCGCATCCGGCGCAGTAGAACCCGGAAGCATGAGCTTTCCCGCCATCATCCGTGAGGAAATGCGCATCGAGGCGCGCACGCTGCCCGATCGGCTGGAGCATTGCGTGATGGAATGGCCCGTCATGCAATTGAACCGTGACGCATTCCTGTTCACCACGCCGCGAGGCACGCGTTTCCATTATGCCAGGGGCAAGGGCATCGCGATTGCGCAGGGCGATGACGGTTCGACCGAGGAAACCGATCTTTTCTACAACGGCACCGTCTATGGCGCGGTCGCATGGCTGAACGGGCTGGTGCCGCTTCACGCCAGCAGCGTGGTCATGGGAGGCAGGATCGTCGCGTTTACCGGCGATTCGGGCGAAGGCAAATCCACGCTGGCCGCAGCCTTGGGGCGATATGGCTTTGCTCACAGGTCGGATGATGTCTTGCTGCTTCAATTCGCCGATGATGGCATACTTGCCTGGCCGGACCGGAACCGCATCAAATTATGCGAGGACGCGTTTGCAATGACGGGCGCGCGTGCGCTTTCGCCCATCGAACCGGGCGCGGCCAAGTATTTTGCCGAGCTTCTGGAGGCGGAAAAGTCTGACCTGGAGACGAAAGGCGGGCAGCCCTTGCCCCTGACGGACCTTATCGTCCTCCAAACCTGGGATCGCGATGAACCGATGCTGGAGCCGTGCACGGGAGCATCCAAATTGCCGTGTATTGTCAAAGCGATGTACCGCATCGAAATCGCGATCGCGCTGCAGGACGAAGCGCGTTATCGGCGCGATCTGATGTCATTGGGAACAGGGCTGCGGGTGTGGACGTTGAATAGACGTAGAGATCGGGGCAGTTTCGAATCGGATCTGCCGAGGATCGTGGATCAACTCAGCCGTCTCTGAGAAATTGTGCATTTGCGAATTACGCGAAATGGTGTATAAGACCTCAGTATCAGACGCGGACAATGCAGGACGCCAGACAATTATGAAACAGTCGAAAGCCCTTTGGAGCGAACCCAAGCTGGAAGCGCTGGACGTCGACCTGTCTTCGGTCGCGTCGGGCAACAACTACTACGTGGACGGTAGCGGGAAGAACAACTTGTCGCGTAATTCCTGACGCCGAGCCTTTATTAGTATCATGCGCGCCCCGGCTTTCTGGCCGGGGTTTTCGTATGCGCTGCGTTGAAGCCCTATATTTGGGTCAGTCGCTAGCAAAAGCATTGTCTACAAATTTGCGCGTCTGATAAATTGTCAGCACTTACCGTTGCTTTGCATAGGCTTTGCTTTGCGGCTTAGGTTTCGGCATATGTCGTGACATGCCGCTGAAAAAACTTTCGAAGATCACCGAACGATACGAAGCGAGCCCCGTCGATGACGAGCTTATGCTGATCGATATCGATACGGGGCGTTTTTTCGCGCTCAAGGATGTCGCACTGCGCATCTGGACACTGCTCGATAGCGATGATGATCTGGAAGCCATTTCGGAAAAGCTTTGCTCCGAGTATGAGGTGGAGCCGACGGAAGCACGCGAAGGGGTCGCGCGATTTGCCGAAAGTCTCGTCAATGCCGGATTCGCCCGATATTGCTGATCGATTATATGTTCTTTGCGGCAGATCCGTCGAGGATAGCGCAAAGGCGTGAGGACGGCGCGATGACCACACGGAGCGCCTCCCGCCGGATGACACTCGAAGCGATGGTTTTCTTGCCCATCGCTCGCGGACTTGTGAACCATGTCCCGATGAAGAATTGGCGCCGAACTCTGGGCGCTATCGTCAAACCGGTCGATCCGCCTGTCATGGGACCAGCCTCTACGACTGAGAACCTCGGCCTGTCGCGCCGATTGGCCAGACAGGTGGAGCGAGCGGCAGGACGCCTGCCCTTCCATACCAAATGTCTTCCGCGCGCGGTCGCCTTGCAGTGGATGCTGCGAAGGCGGAATATCGAAGCGCGGCTGATCATCGCGGTCTACCGGGGATCGGATGCCGCGATGGACGAATATCACGCGTGGGTCGAAGTCGGGGGAGACATCATCCTCGGCCATTGCGATCGCCGCCTGTACCGCCCGTTGATGACTTTCTCGAATGCAGCGGTTGGGCAAGTCCCCCGCGCCGAGGGATAATTTCGATGGGTTCGCTGCTTGTCGCCGCCGCGATCGACCTGGGCGATGGAAGCTGGTGCGGGGGTGCGGACGTTGCTCTACGGGGCAGGATCGCCAATT
Organism: Croceicoccus sp.; assembly: GCF_983967925.1. NCBI lineage: Bacteria > Pseudomonadati > Pseudomonadota > Alphaproteobacteria > Sphingomonadales > Erythrobacteraceae > Croceicoccus > Croceicoccus sp. Next base: position 10,152 of record NZ_CFETID010000018.1, on the reverse strand, counting down.
CGCTGGGGCTTGGGCAAGGCGGACCTGTCGGATCGGCACGGGTCGACTGCGGCCTGCTATTCACCCGTGCCGCCTTGCGAGATGCGCCGCCCCCTCGCCTGGGGGCACGCAAACCGCCCTGGACGCCGCATCGCGGTGCCGATGGCGCCTATGTCCTGTTTGCCGGTGAACTGCATGACCGGGATGCTATCCTGGCAAATCTGCCCGAAAGGCCTGCCGGCCAGGGCGACGATGCGATCTATGCCGCGGCCCTAACGCAGTTCGGTGACGATTGCGACCGCCGGCTGAGCGGGCGTTACGCCGCCATTGCCTATTACCCCGATGAGCATCGGCTGCGGCTTGCCCGTTCGGCGCTGGCTGCGCCGCCTCTTCACCTGTGGCGCGATTCCGGGCGTATCGTCGCGGCATCGACGTCTCGGGCCGCGATTGCCGCGGGCGCAAGCGATCGCGTCGACCGGACGCAAATGGCAGACGCCCTCTATCTGAACTTCGGCGACAGCAGGCGCGGCTGGTTTCGGGATATCGAACGCGTGGCGACCGGCGAGGTGGTTCATCTCGATCGGTCCGGCCTCAGCCGCCGCCGCTTCTGGGATATATTCTCGCTCCCCGAAGTCCGTTTCGCGAAAGACGCGGACTATGTCGAAGCGGTCGAAACGGCGATGGCGCATGGCTCGCGCGAGACCTTGCGCGGTTTCGGCAAGGTGGCCACCGAGTTGTCCGGCGGACTGGATTCGCAGGCTGTCGCGAGCTTCGCGCTGGATGCCCTGCCCCCGGACAGCCCGCTCAAGGCCTATTGCTGGGTCCCGCAAGAGGGTTTCGAGGCGCTGGACTGGCCCAATGCCCACGGCAATGAGGCAGCCAATGCAGAGGCATTTGCGGCCATGCATCCGCGCATCGACCTCGAGCTTGTCGACACGGGATCGGCGCCCTTGTCGGACGAAGAGGACAAGCTGTTCCTTCTGGCCGGCCTTGCCCCCATGGGCGCAGGCAATCTGCATTGGGGGCACGAAATCCTGCGGCGCGCATCGCGCACGGGCTGCGATGTCGTCCTCGACGGCGATTTCGGCAATAGCGGTTCAGCTATGACGGTCTGACCGGTCCCGCCAGTTGGCTGCGGCAAGGCAGGGCGGGCCTTGCATGGCGCGAGGTTTCGGCTCGGGGCGGGAAAGGATCGGACTTTCGGCGCTTCATCAGCCAGGCCGTCATGCCGCAATTGTCGCTGACGCTTCGCGCAAGACTGCGGCGAGCGCGAGGTCGGGCTCTCGACCCCTTCGAGAGCTGGTGCCCCCTGCGCTCCGATTATGCCGAGCGGAGCGGAGTGCTCGCCCGCGGAAGAGCGATGGGACACGATCCGCTGTTCCTTGACCGAAGCGATGCGCGCGAATGGCGGGCGGCCGTCATTGCCGGATCCTCCGGCGACGGTGCCGATCTGGCCCTGGCGCTTGAGTTGCTGCACGGTGTTCCGAAACGCTCGCCGCTTGCCTATCGGCCGCTCTTCGAGCTGGCGGCGGGCATTCCCGACGAACAATATTTGCGGAACGGGCAGACCCGCTGGCTTGCAAGGCGCGTTTTGAAGGGCCGCGTGCCCGAGGAGGTGCGATGCGAAACGCGCCTCGGCATCCAGAGCAGCGACTGGCCGCTGCGCTGGTCGAAGGAACGCGACGCGATCATGGCCGAGCTTGACCGGCTGGAAGACGATGCGGACATTGCCGAGATGCTCGATTTGCCTCGGCTCAAGAATTGGATGCGCGAATGGTCGGGGGGCAACTCCGTCGGCGGTCTGGAAGCCGCGCGCATCTTCTGCGCCGTGGGCCGCGGCCTTACCGCCGCGCGCTTCGTGAAGTTTCAGGAACGCGGCAATGCATAAGGCCGACGACTGGACCTTTCGCGTACCCCGCCACGAACTTGCCGAACTGATCCTTTTGAAAATCTGCGGCGGTAGCGAGCCTGATGACGGGCAATTTGCGGCCTTGGACGACGCAGGATGGACCGCGATCGAGGCGATTGCCGTCCGGACGCGCACGGCCAATTTGCTGCACCGCCATCTCCGCGCCAGCACTGTCGCGGTACCGCAGCATACCGCGTTGCGGTTGACCGATCTCTATCGGCGGCAGTCCATCTATGCGCTTGAACAAAAGCTGGTTCTGGGCCGCATCGCAGCCCTGCTGGACGACAAGGGCATTGAGCATGTGGCCCTGAAAGGTTCCGCGCTCGCCTATTCGCTCTATGATCAGCCCGCGATGCGTCCGCTGCGCGATCTCGACATACTGGTCCCGGCGGAGCGGGCCGTCGAGGCGCGCGAATGGCTGCTGGTCAACGGGTTCGCGCCTGCGCCATGGGCGAAGAGCTATGGCACCGAATACAACCACCAATTGCCCGAGATCGTGTGCGAGCAGCACGGGGTCACGGTTGAAATTCATCACCGGGTCTTTTCAAGGCATTGGGCCGGAGATTCCGAGCTGACCGCGATGCTGCTCGGCACGGCTTGCCCGGTCACGAGTTCCGGCCACCCCATCGCCTATGCAGCCCCCCTGCCCAACCTGCTGCACCTGACGGTTCATGCGACCTTGCACAATTGCTTTGACAATGGCCCGCTCACGATTGCGGATATCCATCGGTTGTGGCGCCATCCCGACCTCGACCAGAAGGCCGCGGTGAAGGTCGCAGACAGGCTGGAACTCAGACGCTCGCTCGATCTGCTGCTCGCCTTGGCAAGGGAAGCCGGGCAGATCGACATTCCTGCGGAAATCAGGCCGGACGTGGACCGCGCGGGACGCTTTGTTCCCGATGCGCTGCAGGCCATGTTCCAGGTTCCCGCAGAGGCCGACCAGCGGGCGATGATGCGCCGGCTCGAAACGGGGAATGCCGGCTCGGGACCGCTCGGCGCGCTGCAGAAAGCCATTCACCCTACCCCGCAAAAACTGGCCGAGCTTGCCAGCACTAGCGCGCAGGATCGGCTGCGATGGACCGGCTATCCGCGATGGGTGCTGCAGCGAGGGCGGGATTATCTCGCCTCGATGACCAACCCCTCATTGCGAGAGGCCGCAAGACGCGATGCCCGCATGCTGCAATGGCTGCGTCAGGAAACGGAACGATAGGCAGGCGGGACATCCATCTTCGCTATCGCAGCATACAGGGTTGACCCCGCTCGCCGCAGCGGCCAAATCCAATGTGTGACAGATCCTGACCCCGATCGCCCGCTTTCAGAGCCTCCGTTACTCGATTTCGGCACTGACGCGCTTTTCCTCGATTTCGACGGCACGCTTGTCGAATTGTGCGACCGGCCAGACGCCGTCGACGTTCCCGACCAGCTTTTACGCACGCTCCACGAATTGAACGATCGTCTGCAAGGCCGGCTCGCGCTGGTCAGCGGGCGCGCGATCGAGGTGTTGGACGGTTTCGGCATGATCGGACTGGCGGCAGCGGGCAGTCACGGCTCGGAATGGCGCCTCGCCGGAGGAGAACGCGAATATCTGCCGCGTCCCGACGGGCTGGACATTGCGCAGCAGCAATTTGCCGTTTTCGCCGAAACGGCCGACGGCCTGCTGTTCGAGGACAAGCCGCTGGGAGCCGCCCTGCACTACAGGCGTGCACCCAACATGCGCGAGGCGGCGCAGGAGCTGGCCAAACAGCTGGCCGACAAGCACGCGCTCCACGTGCAGCATGGGCATGACATGGTCGAGGTGCGGGTCGCCGGTGTCGACAAGGGCACTGCCATTGCCGAACTTCTCAGCCTGTCGCCTTTCGCCGGTCATCGGCCGGTGTTCCTGGGCGACGATGTGACCGATGAGGATGGCTTCCGAACGGTAGAGGACGCGGGCGGTATGGGGATCCTGGTCGGCGCACCGAGACGGACCGTTGCAAGCCACCGCCTTCCCGGCGTTCGCGATGTGAACGATTGGCTGAAACGTTCGTTGCATAAAGACAAGTCGCAGCACGCCGGAACCGGAACAAGCGAGGACATGCCATGAGCCGCCTAATCGTCGTATCGAACCGGGTATCGATGCCCAGTCCCGATGGCTCGCAAGGCGGTCTTGCCGTCGCGCTGCAGGCGGCTTTGCGGCAATCGGGCGGGCTCTGGTTCGGCTGGTCGGGACATGAGGTCGAGGAATTCACCGGATCGGTGAACTTCGAGGAAGTCGATGGCGTCCGGTCTGCCGTCGTTGATCTGGAACCGCAGGACGTCGAGGAATATTACAACGGCTTTGCCAATCGCACCTTGTGGCCGCTGTTTCACTACCGGATCGACATCGCGAAGTATAACCGCAGCTTCGGATCGGGTTACGAGCGCGTAAACAAGCGCTTTGCCGAACCGCTGCATGTGATGATCGAGCCTGGCGATACGATCTGGATCAACGATTATCACCTGATCCCGATGGCGTCGCTGCTGCGCGATCATGGGGTGAAGAACAAGATCGGCTTCTTTCTTCACACCCCCTGGCCGCCGACGCGCCTTCTGGTTTCGCTGCCCCATCACCAGAGGCTCGTCAGGTCCATGTTCGGCTATGACGTGGTCGGCTTCCAGACCGCCGAATGGCTCGAAAGCTTTCGCCATTACTGCGAGAATGAACTCGGTGGATCGGTCGATGGCGATTACATCACCGTCGACGGCCAGCGGATGCGCGCGGTCGTGTGCCCGATCGGCATCGACTTCAAGAATTTCGTCGAGGCGGGCGATACCGGCCTTGCTAACGAGCTGGCCGAACGCATGCGGATCTCGCTGCGCCAGCTGACCATGATCATCGGTGTCGACCGGCTGGATTATTCCAAGGGCCTGCAGGAAAGGCTCGTCAGTTTCGAGCATATGTTGTCGGCCCATCCCGAGCTTCGTCGCTCCGTCGTGCTGGTACAGGTCGCGCCCCCATCTCGCGGCGAGGTTGAGCAATATCGCCACGTCCGCGAGGAACTGAATGAGCTGGCAGGCCGCATCAACGGGATGTTCGCAGAGGTCGACTGGACGCCGATCCGATACGTCAATCGCGGCTATCGGCGCGAAGAACTGACAGCGCTTTACAGGGCCGCACGGGTTGGTCTGGTGACTCCGCTACGTGATGGCATGAACCTTGTGGCCAAGGAATATATCGCGGCGCAGGATCCCGACGATCCGGGCGTCTTGGTGCTGTCCCGATTTGCCGGCGCGGCGGCGCAGATGCCCGAAGCCCTGCTGGTCAATCCATATGCACCGGAAGAAGTTGCCGACGCCATCCAGCGTGCCCTCAAGATGCCGCTGGCCGAACGCAAGAGCCGCTTTGCAAGCCTTCGCGAAGGGGTGGAGCACGAAGACGTTCACTGGTGGCGCGAAAAGTTCGTGAAAATGATCGAAGAAACCGAGACGGTCCGCTAGTCTGCTGTCGATAATCGGTCGGCTCTGCTGGCTTTCTTGAAAAAGGCGTGCATTTCCAAGCGAATTGCGTGCAGGAGAGGCATGATGAATTCGCTGTTTCGCAGGGCCACTGCCGCTGCCGTCGTAATGTCGCTTGCAGGACTTGCGGGCTGCAACCAGTCCGAGCAGGACACGCTGGTAGAAGCCCCGACCAAGCAGGCCCCCGATCCCGCGCAGGCAGAGGTTTCGATCGAAAAGGCGCAGGCAGTCCGCATCGCCGCCTTGAACAATCGCGATGTCGATGGCGCCGTATCGGTCTATGCGCCTAATGCCACGCTGGTCATTCCGAATGTTGAGCCATTGACCGACCCGGCATCGATCCGGGCGAATTACGCCTCTCTTCTCGGCGATGAAAATGTGAAGATCGCGGTGACCCCTACCCAGACCTGGGTTTCGGCGGGGGCCGATTTCGCGGTTACTACAGCCCGGATTTCGATCAACAGCACCGATCCGGTGGGAAGCCCGATTGTTTCCAGCACGAGCCAGTCGGTGTGGCAGCGGCAGGCGGACGGGTCATGGAAGATCGTCTCCGAATATAGCGTGGCGCTGCCTTCTGCCCGCGCCGCAACGGACGAGACCGAGGGCGATGCCGCGCCCGCCCCGGTCGATGAGAACATGGCCGATCGCGCCGATACCGTTCCCTCCGACTAGTATTCCGTGACAGGACGGGCACCCGATCGTTCGATCGGATGCCCGCCTCTGATTAGTCGGCAGTCTCTATGGACTGCCGCCGCGACCCTGTCTCTTATCCGGCCGGCGACATCAGTTCCGTCATTGCCACCTGGATACGCTGTTGCAATTCCGTATCCGTCTGCGTCCTTGTGCTGATCTCGTTGAACCGCTGAGGGGTCAGGCCGTGTTCGCTGACGGTTGCGACCATCTGGGCCTGCTTTTCCTCGGCCGGGATTGCGGCGTCGCCTTCGATCTTCTGGATGTCGACGATCGCGGCGGCAAAGCTGTCGACCTCTGCCTCGGTCACCGGGGTTGCGGCCATTGCCTCACCTTCGGCCATCGGAGCGGCGGTTTGCGGTGCCGTTGCCGGGGCCTCTGCCGTTTCGGCGTCCATTGCGTGACCGGCGTGGTCGGTCGCGTCCTGGGCCATTGCGGGTGCTGCGAGGCCGGTTGCGGCCATCGCGCTGAAGATCATCAGTTTTTTCATGTCACGATACTCCTTTTCGCCAATATGCGACAAGAAGTCCCAATCCCCGGCCCTGAATTCAACGGCGTTCCCGCCACTACGTGCCGCAATTGAGGCCGAAATGAGGCAGTCGTGCCTCAGCAGCGATGAAGTGAAAGCGGTGCGGGCCGTGGCAGTAACCCGCACCGCTCCGGGGGATGCGCCGCTGATCCCCTAGTCGATGATGTCGATCACCGCGCCGGCAGAGGCTCCGATGGCGGCGCCCTTGCCTGCGTCGCCCGCGACGGCGCCTATGCCGCCGCCGATGACCGCGCCCTTGGTGGTGGCGCAGGCGGCGATGGAGAGCGCCACCATGGCCGCGATGGCGATCCTGTTGTGCTTTGTCATGGCTCTATCCTTTCCGCGCTTCATCGTGCCGCGACCGATGCGCGCCACAGGGCGCCCAGCACCGGGACCGAGCGATTGGCCGCATTGGCGTAATAGCTGTCGAGGCTGGCCTGCATCTGCGCGATGGACTGCTGGTCCGCGGCGGCCAGATAGCGCGACAGCGGATCGCTGGCGTCGGCGGTGCCGCGCTTTTGCCGCAGCGCCTGGTTGACGGCCAGCACGTTGACGACGCCGACCAGATAGGCCTGCTTCTGCTCTGCGGTCGATTGCATCCACAGATCGCCGTCGACCTGGCGCACTTCTGCCATGGCGGGGGCGGAGATCGCGGTGACGGCAAGACATGCCGCCGCGATGGCGCCCAGTTTTCTCTCTCTCCAGCGGATCATGGATCCCTCCGTTCTGGTCGGTCGGTTGCGACCTCTGACGCGCAGACTGGGCCGATGCGGATGGCGGCGGTATCGGGGGATCACCCCAATATCACGCGGCAAGCCCCGACCATGGGGACCGGATTTTCCCTCTCCCGCCGCCACCGTCCGCCCCGGCATACCCCCGCGAAAAGTGACAAAGGTGACACGTCCTACAGGCTGTGTAACCCGGCCCTGTGCCGCGGAAATGCTGGGCCTTGGGGCGAAAAGTGACACCGCGGGAGTGCGGAGAGATGTGCGGGCAAACATCGGGGTCGCGGGCCGGAGATCAGGGGTTCGATCCGTACCAGCCTTCCAGCGCGCCTTCGTAGGAGCGGGCGCGGCGCAGTTCGGCGCTGCCCTGATCGCCGGCTTCCTCGTCGGTCCAGTCGAGCGGGCCGCTCTCGATCCGGGCGAGCAGATGGTCGAAGCCCTTGGCGCCGTGCTCGCGCGCGAACTGGTGGCGGCCGATCTTCCACGGGTTCGAGGCGATCCAGATCGACAGCCGCTCGTCATACTGGCGCGAGGTGCCGACCAGCTCGCCCTTGTAGTAGTGCGGAACCTCGACCCCGTTCACCGCCCGGTCGAGCATCGCATGCGCAAGCTGCGTCAGCCCCGCCTCCAGCGCGACTTCCCAGCCGAGCGCGAAAGGCGTGCCGACCAGACGGTCACGCAGGCGATAGGCGCTCTGGCGCGTAAGGCCCACGGCAGACGCGGCCTGCGCGACGGATTGGGACGCAGCCAGTTCGCGCAGGAAGGTGACCATTTTCGCGCGGGTCCAGCCCGCGTGACGGTTGCGCGAGGGGGGAGCGAGGTCGGTGGGGGCGGAGTCACAGGGGGTGAGATCGTTCATGGAGGAATCTCCCGAGGTTTGATCAAGGGCGGAAGAGCGCAACCCGTCAGCGGAGCGCTGGAACGGGGCGCGAAGCGACTCCCGCAAGCGCGAACGCGCGCCGCCGCTTATGCGGCGAAGCCAAGCGGCCCGGATGGGCCGCGCCCGGCGTTTGAGGGACCCAAACAAAAAACGGCGAATTACGCCAACGTCGCGGCAAGGCCGCAACCGGCAACATCACGGCCAGCGCGACCGCCGCGGCGCAGGATATGCAAAGGTCCGCGCCCTGCCCCACAGCACTTCCTCGTTATAGAGGTGCTGGAGCGCTATCTCGGCGGTGGAAGGCGTTCCGGTCCCGATCCGCCCAGCCTCGACATGCGCGCGCCATCGGCGGGCGTGATCGATGGTATCGCGGTCGGATGGTGCGGGGATTTCAAGGGGCATGGCCGGTTCCTCTCTGTGCGAGGGTTGAGGGAACCGGGTTAGTTATACAGGTCGGGGTGTGTAGGACAATAAAACTTCATTCTACTTATTAGCGAAGTTGCGGAGATCAGCAACAAGCTCCTCCCAGCCGGAGCTTACATTACCCAACCAAGCGCCGGATTTTCGAAACGCAACCTCAGCAGCAATAAAGTTATTTACCTCATTAAAATCGAGAGTTGCCATTTCCTGAGTATAAGAAGAACCGAAACCACCTTTGCGGTTTACCCTCTCAAGATCTCGGTCGTATAAATGAAAAGAGCTAGCAATATGAAAATAACTACCAAGAGAGATGTCAAGTTCAAAGGCCATCCGCTCTTGAAATATTGTAAATAGAAATATGTCATATGGTAAACCTAGGTAAACATCATTACTCCTCATGTTCACCACAGCATGAAGCCTCCCGTCCCTTACCAAGAATTGCATGCTTGTTAGGCATGATTTATCGAGAGTATATAAATCACTGGATACTGTCGCATCTGTTACGATCACAGATCGACGACTGTCTAAATCATTTTTTAATATTTGTTTTGCCACTTCCCATTGCGAGTTCTCTCCCCCCGAAAATATCTTAGCACCATAACAACTTCCATTTACACGAAGGCCATCGTCACTGTATTTTTTCCAGCTTTTCGCATAGTGGGCTAAGATATCCACGTCTCTTGACCCGGATAAATGCCAAGCAGCTTCAGCCGCACCCAAGCCCGAAGACCAGCCTCTCTTGGACCAGCTTATCTTTCTTTTTCTCGGAGAGGTTAACTCGAAGCCGACGACCGGCACCTCATAAGTAAGCATACCCCTAGGAGAAACTTTTTCTCCTTCATCTCTACACATTTCAAAAGCCCATTTGACAACATCATCAGATGAATCAAACTTTAGGAAACTATTCATCTTTCAGCCTGTCCTCAAGTTGAGATACCTTGGCCTCTAATTCTCGTATTTCATCCTCGTACCGAGAAATATATTCGTCTCTCCGAGAATCTGTGTCTACGGCCACTCGAAAAAACCCTAGGTTCAGCAAAAAAGACATAAAGGTAATAATCAACGCGACAGTTGCGACGAAACCTAAACCTCGAAACACCAACCCTTTTGCAGCGGACGAGACAATATCTTCGACATTAAGGAAAGTGTCTCCAAATCTTCCGGCCACCTTCTGTTTTTTCTCCTGTAGATAAGTCCTATACGAAATAGGATCACCAAGACTTGAATCCTCTACTTGCGATAAATTGAAAAACTGGCATCGAAGGAACACATCGCCCGCCTCGATTAAAAAATTATTCTTGCTGAAGTTCACCAGAAAGCTGGACATTGGACCTTGGTAGCCAGGATCAATAATCCCAATGTTAAGAGCGAGCATGCCGTTCGTGGAAACTGAAGTTTTAATCGACGCTAGCCCAGATACATTTCTTGGTACAGCGAGGGTTTCCGCAGCTATGACCTCGACGATCCCTTGCGGAGGGACGACGTATCTATCCCGTCTTATTCACGGGGTTGGCTACGAAGGGTTGGCGGGAGTGGCATAAGCCTC
>NZ_CFETID010000017.1:0-87772 GCF_983967925.1 Croceicoccus sp. | reverse complement strand
TGTTCACGCGCGGTGAGACGCAGGCGATCTGCACCACCACGCTGGGCACCAAGGAATCGGAGCAGATGATCGACGGGCTGGAAGGCCTGACCTATTCGAACTTCATGCTGCACTACAACTTTCCGCCCTATTCGGTCGGCGAGGTTGGCCGGTTCGGCGCTCCCGGTCGGCGTGAGATCGGCCACGGCAAGCTGGCATGGCGTGCGCTGCACCCCGTGCTGCCGTCGAAGGAAGATTTCCCCTACACCATCCGCATCCTGTCGGACATCACCGAGTCGAATGGCTCGTCCTCGATGGCGACGGTCTGCGGCGGCTGTCTGTCGATGATGGACGCAGGCGTTCCGATCGAGCGTCCGGTGTCGGGCATCGCGATGGGCCTGATCCTGGAAGGCGACGAGTTCGCCGTGCTGTCGGACATCCTCGGCGACGAGGATCACCTCGGCGACATGGACTTCAAGGTGGCCGGTACGGAAGCGGGCATCACCTCGCTCCAGATGGACATCAAGATCGCCGGCATCACGCAGGAAATCATGTCGAAGGCGCTTGAGCAGGCGAAGGCCGGCCGCGCGCATATCCTTGGCGAGATGACCAAGGCGTTGGGTTCGGCCCGTACCGAACTGTCGGCGCATGCTCCGCGTATCGAGACGATGCAGATCGACAAGTCGAAGATCCGCGACGTCATCGGCACCGGCGGCAAGGTGATCCGCGAGATCGTCGCCGAAACCGGCGCGAAGGTCGACATCGACGACGAGGGCATCATCAAGATCTCGTCCAGCGATGTCGCGCAGATCGAAGCGGCCCGCAAGTGGATCGAAGGCATCGTCGAAGAGGCGGAAGTCGGCAAGATCTACAACGGCAAGGTCGTGAACATCGTCGACTTCGGCGCCTTCGTGAACTTCATGGGCGGCAAGGACGGCCTCGTCCACGTCTCCGAAATGAAGAACGAGCGCGTGGAAAAGCCGACCGACGTCGTGTCGGAAGGCCAGGAAGTGAAGGTCAAGGTGCTTGAGATCGACAACCGCGGCAAGGTCCGCCTGTCGATGCGCGTCGTCGACCAGGAAACCGGCGAAGAGCTGGAGGACACGCGTCCTGCCCGTGAACCGCGCGAGCCTCGCGGTGATCGCGGCGGTGACCGTCGTGGTCCCCGTGGCGGCGGCGATCGCGGTGGACGCGGCGGTGGCGGTCGTGACCGTGGACCGCGCGGTCCGCGCGGCGACCGTGACGGCGGCAGTGGTGAAGGCAAGGAAGGGGGCAACCCCGACCACATGCCCGCGTTCCTGAAGGACGACTGATCTTTCAGCGGATCGTATGACAAAAGGGGCCGCCGGAGCGATCCGGCGGCCTTTTTCGTGAAGAGGAGGATTTGAGATGCTGGCGCGCGAATTACTGGGCACCGCGCAGGTGCCGGGGGGCGAGGAACTGCGGCTCTATTCCCATGGCCGCGATTTCATGATCGTGCTCGACCGCAACGAGCTGATGAGCACGCGCATGCGCGGATCCGAGGAAGCGCTGGCGGTGATGAGCCTCGAACGGCTTGCCAATGCGCGTGCGCCGCATCTGCTGATCGGCGGCTATGGCATGGGCTTTACCCTGCGCGCGGCGCTGAAGACGGCGCCTCCCAAGACGCGGATCACGGTGGTGGAACTGGTGCCCGAGATCATCGAATGGGCAAAAGGTCCGATGGCGGAATTCACCGGAGATACGTTTGACGATCCGCGCTTTACTCTGCGGATGGGGGATGTCGCCGATGTCATCGCCGAGCGGCCCGGACGATACGATGCGATCCTTCTCGACGTCGACAATGGCCCGGACGGTCTGGTGCGGGCCGAAAACGACCGGCTCTATTCAAACGCCGGTCTGGCCGCCGCTCGCCGCGCTTTGACTCCCGAAGGCGTACTGGCGATCTGGTCCGCCGCGCCGGATCAACGCTTTACCAAGCAGCTTGAGCGCGCCCGATTCCATGTCGATGCGGTGGAGGTCAGCGCGCGCTATGACGCGAACGGCAAGGGCAAGGGTCCCAAGCACGTGATCTGGTTCTGCAGGCCATCCTGATAAGCTGCCTGCCGAGGCAATGTCGCTAGCCTACTAGATTGCGGAAAGAAAAAGGCCCGCCGGTACGTTCCGGCGGGCCTTTTCAATTCTCTTAGCTGACGGCTGCGCTGCTTAACGCACGCGCGGACCGCCGAACGGCAGGGGCGGAGGAGGACGGCGGGCACCGCGCGGAAGCTGTGCCTGATAGGCCCGCCCGCAATGCTCGACGCAATAGGGAAAGCCGGGGTTCACGCTCTGCCCGCAGAAATGGAAGTCCGGTTCGCCCGGATGGCCCATGGGCCAGCGGCAAATCCGGTCGTTTAGGTCGAGCAGGCTAGTCTTGCCTTCGATCTCGGGGCTGGGCTTTGCGGGCACCAGGCGGCGCGGCGGAGCGGGCGGAATAGGCGACTGCTGATCGCCGGGGCCCTGCCGCAGGAAGCCGCCAGGGCCGACCGACACGATCCGCGGCTGGTTGCCGCTGGGGGCTGCCGGACGCTGATCGGCCGGAGCCGCCGCAGGGGCCGGGCGCGGCGCGGGGGCAGGCGTCGGCGCCGGACGCGCCGCCTCCGCCGGCTTGGGCGCCGGGGTTTCCGCCTTCTTGGGCGCCGGCTTTGGCTTTGCCTTGGCGGCAGCCTTTTCCTTTACCGGGGACGGGCGCGCCTTCAGGCCAAGGCGATGCGCCTTGCCGATCACCGCGTTACGGCTAACCCCGCCGAGTTCCTCGGCGATCTGGCTGGCGGTCGAGCCGCTTTCCCACATCTTGGTAAGCTTCTCGATCCGTTCGTCGGTCCAGCTCATGCGTTCTCCAAAAAATCCGTTATCTGCGCACGGGCGGTATCGTTCCGTCCGTTTCGGCGCCGATCTTGTTCCGCCGCCTGCGCTTGCCATATCGATAGCCCGCCGTTACGCGAGCAATTAATGAACGACCCCGCACCCGAAACCGCCGCCAACCCCGCTTTTCACCAGTTTGGCCAGCCAGTCATCGGCCGGGTGAACCGGCTGGGGCTGTGGACCCTCTATATTAAGGAAGTCCGCCGTTTCTTCAAGGTCCAGACGCAGACGATCTGGGCTCCCGCGATCACGACACTGTTGTATCTGGTGATATTCTCGGTGGCGCTTGGCCGCGGAGGGCGCGAGGTGCTGGGCGTCAACTTCACCACCTTCGTCGCGCCGGGCCTGATCGTGATGGGCATGATGCAGAATGCCTTTGCCAATGCCAGCTTCTCGCTACTGGGCGGAAAGATACAGGGCACCATCATCGATTATCTGATGCCGCCGCTGTCCAACCTGGAACTGCTGGTGGGGATTGTCGGCGCAGCGGTAACGCGCGGGATCCTAGTTGGCCTTGCGGTGGGCATCGCCGTATGGCTCTATCCGGGTGCGGAGCTTAGCCTTGCGCATCCGGTTGCCATCATCTGGTTCGGCCTGATGGGTGTGATCCTGCTGTCGCTGATGGGCGTGCTCACGTCGATCTGGGCGGAAAAGTTCGATCACAATGCGGCGGTCACCAATTTCATCGTCGCTCCGCTCGCGCTTTTGTCGGGCACTTTCTACGTGATCGACAATCTGTCGCCAGTTTTCCAGACGATCAGCCGGTTCAATCCGTTCTTCTACGTGATCTCGGGCTTCCGCTACGGCTTTCTGGTGGAAAGCGATATCGGCAATAGCGGACATGCCGTGCTGTGGGCAGGCCTTGGGCTGGGCGTGCTGAACATTGCCATGTTCGTCGTGACTTACATGGTCCTGCGCTCGGGCTGGAAACTCAGAAGCTGATTGAGGAGGTGAGGGGACCGATCCCGCTTTATCGCGCGACCAACCTCAATGCCTCAGGCTGCGGTGCAGTGTATAGCGTCCGTCGTCCAGGTCATAGTCTCCGAACACCATGTCGATGGACGGATGTTCGACAGGACCACCAAGGCTGTCCTCGACCAGGTTCTGCTGGCTGACATAGGCGATGTAGCTCGATTCCTCATTCTCTGCGAAGAGATGATAGAATGGCTGTTCGCGGTTCGGGCGCATCGCATTCGGAATGGATTCGTACCATTCCTCGCTATTGGCGAAGACCGGGTCGACGTCGAAGACGACACCCCGGAAATCATGCAACCTGTGGCGCACGACGTCACCGATCCCAAAGCGAGCTTCGGCGATTTTCGGTGCAGAAACCGTGCCTCCCGCCTGTGGTGAAAAGAACGAGGAGCGTGTATCGCGCTCTGGCGCGCCCTCGTGCGGGATGTTGCGAGAACTTCCGGGCATGGGCACAATATAGGCCGCGTACGGTCAAGTCACAAGCGTAACGAGGTGGTTAACCCCGAAACGCTGCATTTGCCCCCTTGGCAAGCGCCGAATCATCGGCTAACCGCCCGGCTTCCTAAACGACCGGCAGGGATATTTCCCGGCCTGCAGTCCTCGCGGAGAGGTGGCAGAGAGGTCGAATGCGCCGCACTCGAAATGCGGTGTACGGGCAACCGTACCGTGGGTTCGAATCCCACCCTCTCCGCCACTCATCATCCTTGTTTCACTGCACTTTTCGCTCAGACGGAGAGGCCTTCGGGCTGCCCGAGTGATACAGCAGGTCTATTGAGGAACCCGCCCCGTCCGCGCCGTGGATGCCCTGCAAGGCAATCGTTTTCCCCAAGGGAAGCGCGGCGTTAAAGGCCGATCTTGCGGACGACGAGGTGGCGGTCGAAATCACCCGCAATCGCGGCGATATGGTCGTAGAAGCCGCGCAGCTTGTCGGTTCCGGCATAGAGTTCGGTCATCATGCCGGTCAGCGGCACCGTATCGACGAAGTGGAACGCGAAGCCGTCCTCCATGGTGCCGCGAAAGACGCTAGGATAGCCCGCATCCGACCATTCCTGCGCCGCCTTGTCGGCATCGTCGACGAATATGGCGGCGTGATGGGGGCCGAAACGGCCCGAACCTTCGGGATAGATGTCGTGAAAAGCCGAAGGGCCCGGATTGTTCTGCTGGACGAACTCCACCATCACATCGCCCCACTGGCCATAGGCCGAACTGTGGTCGAGCGTGCCGGGCTTGCCGCGATATATGGCCTCGGCCAGCGGGATGTTTTCCGCGAGAAGATAGGGCCCCGATCCGTGCATGGTATGATGCGACAATGCGGCGGCGTGAGCATCGGGCACGAAGAACGCGATCTGCCGGATGGGAAGGGGCGCTGGGGGACGAACTGGGGCCATCAGCCCGCCGCCGTCTGGTCACGCTGCGCCAGCAGTTCCTCGCGCAGTTTGAACTTCTGGATCTTGGACGTCGACATCGGCCATTCGCGCACGAAATGCACGCTGCGCGGCACCTTGAACCCGGCAAGAAATCCGCGGCAATGGTCGATCAACTCGTCCTCCTCGCAATTCTTTCCGGCAGCAAGCTCGATGAAGGCGACCGGCACTTCGCTATAGCGCGGGTCGGGAATGCCGACGACCTGCGCGAGCTTGACGGCGGGATGGGTCTGCAGATGGCTCTCGATCTCGGCGGCGGCCACGTTTTCGCCGCCGACCTTCAGCATGTCCTTGGTGCGGCCGTGGAACATCACATTGCCGTCCGCGTCCACGCTGCCGATGTCGCCGGTGTAGAACCAGCCGTCACGGATCGCCTCTGCCGTCTTGTCGGGCGCCTTGTAATAGCCTTTGAGCATGTTCGGGCCGCGCAGGACGATCTCGCCCTTCTGGCCCGCGCCGCAATCCTGGCCCGTTTCGGGATCGACGATGCGGATCTCCCATTCCTGCAGCGGTTTGCCGCATCGTCCCGTGCGGATTTCATAGCTGTCGTCGAGGCGGCTGGTCGATACCGTGCCCGCGCCTTCGGTCAGGCCATAGGTACCGACCTGGATGGTATCGGGCATCGCCTTGGCGACGGCCTCCTTGATCCACGCCGGCTGAACCGCGAAGTTCGAATTCATCACCCGCAGGCTGGACAGGTCGGTCTGCTCGAATTTTTCATGCGTGATCAGGTCCTGCATGATGGTGACAAAGCTGGGATAGGCGATGGTGCCCTTTTCGCGGTCCAGCATGTCGAGCGCGACGCCCGCATCGAAATGCGGGACCGTCATATAGGCGCCGCCCCGGTCGAGGATCATCGTCATCGGAAGAATTCCGGCGATGTGATAGATCGGCAGCGGAGACCACACCTTGTCCTCGCTCGTCACCTCATAACGCGTGCCGAGGTTGCGGCTGTTGGCGACCTGTCCGCGGTGGCTGATGAGCGCGCCCTTCGGATTGGCGGTGGTGCCCGAGGTGTAGAGGATCATCGCGACATCTTCGTCCTTTATGGCGTCGATGCGTCGGTCGATTTCCTCGTCCGAAATCGCGCGTCCGGCGGCAAGGATCGTGTCGGGCGAGGTGAGGCCGGATTGGCATGGCGGATCGAGGCAGATGACCTGACGAAGATCGGGCGCATCGGCGAGAGCTAGACTGCCGGAATCCTGCCCCTCTGCCAGATCGGGGAAGGCCGCCTGCAGCCTTTCGGCGAAATCGACATTTTCGGCCACGCGGCCCGTCGTCACCAGCATCACGAGGTCGGCATCGGCCACCAGATAGCGCAATTCGCCCGACTGATAGCGCGCATTGACCGGCACGGCGACGCCGCCCGCCATCATGATGCCGAAAAGAATTTCGAAGAAATCGATGCGTGTGGGCAGCAATATGCCGACATGCTCGCCCGGCTTGACGCCGGCGGCGACGAACCCCTTCGCCCATGCGCGCGCTGCGCGATAGAGTTCGTCATAGCTGCGCCGGTCGTCGGGAAAGACCACGGCATCGCTGGGTCCATATGCCTCGGCCGATGCGCGCAGCATCTTGCTCATGGTATAGTTCGGCTGCCCTTGCGCCATAGTCATCCATCCTCCGTCGGCGCCGAGCGGTTCCGTCCGCATCTGTTGCGCGCATGCCAGAATGATAAGGCCGGGGTACGAGAATGC
This sequence comes from Croceicoccus sp., assembly GCF_983967925.1. NCBI lineage: Bacteria > Pseudomonadati > Pseudomonadota > Alphaproteobacteria > Sphingomonadales > Erythrobacteraceae > Croceicoccus > Croceicoccus sp. The sequence continues at coordinate 80,814 of NZ_CFETID010000017.1, read as the reverse complement.
AAAATAAAAAACAAACTTTCATGTTTGTTTTGATTCGTGCCATGGTGACGGTGCAAAACAAGGCGTCGGATCCGGTTCGCCGGGTCGCACGGCACTAATATTGTGGAGAGAGAAATGGCGCATTCGGAAGGGCAGTTCGCCGGGCGGCTGGCGGTCGTCATGGGCGCGGCGGGTGAAGGCAACATGGCGCAGACCATCGCGCGGCGGCTGTCGTCGGAAGGGGCGACCTGCCTTGTGACCGGGCGGCACCGTGATACGCTGGAAACGCTTGCCAACGACATCGGCGGTCATGCGGCGGTCTGCGACATCACCAGTGAAAGCGATCTGGCCGCGCTGGGCGATCGCGCGCGCGAACTGGGCGGCGTGGACATTGCCGTCAACGCAACCGGATGGGGCCTGATCAAGGGTTTCCTCGACACCACGCGCGAAGAGATCGACCGCATGGTGGCGCTGCAATTCACCGGCGCGTTCCAGTTCTACCAGGCGATGCTGCGCGCGATGAACGACGGCGGATCGCTGATTCAGGTGACCAGCGCGACGGCCACGATCATGCTGGAGGATCACGCCGCCTATATGGGCACCAAGGCAGGGGCGGATCACGTGCTGCGCTGCGTTGCCAACGAATTCGGGCACCGCGGCATCCGCGCCAATTCGATCGCGCCGGGATTCACCGCCACCCCGATGACCGAGCGTGCGGCGCGCAACAAGGCGGTCGTCGACTGCTTTGCAAAGGCCTATCCGCTGGGGCGCGTGGGGACGAGCGAGGACGTCGCGGCGGGTATCGTCTGGCTGGCATCCGACGAATGTTTCATGACGGGCGAGACATTGCATGTCAGCGGCGGGCTGCGCCTGCGCCGAAACCCGACCACGGCCGAGATCGTTGCAGCCGCAAAGGCGGCGCGCGAACAGCGTTCGGCGTGATATAAAAAACATTCCTGCTTGTTTTTTCATCCGGTCGTTGCGATGATCGGGCAAGAGGAAGGAGCGCAAAGGCCATGGAACTCAACCGCGACACGATCGCGCAGGTGCAGGAAGTGATGGAATTCGAACGGTCGCGCAAAACGCCGCCCGACGATTTCCCGGCGCTGCCCGATGTTCCCGGATGCCGCTATACCGATCCCGCATTCCTCGACCTTGAGGAAGAGCGCATGTGGAAGCGGTCGTGGCGCTATGTCGGACACGCCGATCAGGTGCCCGAAAACGGCAGCTGGTTCCTGACGCATGACACCGGATCGCCGATCGTCGTCACGCGCACCATGGATGGCGAGGTCAAGGCGTTCTACAACACCTGCCAGCATCGCGGCGCCCCGCTGGTGACCGAGAAATCGGGCCAGTCGCGCGGCTTTGTCTGCGGCTATCACGGGTGGAGCTATACGCTCGACGGGAAGCTGGTGGCGGTGCGCGACAAGCGCGATTTCGTCGATCTCGACATGTCGTGCCGCTCGCTCGTCGGCGTGCGCTGCGAGATGCTGGGCACGCTGATCTTCCTGAACGAAGATCCCGACGCCCAGCCGCTGAAGGACCATATCGGCCCGATGGCGAAGGAGCTGGAGCAATACGACCTCGACAATCTGTCGCTGGTCGACAGCAAGCGGTATGATGTCGACTGCAACGTCAAGGTGCTGCTCGACGCCTTTCTCGAAGTGTATCACATCTCGTCGATCCATCAGGACACGGTGAACCGGTTCCTCGATCATCGCGGCATGATCGTGACGCTCTGGCCCAATGGCCACAGCCGAATGATGACGCCCAATCGCAGGCCCGACTGGACCGATCCCGGCACGCTGGGCATGCCCAAGATCGAGACGATCACCCCGGTCCCGGCCGAGAACAATGTCAGCTATCACATCTTTCCGAACCTGGTGATGCCGCCGTCGGACAGCGGCATCCCCGTGCTGCAATTCATCCCGCGCGGGCCGCGCAAATGCGAAGTCGTGTCGAGCTGGCTGGCCCCCGACCACGACCCTGACGATCCGCACCCCTTGTGGAAGACGCGGATCGATAACTGGACCCGCATCCTGTACGAGGATCTGCAATATGCGCCGCAGATTCAGGAATCGCTGGAAAGCAGGGGCTTTCGCGGCATGCCGCTGAACTATCAGGAACGCCGCATCTATCACTGGCACGAAGAGCTGGACCGGCGCATCGGCCTGAACCAGGTGCCCGAGAGGGCGCGCGTGCAGCAGGTGCTGAAGGATCAGGTCACGGGCGGCTGATGAAGGGCGATATCCCGGCGCGGCAGGCCGCCGAACGGCGGTCCTACACCGGCCCGCCGCGCAGGCTGGAGCGCGAAGGGCTGTTTATGCTGGAGCAGCAGGGTGACAGCCGCTTCGTCTCGCAGCCCCTGCCAAGCGCGCTGATCCGGCTGTATGGCGGGCAGGTCATGGCGCAGGCGCTTATGGCCGCGCAGCGCACGGTCGAAGACGGCAAGCGGCCGGCAAATTGCCATGCCATGTTCCAGACGCCGGGCGATATCGCGGTCCCAATCAGTTTCGACATCGAACGCGATTCCGACGGGCGTAGCTTTTCCGCGCGGCGGATCGTGGCGCGGCAGGGCGATGCGATCATCCTTGCGATGAACGCTATGTTTCATATCGAGGAACCGGATGCGCCTTCGCATGGGGCCGCCATGCCGCGTGTGCCCGAGCCCGAGACCTTGACGCCGATGGAAGAGGTGCTCCACGCCTCGACCGAACTGGCAAAGCGGCACGAGCCGTTCTGGCTGCGCGACCATATCTTCGACTGGCGCCCGGTGCAGACATTTCGCGTAAACACCCGTCCGCCCGAAGCGGGCGAGCAGCAATTCTGGGTCCGGCTGAAGGAATCGTGGCAGGGGCTGGCGATCGATCATTTTTCGCTGACCGCCTATCTCACCGACCTGCACCTGCTGCATGTCGGGCTTGCCCCGTTGGGCATCGGGTTCGCGTCGGATCATCTGCAGACGGCCTCGCTCGACCATTCGGTGTGGTTCCACCGCGCCGCCTCGCTCGACGACTGGATGCTCTATTCGCTGACAAGCCCCTCGGCCGCGCATTCGGTGGCGCTGGGGACCGGGAACCTGTTCACCCGCGATGGACAGATCGTCGCCAGCACGGCGCAATCGGGCCTGATCCGGCTGCACGACAAGGCGCGTACAGGAAAGCTATGACCGGCACCGACCCCAATCGCCCCACGATCTGTTTCGAGGATCTGGAAGTCGGCGATTTCCGCCAGTCGCGCAGCCGCACGGTCACCCGCGACGAGATCGTCGAGTTCGCGCGGCAGTACGACCCGCAATGGTTCCACTCCGACCCAGAGGCGGCGAAGGATTCGGTCTTCGGCGAGGTGGTCGCCAGCGGCATCCATGTGCTGGCCATGTGGCGGCAGCTGGATCATGAGATCAACAGCGATATCGATTACGTCTGCGGCATCGGCTGGAACGAATTGCGCCTCAACCGCGCGATCAGGGCAGGGGACGTCATTCACGTCACCTCGCGCATAGTGGACCTGATCCCTTCAAAGACGCGCGAAAATCGCGGGACGGCGCTGACCCGCTATGCCGTTGTGCTGGAAGACGGGACCGAGGCGGTGACATTCACCAGTATCAATCTTGTCTATACGCGTAACGGCCGTCACCGCGAACGGCGGTAGCACTGCCGACCGCCGCTATTTGGATGGAACAGGACCCGAAGGCATCAGTTGGGAAGGTAAGTCAAAGAACTAAGATTTACTGGAGAGTACGATGCCAGAAGGCGGATTATTAAGCTCGTTGAGCCTTTTTACACTCATCGGCGTGTTGGTGCTGGCAGGTGTAGCGCTGATCTATTTCATGCGGAAAAGATCGAACCGGCACCCCATGGATACCCCCGAAGGCAAGCGAGCCGAAGAATTGCGCAGCCGGGAAGCCGAAGAGGAACGTCGCGAGGAAGGCCGGTCCGAACTTTAGATCTGGCCACTCGCGCTAGAGTTTGCACCCGACATCCCTGTCAACGCCGCTGGTCGAAGCGGCGGCCCAGCATGGCGCTGGCGATGTTCACCTTCTGGATGTCGATCGCACCGCCCGCGATGCCCCAGCCCCAGCTGTCGCGCAGGCGGCGCTCCATCGGGAAATCCTTGGAATAACCGTACGCACCCATCAGCTGCATCGCATCGCCGCACACCTCGCGCGCGATGGCGTTGGAAAAGCATTTGCCGGAGGAGGATTCGAGGATCGAGGGCAAGCCGTCCTCCGCGTTCGAGGCTGCGCGCCAGATCAGCAGGCGGGCGGCTTCGGTCTTCATGTACATCTCGGCCAGTTTCAGCTGCACCGCCTGGAACTCGGCAATGGGTTTGCCGAACTGGACGCGTTCCTGCACATAGGCTGATACGTCTTCCAGCGCGCCGGATGCCTGCCCCAGCGCCATCGTCGCATTGCCGCAGCGTTCGAGGTCGAAAGCTTCCATCAGCTTCTTGAAGCCGCCCGCGGGTACGATGATATTGTCCGCCGGAACCTCGCAATCGTCGAAATTGAGGTCGGAGGAGGGGATGCCGCGAAAGCCCATCAGCTCTTCATTCGGGCCGAACGACAGGCCGGGCGCGTCCTTTTCGACCAGCACCGCGCCGATGCCCTTGGCGCCCGGATCGTCGGACAGGCGGCAATAGACGACATAGGCATCGGCGTGCCCACCGCCCGAGCACCAGCGCTTGGTGCCGTTGATTACCAGCCTGTCGCCCTTCGCCACGCCCTTGGTCTTGAGGTCGGTGAGCGCGCTGCCTGCGTCGGGTTCGGACATCGAGACGGCAACGATCATCTCGCCGCTGCACACCTTGGGCACGATCCGCTGCTTAAGCGCGTCGGACCCGAAATGCTCGATCGCGCGCACCGGGCCTACCGAGGATTCGAAGATCGGGAAGGCGACGGCGGAGGAAATCTTGGCGAATTCCTCCAGCACCACCAGCGCCTCGATATTGCCGAGGCCGAGGCCGCCCAGATCGCCGCTGACGTTGATGCCAAGGAAGCCCATGTCGGCGTAACGCTTGATCAGCTCGCGCGACGGCGGCGCGTTGTCGCGTTCCAGCTGCGCGGCGATGGCGGGCAGTTCGGCCCGCGCGAAAGTGCGCGCGGCCTGCTGCAGCTCCTGCTGCTCCTCGGTCAGCCTGAAATCCAAGTTCCTGTCCCTCTTGTCAGATGTCGCCGGGCTTTTTGCCGCCCGGTCCGTAGATGTAATCGTCGAGCACCTTGTGGAAGTGCCGGATCCGCAGCTCCTGATCCCCGATCCACAGGCCGGGGAAGGAGTCGGAATGCATCCCCTTCTGCACGGTCGGCAGGTTGAAGGCATCCTGGTCCAGCACCTGCCCGATCGACTTGTCGCCATGCGCGAAGCGGCGGTGCTTCGGGCGTTCGGGCCATTCTTCGCCATCGGGCATAAGTTCCAGCACCCAGATGTCGTAGAGCATCTTGTTGGGGTCGGTCGCATGGGGCCGCTGGCGGAACATCATCACGTCGTCGGCATGGACGTTGAGCGAGACGTTCGGAAAAATCGTGTAGTGATAATCGTCGGTCAGCTGGTCGTCGTTGAGGTCGGAATAATCCTTGCCCTGCTCGGGCCCGTGCTCCCGCTTGAAGCGCTGAACGTCGCGGCGGATGTCGCCGACGCGGCCTTCATATTCGGCTGGGTCCATGCCGGCGGCGCGCATGATGCCGTCGATGGCGGGCGGGATGGCGCTGGGCATCGCGACCCGCGCCGATATGGCGGCGAATGGCACCAGATAGCGGCTGTGCTTGTCATAGACGTCGATCTGCGCGCTGGTGTCGTCGAGATACCATTGCAGCTGCGGATGGATGCCCTGAACGTGATAGACCTCGCTGAAGGCGTCGACGCTGGCCTTCCAGTTGCAGTCCCACTCCACCGTGACGTCGCGCACCCATGCCATGCGCTCCATGTGATAGGGGTCGAGGTGCTGCGGGATCATGCCGAGGAAGTCGCTGAGCGGCTCGACATCGCGGTTGAGCGAGAACCACACGAAGCTGCCCCATTCCTCGCAAGGCAGCGGCGGCAGTGCGGCGCCCTTGGGACAGCCCTGCGGAAACGTGTCCATGTCAGGAATGCGCGTGATCTTGCCCGACCAGTCATAGGTCCAGTGGTGATACATGCACTGGAAATGCTCGGCATTGCCCAGCCCCTCGGGCCGAAGGCGATTGCCGCGGTGCAGGCAGACATTGGGAAAGGCGCGCACCGATCCGTCGGCCTGCCGCACGATGAGGACGGATTCCTTGCCGATCTCGGTGCAGATGTAATCGCCGGGTTCGGGAATGTCGCAGGACCGGCCGCCCAGCAGCCAGACCTTGGTCCAGACATGCTCCCACTCCAGCTTCATGAAATCCTCGCTGGTGTAGCGAGCGGCTGGAATGATGTCATAGCCGAGATCGGGATCCTCGGCCTTTTCGGCAGGGGTGCCGTCCGGCCATTCAGCCGGATCGACCCGTTCTATCTTCTGTTCTCGCTTGACGTCCACTTCCCGCACCTTTCCTTAGAATTGCGTGCGGTTGGTATAGGCGCCGTCGACGACAAGGTTCGACCCGTTGCACCATTCGGCAGCAGGGCTGGCCAGGAACACGATGCAGCGCGCAACTTCCTCGGGCTTGCCCAGGCGGCCCGCCGGATGCTGGCGCAGCTGTGAATTGTAGAATTTTTCCATCGTGCCCTTGATCATGTCCCAGTTGCCGCCCTCGAACTCGATGGGGCCGGGGGACACGACATTGACGCGCACGCCATTGCGGCCATGGTGCAGCGCCAACTGCTTGCCCCAAGTGATGAGCGAGGCCTTCATCGCGTTATAGGCCTGCGGACCGCCCATCGCCTCGCCTGCGGATGTGGTGGAGATGAGGACGATGGAGCCCGAGCCCTGCTCCTCCATGTGCGGCATCACGACCTCCACCGCGCGGACGGGGCCGAGCACGTCGACCTCGAAATTATTGTGCCAGTATTTTTCCGAACCCATGCCGCCGCCGGCCGAGGAGATCGGGATGAGGATGTCGACGCCGTCCAGCTCCTCGATCGCCCATTCCAGCCATGCTTTGTATTCGTCGGCGGATTTCACGTTGACCGGCTTGCCGACGATGCGGGTGCCATATTTGCCAAGCTCGGCAACCGCGTCCTTGACGCTGTCTTCGGAACGGGCCGTCAGCGCGATGTCGCAACCTTCGCGGGCAAGGATCTGCGCGACTTCAAAGCCGATTCCGCGTGCGCCGCCGACGACGATGGCCTTCTTGCCTTGCAATCCAAGGTCCAAGGGTTCTCTCCTCAATTCAATCCGCTTGTTGCCCAAGGGTTAGAATGCGAGGCGTGGCCACGCAAGGAAAAACATGCATGTATGTTTGTTTATTTCGTTGGCAGTGCAGACGCAAACATGCATAGGGCGGCGTACCACGATTTGCCTATTGACAATAAACAAGCATGATTGTTTTCTTTCAGCGATGGCCACGACTATGAACCGAATGGCGGGAACCGCGCGCGCCGATGCAACGCAGACGCAGCAATCGCTGAAAAGCGCGCAAACGCGGGCAAGGCTGGTCGACGCCGTCATTCGCTGCATCGTCAAATATGGTTACAACAAGACCACGACGCCTCGCATCGCGGAAGAGGCGGGCCTGTCGCGCGGCGCGATGCTGCATCATTTCGAGAACGGCACCGCGCTGATCAAGACCACGATCATCGAGCTGCATGAAAAGCGGCTGCGCGCATTTCGCCGCGCGTCGGACAGCGGGCACGATCCGACACATCTGGTGCAGGCCTATTGGCGGCAGGTGCAGAAACCCGGCTTCATCGCGTTTCACGAACTGGCGCTGGCAGCGCGGACCGATCCCGACCTCGCCAAGATCCTGCATCCGTTGCAGGTCGAATTTCGCGAGCGGTTCCACCAGGAAGCGGTCGAGATGTTTCCCGAATGGCGCGCCGATCCCAAGAGTTTCGACCGCGCCATGACCCTGTCACAGGTCGTGATCGAGGGGATGGCCTCGTCGAAGCTGACCGGATCGCTGGACGAGGCGATGATCGAGCCGATGCTGACGATGCTGGAAGACCAGATCCGGACGATGAAGCCGAAAGGCGGATAGCGCGGCCAAACGCCGCCGCGGCGCGGACCCATGCGGCAAGGTCAATCGGCCTGCCCGGTCCCCGCCGGCAGACACAGGAGAGGACGCGAGTTGGCACATCTGCATGAAGCCGGCACCAGGCTGCGGACATGAGCGGCCGGGGGCAAGGTCCCTTGGCGGGGGTTAAGGTCATCGATCTGACCAGCGTGCTGATGGGCCCCTATGCGACGCAGATCTTCGCCGATCTGGGCGCCGACGTCATCAAGGTGGAAAGCGAGCAGGGCGACACGACCCGCGCGCTGCCGCCGGGGCGGGAGCCGGGGCGCGGCGGGATGTTCCTGAACGTCAATCGCGGCAAGCGCAGCATCGTGCTGAACCTGAAACAGGCCGAAGCGCGCGAAGCTCTGCTGACATTGTGCCGGGATGCCGACGTATTCGTCCATTCGATGCGTGCCCGCGCGATCGAGCGGCTGGGCCTGACCTATGACGATGTGCGCGCCGTCAATCCGCGCATCATCTATGCCAGCATGTACGGCTATGGCCGGAACGGACCCTATCGCGACCACCCTGCCTATGACGACATCGTGCAGGCCGCATCGGGCGTGGTCGACCTGCAGGCACGGCTCTCGGGCGGTCAGCCGACCTATCTGGCCAATGTGGTGGCCGACAAGGTCAGCGGGCTGACGGGCACCTATGCCGTCATCGCCGCGCTCTATTCGCGCGAGAAGACGGGCGAGGGGCAGGAGATCGAGATCCCCATGTTCGAGACAATGGTCTCGTTCTGCTCGGTCGAGCATCTGTGCGGATCGGTGTTTCGCCCACCGCTGGGGCCGCCCGAATATGCGCGAGCGGTTTCCGCCTCGCGCCGTCCGTACGAGACGGCTGACGGCTATATCGGGGTGATGATCTACAACGACCGGCACTGGCGAAATTTCTTCGACGCCATCGGCAATCCCGAATGGTCGAAGGACCCGATCTTCGCCACCATGGAAAGCCGGACGCATAATATCACCCGCGTGCTCGACCATGTTGCCGAAACCATGCGTACCCGCGGCACCGACGAATGGGTCGCGCTGCTGCGCGAGGCGCAGATCCCCGCGACCGCGATTGCCAGCCTGCAGGACCTTCTGCATGACGAGCATCTCGAGGCCGTGGGATTCTGGCAGGACCGCGAGACCGATGCGGGGTCGCTGCGCATGCCGGGCATCCCGGTGCACTTTTCGGGCACGCCGGGATCGATCGGCGATCCGGGGCCTGCCCTAGGCGCGGACGGACGGGAGATCCTTGAGGAAGCGGGCTTCGACGCGGCCGCCATCGAACGGCTGGTTGGCAGTGGCGGCGAGGAAGATCGAACCGCGCAGGCTGCGCGCAGCGGAGGTGTCCGATGACCGGGCCGGAACAGCAGTGGCGCGAGGCGCTGTCCGAAGGACGCCTTGTGTTCCAGCGTTCCCGTGCCAGCGGGACAGTGTTCTTTCCGCCGCGCATTACCGAACCCGGCACGGGCGATGGTGATTGGGAATGGGTCGAAGCGCCGTCGCCGGCGACGGTCTATTCGGTCACAGTGATCCCCTCGCGAGCAGGTCGTGCGACGGCGGTGGCGCTGGTGGATTTCGACGGCGGCGGCCGGATGATGGGCAATGTCGTCGGCATCGATGCCGAAAGCGTGGCGATCGGCATGCGGGTCGATGTTTTTGTCGACCGGACGGGTGATGCGCCCCGTGTGCAGTTCGACGCAACGAGGGCGGCGCGTTGACCGCGGGCGCCTTCCCCCGCGCGCAATGTTCGATTGCAGGCGCCGCGACATGGGGCGTCGGCGAAGCGCCGGGCCACAGTGCCATGGAAATCGCGATGCGGTCCGCAATGGGCGCGCTCGACGATGCAGGGCTGTCGGTTGGCGATGTCGACGCGGTGTTCGGCTGCTTGCCGGGCGATCTGTTCGCGGGGCTCAGCTTTGCGGAATATCTCGGGATTTATCCGCGCTTTACCGACAATAACCGCACGGGCGGATCGTCGTTCATCAGCCATCTGATCACCGCCTGCCACGGCATCGCCGCCGGATCGTTCGAGACGGCGCTGATCGCCTATGGATCGAACCAGCGCACCGGTGGCGGTCGGCTGTCCACTCCGGCAGGCTGGAACGAATGGGACGCCATGTCCGACGGGCTGTTTCCCGTATCGGGCTATGCGCTAGCGGCGGCGCGTCACATGCACGAATATGGCACTACGCGCACGCATTTGGCCGAGGTCGCGGTCGCGGCACGCAAATGGGCGGCCGGCAATCCCGAGGCGTTCGTGCGCGATCCGCTGACCATCGAGGATTGTCTGAACGCGCGTACGATCAGCAGCCCGTTGGGGAAATTTGATTGCTGCCTCGTCACCGATGGCGGGGCCGCCATCGTCGTGACCTCGACCGAGCGGGCGCGCGACCTTCGTGCGGCGCCCGTGCCGGTTCTGGGCGCGGCGGCGGCCACATGGTACAATTCGGTGTCGCAAAGCGGGGATTTGACCACGACGGCCGCGGCTGAATCCGGCCCGCGCGCCTATCGCTGCGCGGGGATCGGGCTCGCCGATGTCGATGTCGTGCAATTATACGATGCGTTCACGATCAACACGATCCTGTTCCTCGAGGATCTGGGCTTTTGTCCCAAGGGCGAGGGCGGCGCCTTTGTCGCGGACGGGGCCATTGCGCCCGGCGGACGGCTGGCGGTCAACACCAATGGGGGCGGCCTCTCCTTCGGGCATCCGGGCATGTACGGCCTGTTTACCCTGATCGAAGGCGTTCGGCAGATCCGGGGCGAGGCCGCCAATCCGCTGGCCGATGTCGATATCGCGCTGGCCCATGCCAATGGCGGCACGCTGTCGAGCCAGGCGACGGCGATTCTAGGATCGCTGGCGACGATCTAGCCAAGAAAAATACATTCCTGCTTGTTTTTTACCTTGCCATCCAGCATCGAGGTTTGACACGATAACCGAACCGGCGCCTTCTTTTCGAGCGTTCGGGGTGGATGCAGGTTGAGAAGGGATCCCATGAACGAACCTCGGATAATCCGGCCCGATCCCAACGATCCCACTCGGCCCAAGCGCGGGCTGCACGAGGACGATCTCGCCAGTTTGCCAACCGTCTTTCGCAGCGATCTGCTGGCCGATCACGTCATACTGATTTCCGGTGGCGGCAGCGGCATGGGCAAGGCGATGGCGTTCCTCGCCGCAAGGCTGGGCGCAACGGTGATCATCTGCGGCCGGACCGAGGAAAAGCTGGAACGCACGCGCGATGCCATTGCGGAAAAAGTCGGTCGCGAGATCCATTTCTACCCGACCAACATCCGCGACCCCGATGCGGTGGAGGCGATGATCGCCGATGCATCCGACCGGTTCGGCGGGATCGACACGCTGGTCAATAATGCGGGCGGCCAGTTCCCGCAGGATGCCATCGATTTCAGCCGCAAGGGCTGGAACGCGGTGATCGACACCAATCTCAACGGCACGTGGTGGATGATGCAGGAGGCCGCGCAGCGCTGGCGCAAGGACGGGCGCAAGGGCCATGTCATCAATATCGTCGCCAATGTCGAACGCGGCATGCCGCAGGCGGCGCACACCTGCGCGGCGCGTGCGGGGGTGATCTATCTGTCCAAGACCGTCGCGACCGAATGGGCACCGCACGGCATACGCGTCAATTGCATTGGCCCCGGCGTGATCGAGACCGAGGGTTTCGCCGTCTATCCCGAGGAAGCGCTGCAGCGTTTCCACAAGGCCAACCCCATGAAAAAGCGTGGCAATGCGTGGGACGTGGCCGAGCAGGTGATGTATCTGGCATCCCCTGCCGCCGATTTCATAAACGGCGATCTGATCATCATCGATGGCGGACAGGCGCAATGGGGGGTCGTCTGGCCCGGCGGCATGCCCGACTATTTCGACGAGGGCGGGGCGGCCTGATACCATGGCAGGCCTGGTCGAGGAGCGTCGCGGAGCCATCTGCATCCTGACGATCGACCGCCCTTCGCGCGCCAATGCGCTGGACGCCGCGACCTCCGCCGCTTTGGACGAGGCAATCACCCGTGCCGAAGCCGATGAGGCCATTGGCGCGGTTCTGCTCTGCGGCGCGGGCGACAGGGCGTTCTGTTCGGGCATGGACATGAAGGAAGCGGCGCAGGCGGGCGTCGGGCAGGGCCTGATCCCCGGCCGCGGGTTCGGCGGCATTACCGAGCGGCAGCGCAGCAAGCCCCTGATAGCGGTGGTGAACGGCGCGGCGGTGGCTGGCGGGTTCGAGATCGTGCTGGCCTGCGACATGGTGTTTGCCGCTCCGCATGCGATTTTCGGCCTGAGCGAAGTGAAGCGGGGGCTGTTCGCCTATGCGGGCGGGATCCAGCGGCTTGCGCGCCAGTTGCCGCGCGCGACCGGGCTGGCGATGATCCTGACGGGTGAACCGCTTTCCGCCGAGCGGATGCACCAGCTGGGTCTGGTGACGCAGATTTTCCCCTCGGACGCGCTGCTGGAGCGCGCGATTGGCACGGTTGAGACCATGCTGAGCCACAGTTGGGACGCGGTCGGACACGCTTTGGCGCTGTACGACGCAAGCCGCGCAATGCCCGAAGACATGGCTCTGCGTTTCGGCAGGCGGTTCGGCGATGCGACGCTGGGATCGTCCGATGGCGGCGAAGGCGTGGCTGCATTTGCCGAAGGGCGCAAAGCGAAATTCCGGCCCGATTAGGGGGCTGACGAATCCATACCGCAATCGCGGCGATCAGACCGCATCGGATATTGAAGGAGAGAGGCATGGGACGCGTAGAAGGCAAGGTGGCGCTGGTAACCGGCGGCGGATCGGGGCTGGGGGCGGAGGCCTGCCGCGTCCTGGCGGCTGAAGGCGCGCTTGTGGTGGTGTCCGACGTCAACGAAAAGGCCGCGCAGGCGCTTGCCGACACGATCGGCGACCGGGCCATGGCGCTGCGCCACGATGTCGCGTCGGAGGATGACTGGATCTCGGTGATGAAATCCATCGAGGACACGCACGGCCGCCTCGACATATTGGTCAATAATGCCGGTGTCGTACTGAACGCCGATGTCGAGGATACCTCGCTCGAGAAATATCGCTGGGTCAATTCGGTGATGAGCGACGGGGTGTTTCTGGGCTGCAAGCACGCGATCCCGCTGATGAACAAGGGCGAGGGCGGTTCCATCGTCAACATGTCCTCGACCGGCGCGCTGCTGGGCTATCCGATCTTCTTCGCCTATTCCGCCGCCAAGGGCGCGGTGCGGGCGCTGACCAAGTCGGTCGCGGTGATGTGCCAGGAAAAGGGCTATGCGATCCGTTGCAATTCGGTCCATCCCGGCGCGATCGAGACGCCGATGGTGCAGACCGCCGAAGGGCGCGAGGCCAAGGATATTCCCGCCGAGGGGATCCTGCCGCCCGGATCGCCGGGGCATCCGCGCGATATCGCGATGATGGTGCTCTATCTGGCGTCCGACGAATCGCGTTTCGTCACCGGGGCCGAGATGGTGGTCGACAATGGCGTGACGATCCGACCGTTCTGAGTTTTGCCTGCCGGCAGAATCTGGGGGAGCCATTCCATCCGGAGTGGCTCCCCTCTTTTTACGCTAATTCTCGCCGCCGCTATTTCTCGCCGTCCATGTAGCGGTCGATTTCCTTGTGGAAGTGGCGCAGCCGGGCTTCCTGCTCGCTCCACAGCGGCCCGCGGAAGCCGCGCGAGCGCGCGCCCGCCTGAACGATGGGCAGTAATTCGGAATCCTGGTCCAGCACCTCGCCAAGGCCCGGAGGCTCGCCGATGCCGGTGCGCACGATTTCGGGGCGCGTCTTGCCCGACAGGTCGGTCTGGGCCAGCCCCATCCATGCGGGCGCGGTGTAACCCGGCGCATCGACATGGCGATAGAGGATCAGCGTGTCATAGGTGAAGCGGTTCGGATCCTGAGCATTGGGCAGGAACCGGTGCAGGACACCGCCTCTGGGTGGCAGCCGATCTGGGCGTTGGGGAACACCGAATAGACGGTCGAATCCGACAATTGCGTATCGCTGAAGCGTTCATAGTTCAGGCCGAGATCGTCCGACCGCTTGCGCTTGGCCAGCTGGACCGCGCGGCGGGTTTCCTGCGCGCTGCCGTCGAAATCCTCGGGGTCGATGCCCGCGTCGGACAGCATCATCTTGATCCCGTCATTGACCGTTTCCTGATCGTCATAGCGCCGGCTGGGCTGCGCGAAGGGGACGAACTGGCGGCTCATGCCATTGGGATAGAGGTCGATCTGGGTGCGGTCGTCCATCAGGCACTGGGTCTGCGGGTGAACGGCATGGAGGTGATAGGTCTCGGCAAAGGCGTCGACGCCGCCCTTCCAGTTCGCGCCCCATTCCGACTGGCGGTGCTGCACGACATACATGTCGTCGATCTGGTAAAGCTCGAGCTGCGCCTTCAGCGGTCCGAGATATTCGTCGAGCGGCATGACGTCGGGGTTCATCGAGATGAACACCAGCCCCGCCGCCGTTTCGCACCGGACCGAGGTCAGGTCGCGGTCATGGCACAGCACTTCGGGCTGGAACGTGTTTTCGTCCGTCACCTCGCTATTCTTGCCGTCGAGGTCGAATTTCCAGCTGTGGAACGGGCAGGTAAAGCCCGACAGCGTGCTGAAATCGGCAAGCACGAGGCGACTGCCGCGGTGCGGGCAGACGTTGTAATGCGCGCGGATCACATCGTCGTCGTCGCGCACGATGATGAAGCTTTCGTCCCCGATATCGAAGCGAAACAGATCGCCGGGTTCGGCGACATCGGCGACCGGGCATGCGATCAGCCAGCTTTTCGCGAAGACCTTGTCCCATTCCTCGCGCGCGAAATCGCGGTCGTGATCGGGGCGGTCGGTGCCGTTGTCGATTTTCGGCGACCGGTTGTTGAACGGGTGGGGCGTTCCGACGTGAATGTCCCACATTTCGGTTTCGAGTTTCATGGCATCCTCCGCGCCGGTCGGTGCCGGCATCTTGCTTGCTCTGTCCGCTCGGCGCACCGGCGCGATGGCCAGTTCGCGTTTCGCCAAGGCGCTTTCACCGGAAGGCGAAACGGCGGATCGACTCCTATAAAAAAGACATGCATGAATGTTTGCAAGTGGATTCGTTCAAGACGAGCGAACGCTTACGATAAAATGCAAACGGGAAAGGAGAGCGCGCCATGAGCCGCAATTTCGGGAATGTGTTCCAGATCGCCTATGTCGTGGACGAGATAGAAAAGCACATCGATTATTGGACGCAGGTCATGGGCGTGGGGCCGTTCTTTCACTTTCCCGTGCCGCTGCCGTTCGAATGGCTGCGGGCGAACGGAACGGATCTTGCGGTCGATGCGCCGGTCTTCAAGGCGGTGGCCGTGGCATACAGCGGCGACACGATGATCGAGCTGATCGAACCGGGTTCCGCCCCGTCGACCTATCGCGATTTCCTGGAATCGGGGAAGAGCGGCGTCCATCACCTGGGCACCTTTACCGACCGGCTGGAGGAAGAACTGGCCGCCGCGCAAAAGGCCGGGATGAAGGTGGTGCTGGAAGGCGAGCTGCCGTTCTCGCGCTTTGCCTATCTTGAGCCTGCCGACGCGAAGCCGGGCACGATCATCGAGATGATCGACGCGCGCCCGGCGATGCTGGAAACGCTGGAGAAGATCAAGCAGGCGGCGCGCGACTGGGACGGAAAGACCCGCACGGCAGAGATGTAGGGCGCGCCAGCATGTAAGCAGGGGATCGGCGGGGCGCGAACCGGTCAGTTCGCGCCCACGCTGGTCGATGCCTTGCCGCCCGTCCGCAGCACGGCGGCCTGGTCGCGGATATACTGGCGCAGCGCCTTGAGGTCGCTGTCCGACAACTCGCCGAATTTGGGCATGCCCATCGGGATCAGCGCGCCTTCGCCGACGACGCTGTGGAACGCATCGGCGGATGCGACGATGCCCGATGTGCGCAGATCGGGCGCGGTGCCGCCCGCGATCGCGCCGCCGCCATGGCACACCCCGCAGCGGGAGGCGAAGATTTCCGAGCCGCGTGCCGACAGCGCGGCGTTCGGCGCGTAATCCGGATCGTTGAACGCCACTGCCTTGTACGGCACCTTGGCAGGCAGCGTGCCGTTCGCGCCCAGTCTGAAGGTCAGCACCCGGCGCGCCTGCGTGCGGTAGTCGATGCCGAACTGCGCGGTCATCGGTCCGAACAGGCCGGGGCTGGTGCCCATGCCTGCGATCACGGTGACATATTGCTCGCCGTCGACGGTATAGGTGATGGGCGGGGCGATGACGGGGGCCTTGGCGTCGAAGGTCCACAGCACCTTGCCGCTTTTCGCATCATAGGCGGTGAAATCGTCGTTTACCCGGCCCTGGAACACCAGCCCGCCTGCGGTCGCCATCGCGCCGCCGCTGAACGGCACATCCATGGGGATGCGCCATGCGACCTTTTGCGCGACCGGGTCATAGGCGGTGAGGTAGCCGGTGTTCGTCGCGCCCTCGGGTATCGACACCGCATAGCCGACCCCGCTGGTCAGCCCCATGCGCCCGGCCCATTCGAAATTGTCCTTCGTCACGCCCGCGTCGTCATAGGTGACCTCCAGATCGAGCGTGGGGATATAGGCGAGGCCGCTTTGCGGGCTGTAGGCCATCGGCAGCCAGCTATGCGCGCCGACGGGGGTGGGCTGAAAGGTGACGGGGCCGTCCTCGTAGCGGACATTGTCGATCTCGATCGGGCGGCCGGTTTCCTTGTCGATGCCCTTGGCCCATGTGACGGTGACGAAAGGCTCGGCGCTGATGAGTTTGCCGTTGGTGCGGTCGATGACGTAGTAGAAGCCGTTCTTGGGCGCGGTCATCACCACCTTGCGCGGCTTGCCGTCGATGGTCAGCTCGGCCAGCTCCATGTCCATGCTGGCGTTGAAGTCCCAGCTTTCGCCCGGATTGATCTGGTAGTGCCAGCGATATTCGCCGGTCTTGGCATCCAGCGCCACGATTGAGCACAGGAACAGATTGTCGCCCTTGCCCTCGCTACGGATCTTGCGGTTCCACGGCGCGCCATTGCCGGTGCCCAGCAGGACAAGGTCCTGTTCGGCGTCATAGGTCATGGCGTTCCAGACATTGCCGCCGCCGCCGTATTTCCACCATTCGCCCGACCATGTCTCGGCGGCCATCTCCATGGCCTTGCTCTCGAACCCGTCGGCGGGGTTGCCGGGGACGGTGTGAAAGCGCCACAGCTGCTCGCCCGTCTCGGCGTCATAGGTGGTGACATAGCCGCGGATCGGGCCGCTGTCGGCGCCGCCGTGGCCGATGATGACCTTGCCGTCGAACACGCGCGGCGGGCCTGAGATGAAGCGCGGTTCGTCTTCGGCAAAGGTGCGTTTCGACCAGACGGGCTGGCCGGTTTTCGCGTCGATGGCGATCAGGCGGCCGTCCTGCGTGCCGATATAGACCTTGCCGTTCCACCACGCGATGCCGCGGCTCCCCCAGCCCTGCCGCAGCTTGTCGCCCGCGGCTTCGGGCGCCTTGGGGTCATAGGTCCACAGCAGCTTTCCGGTCTTGGCATCGACCGCGTTGGCGACGCTGTAGCCCGAGGCGAAATAGATCACCCCATCGACCGCCACCGGCCCCGTCGCCGGATTGCCCGGCGGCAGGTCGAGCGACCATGCGAGCCCCAGCGAGCCGATGTTCCCGGTGTCGATCTGGTCCAGCGGGCTGAAATGTTGTTCGCCATAGGTGCGGCCGAACGCGGGCCAGTCCGCGCCGTCGCTGGCATCGGTCAGGATCGCGTTTGACCGGCTGTAGGCGCTGTCGTCGGTGTCTCCGGAAGCCCCTCCGCAAGCGGTCAGCGGTACGGCCAGCGCGGCGAGCAGGAGGGCGCGGAGGGGAAGGGGGGTGGAGGGCATCGGAGTGAATCTCTTGGCGTAAATACGGGAAGAGGCAGCCGCGCAGGGTGCGGCTGCCTCTCCGATCAAGCGGACTTAGCGGAACAAATCCTGTCCGAACTTGGCACCCACTTCGAGGCCGAAGTAGCGCGGCGCGCCGTACTGGGCGTTGACCCACAGCCCGGCCACGTTCTGGATACCGACGCGGTAGCGCTCGTCGGTCAGGTTCCGGCCGATGGCGCGGATGTAGTACCTGTCGTCGATCTCGCCCAAGGTGATCGATGCGTTCACCAGCGTGCGCGCATCGAGAAAGGTGTTGCCCAGCGGATCGTCGATCGCCTGCGTGTTCAGGTTGCGATCGGTATAGGCGACATTGCCGTTCAGCGTCAGCGAATGGTCGGCACCCAGCGGCAGTTCGTAATTGCCGTCGATGGTCCACTGCCATTCGGGCGCGCGGTCCAGCGGGGCGGTCGACAGGTCATAGCCGGCGTTGGGCGCGTCATATTCCTTGTACTTGCCGTCCTGATAGCCAAGCACGCCGCGCAGGGTGAAGCCTGCGAAGGGATTGGCTGAGGCTTCAAGTTCAAGACCCTTTACTTCGGCGCTGGCGGCATTGACGAACAGTGTGACCTGGTTGGGCTGGCCGTTCACCTCGATCGGCACGTTCAGCTGCTTTTGCAGATCGTCGTACTTCACGTAGAAGCCGGTCAGGTTGAAGCGCAGGCGGTTGTTGAGGAATTCGGACTTGATGCCCGCCTCGAAGCTGTCGGCCAGTTCCGGATCGGTCGCCTGCGCGGCTTCGCGGAAGGCGTCGAGGTCGGTGCCGAAGGCTGCGAAGCCGCCGATCTGGTCATTGAACCCGCCGCCCTTGTAGCCATGCGAATAGGTGCCATAGACGAACAGGTCGGGCGTCGCCTGCCAGCCAAGGCTGGCGCGATAGGTCGGTTCTTCCCAGCTGTCCTCCACCGTGATGACATTGGCGGGATAGTCATAGACGCTGGCATCCAGCGCTGTGTCGAGCGGGATCGACAGGTCGAAGCCGCCTTCCAGCTCGGCCGCGAAGGCCTGCTGGCGTCCGCGCCATGTCTTGTCGTCCCAGCTGTACCGGCCGCCGACCGTCAGCGAGAGTTCGGGCGTGATTTCGAACGTGCCTTCGGTGAACAGCGCCTTGGACGTCGCCTTTTGCGCGTTGCACAGCACATAGGGCGTGGAGTTCCAGTCGCCGAACGGCAGCGGGCCGCCGGTCAGGTCGAGGAAGCCTAGGATCTGCGACACGCAGAAGTCGATCTTGTCGCGCTGATAGAACCCGCCCGCGATGAAGTTGAACGGCCCGTCGAAGTCGCTCGCATAGCGCAGTTCCTGCTGAAACGTCTTGCGGTCGTCGTCGCGCGATGCGTCGAAGAAGGACAGCCGTTCGCCATCGGGCGCAACCGCGGTCGCACCGGCGTAGGAGTTGGGGATCTGCGAACGCTGCGAGCGGTAGCCGGTCACCGAGGTGATGACGCCCGAACCGATATCCCAGTCGATATTGCCGTAGTACCCGTCGACCGAGATGCGCTGGCCAGCTTCCAGATTGACGCTGGGGAGCGTCCGGCCCGTATAGGCCGCGCGGTCGAGCGGATCGATGTTCTCCGCATTGGGATCGGTCAGGCCGAGCAGGTCGGTCAGCAGCGGGGTATCGCCCTCGTACAGATAGTTGACGTTGACCGAGGGGACGACGTCGGACCGGTCGCGCAGCCATTCGTACTGGAACAGGGCCGAGATATTGTCGGTCGGCTCGACCAGCAGCTTGGCGCGGGCCTGCCAGACGTCCTTTCCGCCCAGCTTTTCGCCGTTCAGGCAGCCCTGCTGTCCATTGAACTTGCTGGGGACGAAGGCCGTGACCGGGCCATAGCAATGGTCGTTGCGGTAATAGCCGTCCGACGTTTCGGACCCCATGACAAGGCGCAGGGCCGCGATGGAGCCGAGCGGGACATTGACCGCGCCCTGCAGGCGGGTCGTGCCGAACTCGCCGAATTCGGCGCGGCCCTCGACCCCGATGTAGTTCATGATCGGGCGCTTGGTCCTGACGGTGACCACGCCGCCGGTGGTGTTCTTGCCGAACAATGTGCCTTGCGGGCCGCGCAGAACCTCGACCTGTTCGATGTCGAACGTGTCGAGCAGCTGCGTCTGGACCGAGGGCACCACGAAATCGTCGACCAGCACCGCGACCGGCGGTTCGAAATAGACGATGATCGAGGTCTGGCCCACGCCGCGCATGGCGAACGAGGCCGCGTTGAAATTGGCGATGGTCGCCGCCGAAAAGTTCGGCACGAAGGCCGCAAGGTCGCCGATGTCGCGCGGCGAGGATTGCTGGATCAGCGCGCTGTCGACGGCGGACACCGCGATCGGCGTCGTCTGCAGGTCCGAGCTGCGGCGGGTGGCGGTGACGACGATTTCGTTAAGACCGGTGCGTCCGCCGTCAGCGGTATCGTCCGGAGGATTGACGACGGTGGCGGGACCGGCAGGCTCTTCCTGATCGGGCGCGGGATCCGCCATGTCCTGCGCAAAGCGGACGGCAATGACGCGATGGCAAGGGCGGACAGGGCGCATTGCACGCCGAGCATGTATTTCATTGTTCCTCTCTCCCCATTTCCATCCCTCTGGCGGGGATGGCAACGACACCCTCATCGGGCAGAAACAGACATTCATGCATGTTTGTATTTATTGCAAGCCCCTTGTGGCAGCTGTCGTCAAATAGCGTTCGGGGTGTTGCCGGGGCTGCTTTTGATGCGCCCGAACAAGCGAAACGCCCTTTCCAAAAGCAATCATGTATGTTTTTTATATCGAAACAGGCGGTTCACCGCCGACAGACGGAGAGAGATTCCATGGCCTATAGTTTCCTGTCGCGCTTTCGCATCAAGGAGGGGGCCGAGGATCGTTTCATCGCCGCCGCCCGCAAGATGGAGCAGCAGGCGCCGGAAGAGCCCGGCGTGCTGCATTTCCAGTTCTTCCGGCTGGAGCAGCCGCAGATGTTCGCGGTGCTGGAATCCTTCGTCGACGCCGATGCCGACAAGGCGCACATGGAATATGAGCAGAACAAGCCGCTGATCGCCGAGATGATCGAATGCATGGACGGCAGTTACGAGCGCGAGATGCTGCTGGACCTTGAGGCGGCGCGATGAGCGGGAAGAGCTTTATCGCGCAATTGCGCGCCAAGCCCGGTCGCCGCGAGGAGCTGATCGCCTTGCAGGGCGAGATGAAGTCGCTGGCCTTCGAACACGAGCCGGGTGTGGTCGTGTACGAACTGTTCCAGTCGGAGGACGATCCGGACCTGTTCCAGGTGGTCGCGACGTTCAAGGACGATGCGGCGTTCGATACGCATATGTCGATCGACTTCCACGACCGGCTGGTGCCGCCGATCCTGGAGTGCGTGGACGGCGAAATGGAGATCGCATTCTACCGCTCGGTCTGACCGGCGGACTCTCCCGTTCGCGCGGTGATTTGCCAAGCTGCGTGATCGGGGATAGCCTGCGCCCGGACAGCGCCGGAATCCGGGGGCGGTGCTGACAGGCGTGGGTCGCGGCCGATGTGCTGCCTCGGGGACCGGGAGTCCTTCGATGACGAGTCCTTCGATAACAGGGCCCGCTCTTGCGGCTGCCCCCGCTGCGCCCGTTCCTGACTCTCCGTTATCCGCCTCACCCGTTTCCGGGGCCGACCGCATAGGCTCGCTCGACGTTCTGCGCGGGATCGCGGTTTTCGGCATATTGCTGATGAACATCTCGGCATTCGGCCTTGTCTGGCAGGCCTATGGCAATCCGTTCGCCGCCGGCGGCAGCACCGGGGTCAACCTGCTGCTGTTCGAGATCATGAATGTCGGTTTCGAAGGGACGATGCGCGGCATCTTTTCCATGCTGTTCGGAGCCGGGATCGTGCTGATGACCGTCAGGATGGAGCGGGCGGGCGTGGGCATGGCCGCTGCCGACATCTATTTCCGGCGCATGGCTTGGCTTGGCCTGTTCGGGCTGATCCACTGGACGCTGCTGCTGTGGCCGGGCGAGATCCTGTTCGCCTATGCGATCTGCGGCTTTGCGCTGTTCGTCGTGCGCAAGGTTCCGGCGCGCTGGCAACTGGCCATCGGCATCGCGCTGCTGGCGGTGGCGGCGGTGAAGATGGAGCTTGGCTATCGCGGGACGCTGGAGGATGCCGGTAATGCCGCGCAGGCGCAGGCCGTGCTTGCCCAAGGGGGCACGCTAAACGAGGGGCAGCGCGAGACCCTCGACGCATGGAACGAGACGCTGTCCGAATATGTGCCGACCGCCGAGACCGATGCGATGTTCACCGAATGGCATAGCGGATCCTATGTCAGTTCCGTCCTGCAGCAATTGCCGTTCAGTTTCGAATTCCAGTGGGTGCGCGCGCCCTTCTGGCTGGCCTTCGACATGGTGCCCTTCATGCTGATCGGCATGGCGCTGCTGAAATGGGATGTGCTCACCGCGCGGCGCAGCACTGGCTTTTATGCGGGGATGGCGGCGGCGGGCTATGCCGTGGGCATACCGCTCGGGCTTTACGAACTGGGCCTGCTGCAGGCGGGCGACTATGGCCCGGTCGCGTCGGCGGCGGCGGGGCGGACCTATCAGTTCAGCCGGCTGGCGATGGTGCTGGGCCATCTGGGGCTGGTGCTCTGCGTGGTGAGGCTGGGGCTGTTCGCCATGCTACAGCGCGGTTTCGCGGCGGCGGGGCAGATGGCGCTGACCAATTACATGACGCAGACCCTGATCTGCATCACGCTGTTCTATGGCTTCGGTTTTGGTCTTTATGGGCGGTTCGACCGGTCCCAGCTCTATCTGATCGTGGCGACCATCGCCGCGGTGCAGATGATCTGGAGCCTGGCGTGGCTGCACCATTTCCGGTTTGGCCCGCTGGAATGGCTGTGGCGGACGCTGACCTACTGGAAATGGCAGCCGATGGCGCGTGCCGTGCCGGTCCATGCGGCGGCGCCGGGACATGCCTGATCGGACAGCTTGACAGCTGTTTTGCCGATGTCGCTGCCCAAGCATATGAATATTAGCCGAAACGGCGCTTTTGCTATCGGTCAGGCCCGGTTATGCAGGCCCGATGATTTGTCGTACTTTTTCGCTTCTGTGGCTGATCGTCCTTGTGGTCACGGGCGGATGTTCCGATCAGCAGGAGGATCGCACGCCCGATCCGGTGCCCGTCGTGGCAGAGCCGCTGCAGTTCCGCCCGCTGCAGGTCGCGACCGAGATGATCGGCACCGCAAGGGCGTCCACCAGCGCCGAGCTTTATCCTGAGACTTCGGGCCGCGTCACGCGGGTGCTGTTCACCGCGGGGGATTACGTGCGCAAGGGCCAGCCTTTGGTCGAACTCGATTCGCGGCGCGAACGGCTGGCTGTCGAGGCGGCGCAGGTGCAATTGCGCGAGGCGGACCAGCTGCTGGGCCGCTATCGCCGGATCGAGGATACGGGCGCCATTTCCGAAAGCCAGATCGAGGCAGGGGAAACCGCGCTCGCCTCGGCCCAGGTCGAATTGCAGCAGGCACGCACCGAACTGGCCGACCGGACGATCAGGGCGCCGTTTTCGGGCCATATCGGCCTGACCGAGATCGACCCCGGCGACCGCGTGAACGATTCGACGCCCATCGCGCAGATCGACAAGCGCAGCACCCTGTTCGTCGATTTCAACGCTCCCGAAACCGTGTTCAGCGCACTGCGTCCCGGCGAGACGGTGACCATCGCGCCCTTTGCGCAGGACGACCGCACGATCGAGGCGCGGATCGTCGCGACCGACAGCCGGGTGTCGCAGGACAGCCGCGATTTCATTGTGCGCGCCTCTGTTCCCAATCGCGACGACCGGCTGCGACCGGGTATGAGCTTTCGCGTCACCGTCGACCGCCGCGGCGATCCGCGCCCTGCCGTGCCCGAGGAAGCCATCGTCTGGGGCGGCGAGGGATCGCATCTGTTCGTGGTGCGCGAGGGCAAGGCGAAGCAGGTGCCCGTTACCATCACCGCGCGGCGCGAGGGGCAGGTGTTCGTCGACGGCGCCCTGTCGCGCGGCGACCGCGTGATCGTCGAGGGCGTGCAGAAGGTGCGCGACGGACAGGCGATCAGGCTGGTCGTTCCCAAGGCGCCGCCCCCGGGCAAGGCGCGGCTGCAGCCTGCGGAAGAAGGCGCTGGCGGAAGCGGCGATGAAGGATAGGTCCGATCTTCCCATGCTGGCGGTCAAGCGGCCGCTGCTGGTGGGTGTGCTCAACCTGCTGATCCTGCTGGCGGGGCTGGCGGCAATCTTTGGCGTGGAAGTGCGCGAACTGCCCAATGTGGACCGGCCCGTGGTGTCGGTGTCGGCGGTGCTGCCCGGCGGATCGCCCGAGACCATGGACGCGGAAGTCACCAGCATCCTTGAGGACGCGGTGGCCCGAGTGACCGGGGTGCGGCAGATCCGCTCTTCCAGCGAGGAGAACAACACGCGCGTCCGGGCCGAGTTCAATCCCGGCGTCGACCTCGACACGGCGGCATCCGACGTGCGCGAGGCGGTGAGCCGCGTCACCCGCGACCTTCCCGACCGGGTCGAGCAGGTCAATATCACCAAGGCCGACGCCGACGCGTGGCCGATCATGCGGCTGGTGGTGCAAAGCGACACGCTGGGCGAGGCGGAGCTGACTCGCGTGGTCGAGAACGACATCGTCCCCGAATTGCTGACCGCCGAGGGCGTCGCCAGTATCGATCTGTTCGGCGAGCGCGCGCTGCAGATGCGCGTGTCGATCGATCCGGCGCGGCTCAACCGATTCGGCCTGACGATCACCGATGTCGCCGATGCGCTGCGCCGCGCGCCCTATGACGTGCCGGTCGGGTCGTTCCGTTCGAATGCGCAGGAACTGGTGGTGCGCGCCGAGGCCAGCGCCACCGATCCGCAGCTGATGCGCGACCTGATCATCAGCGGCAATACGCGGCTGGGCGATGTCGCCGATGTCGATTTCGCGCCCGCCGATGCGAATAATTTCGTGCGGCTGGACGGCAGGTCGGTGATCGGCATGGGCGTGGTCAGGCAGGCCAGTTCCAACACGATCGAGATTTCCGACGCCATCCGCAGCGCGGTTGAGAGGGTCAACCAGCGTTTTGACAATGTGCGGGTGGAGGTCATTTCCGACGACGCCGAATTCATCCGCATCTCGGTCGAGGAAGTGCTGATCACGCTGGGCTTCACGGTGATGGTGGTGATCGGCACGATGCTGATCTTCTTTCGCGCGTGGCGGCCAACGATCATTCCCAGCACCACCATACCGATTGCCTTGGTCGGGGTGATCGCGGGCATCTGGATCATGGGTTTCTCGATCAACCTGCTGACGCTGCTGGCGCTGGTGCTTGCCACCGGGCTGATCGTCGACGACGCCATCGTGGTGCTGGAAAACACGCAGAGGCTGCAGAACAAGGGGCTGGGGCGGCGCGCGGCGGCGGTGGTGGGCACGCGGCAGGTGTTCTTTGCCGTGGTCGCCACGACGGCGGTGCTGGTGTCGGTGTTCGTGCCGATCAGCTTCCTGCCGTCCGAAACGGGGCGGCTGTTCCGCGAATTCGGTTTCGTGCTGTCGGTCGCGGTGCTGATCTCGTCCTTCATCGCGCTGTCGCTGGTGCCCGCGCTGGCGGCGCGGATCGACCTGACCAATGGCGCGGCGGAAAACGACCGGCTGACGCGTTGGGGCGGGCACGCGCGCGACCGCTATATGAAAATGCTCAACTGGTGCCTCGACCGGGGGAAGCTGGTCGTGCTCGCCGCGGTGCTGGTCGCGGGGCTGACCGGCCTGCTCTACACCCAGATCGACAACGAACTTGTGCCGGACGAGGATCGCGGCGTGATCGAGGTGGACGCCACCGGCCCGGACGGCGTGGGGCTTGCCTTCATGGACCGCGAACTGGACGAGATCGAGCGCATCCTGCAGCCCTATCTCGACAGCGGAGAGATCGAGAGCACCTTCTCGGTCGTGGGCCAGTGGGACCCGAACCGCGTGCGCGTGACGGCAGAGCTGGCGCCGTGGGGCGAACGCGACCGCAGCCAGAGCGAGATCGTCGAGGAGCTGAACCCGCCGCTGCAGGAAATCCCCGGATCGCGGACCAATGCGCGCGGACGCGGCACGCTCAGCTTTGGCGGCGGGGGCGAGGGGCTGGAGGTCGCGCTGACGGGCGGCGAGTACGACAATATCTACCGGTCCGCGCTGGCCCTGTCCGAAGCCATCGACACGCGGTCGGACATATTGTCCAACCCCGACATCTCGTACCAGCCGACCCAGCCGCAATTGTCGCTGCGGATCGATCGGCAGCGCGCGTCGGACCTTGGCATCGATCTCGACGATCTGTCGCAGACGTTGAGCGCGATGGTGGGGGGCGAGGAGATCGCCGACCTCAACGTGGGCGATCAGGCGGTGCCGATCTTCCTGACGTCGCGCGCGGTGTCGATCACCAATCCGACCGACCTGTCGAACCTGTATGTCCGCACGCAGGATGGCGGCATGGTGCCGCTCTCGCTGGTTACCGAGGTGGTGGAGCAGGGCGTCGCCGCGCAGCTCGATCGCACCGAACAGCGCCGCGCGATCGAGGTGGATGCCGATATCGCGCAGGGCGTGTCGCTGCGCGATGCGATCACCGAAATGGAACGCCTTGCCGACGAGACGGTGGCAGAGGACATCGACATGCTGCTGCAGGGCGATGCCGAAAGCCTGAACGAGACGTCGAGCGACGTGCTGGTCACCTATCTGTTCGCGCTGGTGATCGTGTTCCTCGTCCTCGTCGCCCAGTTCGAGAGCCTGACGAGCGCGCTGGTGGTGCTGCTGACCGTGCCCTTCGCGCTGGCCGCCGCGATCCTTGCGCTGTTCCTGTCGGGCGTGTCGCTCAACATCTATTCGCAGATCGGGCTGGTGATGCTGATCGGGCTGATGGCGAAGAACGGCATCCTCGTGGTCGAATTCGCGGATCAGCTGCGCCACGAGGGCCGCGACCTGCGCGAGGCGATCGAGGAAGCGGCCGCCATCCGCCTGCGCCCGATTGCTATGACGCTGATCTCGACCGTCATCGGCGCGGTGCCCCTGATCCTTGCGGGCGGAGCGGGGGCAGAGGCGCGCCAGTCGATCGGCTGGGTGATCTTCGGCGGGCTGGGCATCGCGGGGGTCTTCACCCTGTTCCTGACGCCGGTGATCTATCTGGGCATCGCCCGCTTCGGAAAGCCGCGTTCGGTCGACCTCGCGCGTCTCAACGAGGAAATAGACCAGATCGACGAAGACATGACGATGGCGCCCGCATGACGTCCCGACCGATTCGCCGTTTCCTGCCTGTGATGCTGGCCGCCAGCACGCTTGCGGCCTGCGCGACCGTTCCCGAGATCGAGCCGCAGACCGCGGTCGATGCGCCGCCGGCCTATAGCGCGGCGCTGCCCGAGGCGGGGCTGGCCGACGACTGGTGGGAGGGTTTCGGCGACCCCGTGCTGGATGCGCTGGTAGAGCGCGGGCTTGCCGCCAATCTCGACATCACCGCGGCGCGCGACCGGGTCCGCGCAGCAGAGGCGCTGCTGCGGGCCGAACGATCCGACCTTCTGCCCCGCGTGGATGGTGCGGCCGATGTCGGTGTGACGGCGGGGGAGGGGGACGACGGCAGCTTTGCCAGCGCGGGTCTGTTCGTCCTGTTCGATCCCGATCTCAGCGGTAGATTGAGCGCCGAGATACGCGCCGCCGCCGCCCGCTATGCCCAGGCGGATTATATTCGCGCCGACACCCGCCGGATCGTCGCCGCGGCCATCGCCAGCCAATATGTCGAATATCGCCGCACCGGCGCGCAGCTGGAACTGCTGCAGGAATCGACCGCGCTGCAGGAACAGACGCTGGATGTCGTGACCCTGCGGTACGAGGCGGGGCTGGCCGCCAATCTCGACGTGCGGCGCGCGGCTGCCGACCTTGCGCAGACGCAGGCGCGGCGCGGCTTGCTGGAGATCGACCGGGCCGAGGCGGCCCATGCGCTGGCGTTGCTGCTGGCCGAGGCGCCGGGCACTTTCTTGCCGGAGGGCGAGAGCGGGATCGGCTCGATCCCCTCCTATGCCGAGGGGCCCGCGCTGGGCCAGCCCGCCGATCTTCTGCGCCGCCGCACCGACATTCTCGCGGCCGAGGCGCGTCTGCAAGAGGCTGCCGCGGCGGTGGGCATAGAGCAGGCCGATCTGCGCCCGTCGCTCACCGTGCCTGCGTCCATCGTGCTGGGCGGCGGGGGGATCGACGATCTGTTCGGCGAATTCCTTGCCAGCGTCGGGGCCGCGCTCGACCTGCCGATCTTCGACGGAGGGCGGCGGCATGCCGAGGTGGAGGCCGCTGAAGCCGAGCTGGATGCGCGCTATGCCGAATATCGCCTGACGTTCCTGGATGCATTGGGCGAGACCGAGAATGCGCTGGTCGCCATCGGGGCGTTTCGCCAGCGGGCGATCGCCTTGTCCGAGGCCATCGAGCAGAGCGAGGCCGCGCTGGAGCAATCGAATGCGCTTTACCGCGAAGGGCTTGCCTCGCTGTTCGACGTGCTGGATGCGCAGAGGCAGCTGATTTCCAGCCGGGAATCGCTGCTCGACAATCTGGCCGCCTTGTCGAACGCGCATATCGCACTGCATCTGGCTGCGGCCTCGCAGGGTCCGCAACTGGACCAGACGTGACTCGGGTAATCGAGGGAGGTCGCATGATTGGAGTTCGCAGCTTTAGGATCGCGGTGTCGGCCATGGCCGCTGCATTGGCCGCGCCAGTGGCGGCGGGCGCGCAGGAGGCCGTGACCGAACGCGTGATCAAGGCGGAGCATGCGCGGCAGGGCGTGGCGTCCGACGGGCAATCGATCTACGCGGTCGATAATAATGTCATCACCCGCATCTCGCTGGCCGATGGCACGCAGACCGGCGAGTGGAACGGCGATCCCAAGCTGTTTCCGCATCTCAACAGCTGCACCGTGGTGGAAAGCGAACTCGTCTGTGCCTCGTCCAACTATCCGGCAGTGCCGCAGCTTTCGACGGTAGAGATCTATGATCTGGCGTCGCTGAAGCATGTGCGATCGGTGGCGCTGGGCGCGATGCCGGGGTCGCTGACGACGCTCGACCGGCATGACGGCGAGTGGTGGGCGACCTTCGCCAATTACGACGACCGCGGCACGCCAGAGGGGCGGAGCCACCGCGACAGTTTCGTCGCGCAGATGGACGAGCAGTTCCGCATGGTTCGCATGTGGGGCCTGCCCGACACGGTGCTCGAACGGCTTTCCCCCAGCAGCGTATCGGGCGCAAGCTGGAGCGAGGACGGGCTGCTTTATCTTTCCGGCCACGACCGGCCCGAGCTTTATGTCATGGCCTTGCCGCAGGCAGGTGGGCTGCTGCGGCATGTGGCGACGGTCGGAATCGCCTCGCACGGGCAAGCTATCGACATCGATCCGGCGGACAAGGGTCTGATCTGGTCGATCGACCGCGATTCGCGCACGGTGCTCGCCAGCCGGCTGCCCGATCTGTCCGCCGACTGATTTGCGCCGCAGCAGGCCGCTATCCACGGTCCTTTAAGTGTTCGACCGCCAGAAAATGACATGAAGTTGCAGCATTCTCGTGCGAAATGATGTATGGGAACTGAATCGAACCTTGGCTTTCACGCCTGGCTCTGGCGCCTGGCTTTGACGGGGGACTGATGAACAGGACGGGTCGTAAATCGGGAATCGCACTCTGCATGACGGGGGCACTGCTTATGGCAGGGTCCGCCGCTGCTCAGACGACAGCGCCGCTCGCCGCGCTGGAAGTGGCGCTTCCACAGCTTGAATCGCCCGACCTTTCGGTCATGACCTATAATGTGAAGGGCCTGCCGTGGCCCATCGCGCGGGGCCGTCCCGAGGCGCTGGCGAATATCGCGGCGCATCTGGCCGACATGCGCGAGGGCGGGGTGCAGCCTGCCGTGGTGGTCCTGCAAGAGGCATTCGTCTCGCGCGCCAAGGCCATCGGCGACAAGGCCGGCTATCGCTATCAGGCGACCGGCGCGGGCATTCCCCGCGCGTCCGAGCCGAGCTCGCGGCGCTTTCCGCTTCGCCGGCTCAACCGCGGGCCGCAGCTCGACAGCGGGCTGCTGGTGCTGAGCGATTATCCGATCGTCGACATCAAGGCCGCGGCCTTTCCGGAAAGCGCCTGCGCGGGGCTCGATTGCTTTGCCGCCAAGGGCGTGGTTCTCGTCACGCTTGAGATGCCGGGCAAGGGCCGGGTGCAGGTGGCGACGACCCATCTCAACAGCAGGGGCGCCTCCATGGCCCCCACCAGGGAAAGCGCCCGCGCCTATCGCGAACAGGTGGATTTCCTGTGCGAATTCCTTGGCAGCGAACGCGATGCCTCGATCCCGCTGGTGCTGGCCGGGGACTTCAACCTGGGCGACACCGAGGAAAGGCTTGCGATCCTTCCGCCCGCGCTGGAACACCTCAACGGCGGAACCGCGCCGGACGAACCGTTCCGCAATTTCGTGCAGGCCACGGACACCGAAATCTCCCGCTCGGACGATGCGCGCTGGGTGGTGGAGCGGGCGCGCGACATGCAATATATCCTGCCCGGCGGCGGCAGAACCTTGTCGGCCATCTCGGCCCGCATCCCGTTCGGCAGCAAGACGCCGGGCGGGGCCTTGTCCGATCATTTCGGCTATACCGTCGAATACCGGCTGGCCCCATCGAACACCCGGCTCGCCTCGCGCGATACGCGGCCTACAGGAATGGCTGAAAAGACGGCGGGCAGCGGCGGCGATACGCGCCTGCACGGCTCGGCAGAGACCGTCAGCGCCCGCTGATCGGGCTTCACGTTGCGGTTGGCGCGGGTTCGCGCGGCTGCGTTTCCGGATCGACTTTTGCCGACATGCGCTGTGCGATCGCGGCGCAGGCCAACAGTTGCAATTGGTGAAAAATCATCAGCGGCAGGATGAGCGGGCCGACCATGGCGGCGGGAAACAGCACGCCCGCCATCGGTACGCCCGACGCCAGGCTTTTCTTCGACCCGCAGAAAATGATCGCCGCGCGGTCGGGCCGGTCGAACCCCATCCTGTGCGCAGTCCATGCGACAATGCCCAGCACGACGGCCAGCATCGCGCCGCACAGACCTATGATCGCGGCCAGTTGCCAGCCCTCTATCGTTTTCCATAGCCCCTCGACCACGGCTGCGCTGAAGGCCGCATAGACGACCAGCAGGATCGATCCCCGGTCGACATAGGACACCACCGCCTTGTGCCGCTCGATAAAGCGCGCGGTGAGGGGGCGCGACAGGTGACCGGCAAGGAACGGCAACAGCAATTGCATCACGATGGCCTCTATCGACGCGAGCGTGTCGCCGGTCCCGCTGGCTCCGCCTAGCAGCAGGGCGGTCAGCGCCGGGGTCACGAAAATCCCCGCGAAATTCGAGAATGAGGCCGCGCAGACGGCGGCGGGGACATTGCCGCGCGCGATCGAGGTGAAGGCGATCGATGATTGCACGGTCGAAGGCAGCAGCGTCAGGAACAGGAAGCCAGTCGCAACCAGCCCCGGAAGGAACAGCGCCGACAGGGCCGAGATGCCGAGGCCGAGGACCGGAAACAGCAGGAACGTCGCCAGCAGCACGGTGACATGCAGTTTCCAGTTGGTCAGCCCCGCGAGGATGGCGGCCCGCGAGAGCTTCGCCCCGTGGAGGAAGAACAGCAGCGCGATTGCCGCCTTGACGATCCAGCCCAGCCAGAGCGCGAAGATGCCGGATGCGGGCAGCAGGCTGGCCACCACGACGCTCGCCAGAATGGCAAGGCTGTAGCGGTCGATCTTGAGAAGCAGTTTGAGCAATAGGCACCTGAAGACGGGATAGGCCTCCGCCTTAACGCCGCGCCGACCGCGGTGCCAGTGCCGAGCGATAACGCTGTCCTATTGAACGCAATCCGCTGCCGGATAGCCCTTATGCAGCCGTGACATTGTGGCGGGGCCCGGTCTATCGCTGCGGCTGGAACTAAGCGGGGCAGGGCGCAGAATTTGGTCGAACAGGTCGATGCGATAGTCGTGGGGGCGGGCGTGGTCGGCCTTGCCGTCGCGCGCGAACTGGCGCTGGCGGGGCGCGCGCCGCTGGTGCTGGACGGCGAGGCGCATTTCGGATCGTGGACCAGCAGCCGCAATTCCGAAGTCATCCATGCAGGCATCTATTACCCGCTCGGCTCGCTGAAGGCGCGGCTCTGCGTCGAGGGGCGCGACCTGCTGTATCAATTCTGCGCGGCGCGGGGCGTGCCGCATCGGCGCAGCGGCAAGATCATCTTTGCGCATGACCATGCCCAAGCGGGCGAGCTGAACGCGATCCAGACGCGCGCGGCACTGGCGGGCGTGCACGATCTGGTGCGGCTGGACGCGAAGGATGCGCGGACGCTCGAGCCCAAACTGACATGCGCCGAGGCGCTGTTTTCGCCGTCCACCGGAATCGTCGACAGCCATGCGCTGATGCTGGCGCTGCTGGGCGAAGCGGAAGCGCATGGCGCCATGCTGGTGATGGGCAGCAAGGTTGCGCGCATTACGCGTGCTGGCGGACAGTGGCAGGTGTGGCTGGACGATAGCGCCGGTCCGGTGGTCGAGGCGCCGGTGCTGGTCAATTCGGCAGGCCTTGCCGCGCAACGTCTGGCCATGGCGATCGAGGGGCTGGACGATGCCTTCGTCCCTCCTGCTTTTTACGCGCGAGGCGTCTATTTCACCTATTCGGGCAAGGTGCCGTTTCGTCATCTGATCTATCCGGTCCCCGAACCCGGCGGTCTGGGCACGCATCTCACGCTGGATCTGGCGGGGCAGGCGCGTTTCGGGCCCGATGTCGAGTGGATCGATACGGTCGACTACACCGTCGATCCGGCGCGTCATGCCAGGTTTGCAGAGGCCGCAAGGCGCATCTGGCCGGCGCTCGATCCCGCGCGGCTGCAGCCGGGTTACGCAGGCGTTCGGCCCAAGATCACCGGCCCCGGCGAGGCGGCGGGCGATTTCGTCCTCTCGGGCCCCGCCGAGCACGGCTGTGCGGGGCTGGTCAATCTGTTCGGAATCGAGAGTCCCGGCCTGACCGCGTCCATGGCGATTGCCCGCGCGGTCGCGGAAATGCTGGACTAACGCGGCCGCGCCTTTCATGCGGCGGCTCCTGAGCCAAAGGAGTGGGATCTTGAACAGGAATTGCGTGCTCAGCCTTGCTTGCGACGACAGGCCGGGCCTGGTTGCCGCCATTGCGAGCTTTCTGGCCGGACATGGCGGAAACATCACCGATGCCGAGCAATATAACGATGCGTCGACCGCGCGGTTCTTCATGCGCGTCGCCTTCGATCCCGGCCCGACCGCGCCCGAGACCTATCGCGACCTGTTCGCTCCGCTGGCGAAAGAACATGGCATGGACTGGCGGCTGCGCGTCCCGGGCTATCGGCCGCGCATCGTGGTCATGGTCAGCCGGTTCGATCATTGCCTTGCCGACCTCCTCAACCGTCAGCGCAGCGGGGAGCTTGCGATGGATATCGTCGCCATCGTGTCGAACCATCCCCGGGGAGTGCTGTCCGGCTGCATCATCGGGGACATCCCCTTCCATCACCTGCCCGTCACCCGCGGCACCAAGGCGGATCAGGAGGCGCAGGTCAGGTCGCTGATTACCGAGACGGGGGCCGAGCTGGTGGTGCTGGCGCGTTATATGCAGATCCTGTCTGACGAGATGGCGGCGTTCCTGTCGGGACGATGCATCAATATCCATCACTCGTTCCTGCCGGGTTTCAAGGGCGCGAAACCCTATCACCAAGCCCATCGGCGCGGGGTGAAGATGATCGGGGCGACCAGCCATTACGTCACCGCCGACCTCGACGAGGGGCCCATCATCGCGCAGGACGTGCAGGCGATCACCCACAAGGACACGGCCGAGGACCTTGTCGCGCGCGGCCGGGACGTGGAGCGGCGCGTGCTGGCCCGTGCGGTGAAGGCGCATCTCGAGGACCGCGTGTTCATGAACGGCCATCGCACGGTGGTGTTCGACGCCTGAAGCGGGCGTTGCTTCGCAAATTGCCGGCCTATGCCAATTGTTGCAGCGGGGGCGGCGCAGAACCGCTAGAACGTGCCTGCCATCCATACAGCCGGTCGAGTCGTGATTGGGGTCCGATTCAGTCGCTGTCGTGGCGGAAAGGGATCGGGTTCATGCAGACCTATCGTCTGAAGCTGACCGATGACGGGATCGGGATCGCAAAATTCATCGACTTCGACGGCGTGGACGCAAGTTCGGCTCTGTCGGTCCTCAGCAACGAAAGCGGGGGGCGGCGCGCCGAGTTGTGGGACGGCGCCAGACTTGTCTGCACGATCGAGAGGGACAGCGAAGGCAGCGGTTTCTGGGTGGTCAATCCGGTCGTGCGCGCAAGGGCGAAAGCGGCCTGACCGGCGGGCCGGATCCCGCCTCTGCAACCGGGGGTTGGTCAAGCGTCACGCTTGCCGGTGCGCGCGGCAAGCCCTAGATGGTCTGAATGGCAGGTGAAATTCTCGACAACGAAGGACGCGGCGAGGCTGGCTGGAGCTGGCCGCCGATCCATCCCGAGGGCCGCAAATACGGATTGATCGCAGGCGTCGTCGCGCTGTTCTTCCTGTTGGTGGTGGACTGGGAGATTGTCGGCTGGCCGCTGGTGCTGCTGACCATCGGCGTGTTCGCGTTCTTTCGCGATCCAAAGCGCGTGGTGCCGCAGGATCCCGATGCGATCATCGCGCCCGCGGACGGTCTCGTCACGCTGATCCGCCGGGTTCCGCCGCCGCCCGAACTGCAACTCGACGACGGGTCGGGTTCGGCGGGCCTTGGGACGGAGGAGCTGCTTCGCGTCTCGATTTTCATGAGCGTGTTCGATGTGCACATCAATCGCGCGCCGATTTCGGGCACGCTTCGGCGCCTCGTCTATATTCCCGGCAAGTTCGTGAACGCCGATCTCGACAAGGCGAGCGAGGATAACGAACGGCAGCACCTGCTGATGGAGCGAGACGATGGCGTGCTGGTCGGCTTTACCCAGATTGCCGGTCTTGTCGCGCGGCGCATCGTGCCTTTCGTCAAGCCGGGCGACATGCTGGCCGCGGGACAGCGCGTCGGGCTGATCCGGTTCGGCAGCCGGGTGGATATCTATCTTCCCGCCAATACCGAGCCGAGCGTGGTGCTGGGCCAGACAACCATTGCCGGCGAAACGGTGATTGCCCGGATCGGCCAGAGCAGGTTGATCGAAGGCATCGCGCTTTGACCGGGGAAGACGCTTCGACCAAGGGCGATAAGGACAAATTCGATATGTCGAACGAACGGGATTCCATGTCGGGCGACATAGGTCCGCGCATTACGCATGGCGAACGGCCCGTGCCGGCGCGGCGGTCGAGGGGGCTTTCCATGCGCGCGGTGACGCCCAACGCGATCACCGCGGCTGCGCTGTGCCTTGGCCTGACCGGCATTCGGCTGGCGATCGACGGCAACTGGCAATTGTCGATCCTCGCCGTGCTGACGGCGGGCGCGCTGGACGGTATCGATGGCCGCATCGCGCGTTTGCTCAAGGCGCAGAGCCGGTTCGGCGCAGAGCTGGACAGCCTGGCCGATTCGCTGTCGTTCGGCGTTGCGCCCGCATTGATCCTGTTTCTTTGGTCGCTGCAGGACCTGCCGCGGATCGGCTGGTTCGCCTCGCTGGCGCTGGCGATGTGCTGCATGCTGCGCCTGGCGCGTTTCAACGCCCAGATCGACGAGGAGGAGCAGCCGCACAAGTCCGCCGGTTTCCTGACCGGCGTGCCCGCGCCCGTGGGCGGGGGGCTGGCGTTCCTGCCGCTCTATCTATGGATGGCGACCGACGAGCCCATTTTCCGTGAGCCGGTGCTGGTGGCCGTGTGGGTCGTCCTTATCGCCTTCTTGATGATCTCGAACCTTGCCACGCTGAGCTGGACCTCGATCAAGCCGGGCCGGTCGATCCGGATCGAGATCATCGCCCTCGTCGGCCTGCTGGGCGCGGCCTTGCTGCTTGAGCCGTGGCTGTCGCTGGTCGCCGTGTGCGTCGTCTATATCGCGCTGCTGCCCATTGGCTGGTGGCGCTATCGCAAGGTCAGGCGGCGGCGGGCAGCCGAACGTTCGGCGATCGGCTGACATCGCCTGCTGGCAGCGGCCGGGACAGGGGCAGGGCGACGATATTTGCCCCGCGTGCCGATTGCCGATGAACGCGAACGGGCAAGGCCTGCCCGGAATGATCGCCGCCAAGATCGCGATAGGTGGTCGCCATATCGCGCAGCATCAGCCGGATCGCGACGACACAGCCGAGGGCGAGGGCGGCGAAAGAGATGACGGGTGCCAGTGCGGCAATGTCGGTCATGATATACGATCCCCTTTTGTTCCGTACATCATTCTGATAGAACGGATGCGAACGGACATTCGATTGAACAGGTGTAGATACGTAATTGACTTTGAGTGACACCTTTGTTCCTCATTTGTTCTCACCCGTCAAGCGATTTCGGACATGCTCCCCGTATGGCGGGATTCGACAGGGGGCTTCCCAAGGCCGCCTCTTGCCGCTAAGGGCGCGTCGTTCGCGTGAATTCCGGCATCGATTCCCGATGCGGTAACGCGGGCAAATCCACATGGAAGGCACACATCAACCGGTGCCGCGGGGCGTTCATCGCCCTGGGTCATCCGCCTTCCAGAGGTCAAACCGGAAAGGAAACGATTATGGCGTCCACTGGCGTCACCATGCAGCAATTGATCGAGGCCGGCGCACACTTCGGCCACCAGACCCACCGCTGGAACCCGCGGATGAAGCCGTATATCTTCGGCGCCCGCAACGGTGTTCACATCATCGACCTGTCGCAGACCGTGCCGCTGTTCCAGCGCGCGCTCGACTTCGTGTCGGCCACCGCGCAGGCGGGCGGCAAGGTGCTGTTCGTCGGCACCAAGAGGCAGGCGCAGGACCCGATCCGCGAAGCCGCGCTCGCTTCGGGCCAGTATTTCGTGAACCATCGCTGGCTGGGCGGCATGCTGACCAACTGGCAGACCGTGTCGAAGTCGATCAAGAAGCTGAAGACCATCGAGGAACAGCTTTCGGGCGACGTATCGGGCCTGACCAAGAAGGAAATCCTCGACATGACCCGCAAGCGGGACAAGCTCGAGCTTTCGCTGGGCGGCATCCGCGACATGGGCGGCATTCCCGACGTGATGTTCGTGATCGACGCCAATGTCGAGGAACTGGCCATCAAGGAAGCCAACGTGCTTGGCATCCCCGTCGTTGCCGTGCTCGACACCAATGTCGATCCCTCGGGCATCGCGTTCCCGATTCCGGGCAACGATGACGCGGCCCGCGCCGTGCGCCTGTACTGTGACGCCATTGCCGAGGCGGCACGCCGCGGCGGCCAGCAGGGCGTGGCCGACTCCGGCGTCGACATCGGCGCCATGGAAGAGCCGGTTGCGGAAGAAGTCGCCGGCTGATCCGGTTTTGACGCGGCGCATGGCCTTGCCGTCATGCCCGCGTCACCGAAGGCTGCTTGAGAAGCGGCCTTTACGGAAAATTTCTGCCCGGCCTGTCTGCGCATGGCGCGCCTGCCGGGCATCACATCTGAAAAAGGACATGAGCGATGGCTTACACCGCCGCTGACGTGAAGGCCCTGCGCGAGAAGAGCGGCGCAGGCATGATGGACTGCAAGAAGGCGCTGGAAGAAACGAACGGCGACATGGAAGCCGCCGTCGACTTCCTGCGTGCCAAGGGCCTTGCCGCCGCCGCCAAGAAGTCCAGCCGCACCGCGGCCGAGGGCCTGGTCGGCGTCGCCGTCGAAGGCACCAAGGGCGTTGCGGTCGAGGTGAACTCGGAAACCGATTTCGTCGCCAAGAACGAGCAGTTCCAGGATTTCGTCCGCACCGCGACGCAGGTTGCCCTGAACGTCGACGGCGACGATGTCGAGGCGCTGAAGGCCGCTTCCTATCCCGGCGGCAGCACCGTCGGCGAAAAGCTGACCGACAATGTCGCCACCATCGGCGAGAACCAGCAGATCCGCCGCATCAAGTCGGTCGCGGTCAGCGAAGGCGTGGTCGTGCCCTATATGCACAATGCCGCCGCGCCGAACCTCGGCAAGATCGGCGTTCTGGTCGCGCTGGAAAGCTCGGCCCCGACCGAGAAGCTGGAAGAGCTGGGCCGTCAGCTGGCCATGCACATCGCCGCGGCGTTCCCGCAGGCGCTGACCGCCGAAGGCCTCGACGCCGAAGTGATCGAGCGTGAACGCGCGATCGCCCGCGACAAGGCGGCCGAAAGCGGCAAGCCCGAGAACGTGCAGGAAAAGATGGTCGAAGGCGCCGTGGCGAAATACGCCAAGGAGAACGCTCTGCTGTCGCAGATCTTCGTCATGGACAACAAGACGCCGGTCCAGCAGGTCGTCGATCAGGCCGGCAAGGATGCAGGCGCCAAGATTGTGCTCAAGGACTATGTCCGCTTCCAGCTGGGCGAAGGCATCGAGAAGGAAGACAGCGACTTCGCAGCCGAAGTCGCCGCTGCCGTCGGCGGCTGATCGTTCAGCCAGTGCCGATGCCCGGAATTGTCCGGGCCAATTGATTACGGGCCGGAGGGATATCCTTCCGGCCCGTTTTCGTGTCGGGCCTGTTTTCGTACCGGGCTGGCCCAAGTAAAAAACATGCATGATTGACTCTTTCGTCGGGGTGCGTACCCTCTGGCGCGCTAAGAACGGCCGGCGCTGCCCGGTGCCCCACGCGGTCCTGCGCATGCGACCGGCTCACCAAGGAGAGCCCTGTCATGCGTGTTGCACTCGACCCCCAGCCAGAAGCTGCGATCCCCGATCTGGCGCAGCAATATTCGCCCGATCTGATCAAGGCGGGCAATATGTTCGCCGTCGCGCCCTATCGCTTTTCGACCCTACCGCTTCGCCTGTTTGAGGCGTGCCGGATCGCCACCGCGGTCATCAACGGCTGTATCGTGTGCAAGAACTGGCGGGCGCAGCGCGATCTGGCATCGCTGGGTCTGGACAAGGGCGTCGTGGACCAGCCCGAGAAGCCCGACGAGGCGATGTATCAGGCAGTGCTGAACGGCGATCTGTCGGTCCTGTCGCCCAAGGAACGCATCGC
This sequence comes from Croceicoccus sp., assembly GCF_983967925.1. Taxonomy (NCBI): domain Bacteria; kingdom Pseudomonadati; phylum Pseudomonadota; class Alphaproteobacteria; order Sphingomonadales; family Erythrobacteraceae; genus Croceicoccus; species Croceicoccus sp. The sequence continues at coordinate 41,836 of NZ_CFETID010000017.1, read as the reverse complement.
CGTGCGCTTTTCGCAGCGCATGGGCACCGATCCCGACGAGCTTGGCAATGACGACGCGTTCTGGAGCGAGCTGAAGCAGCACCTTACCGATGCGGAGATCGTCGAGCTGACCCATTGCACCGCGGCATGGATGGCGATGGGCCGCGTGGCGCATGTTCTGGGAGTCGACACCGTCTGTTCGGTCGGCGGACCGCTAGAAGAGGCGGCCTGAACACCGACGAGAGCAAGTTGCCAAGACCACTGTCGCCTCGGCAGGATCGTCGGGGCGCAGAGGCTTGGGTTCTGATATCTGTCTCCGCGAGGCAGGTTCGCTTTTCAGCCAAGATCTGGGCGGACGCGCGGAAGGGCGCGCCAGCAAGCGTGGCACCATCGGGGCGAGCCGCATAAGGTCGAGTCCTTTCTACGGCAAAATTGCGGGCGATACTCTCCAACAGCGCCCTTGGCTTTCGCGCGCGGCGGTTTTAAGGCCTCTTCACTCCTTCACCGTCCGCGCAGAGACTTGTCCTTCATGCCCCTTCCGCAATTCAAACGCATCCTCCTGAAGCTTTCGGGCGAAGTGCTGATGGGCGATCAGCCCTTTGGCATCGATACCGATTATGTCGCCAAGCTGGCGCAGGAGGTGAAGGCGGCGAAGGAAACGGGCCTTGAAATCTGCCTTGTCATCGGCGGCGGAAACATCTTTCGCGGCATGGCGGGCGCGGCCAAGGGGATGGACCGCGCGCAGGCCGATTACATGGGCATGCTGGCGACCGTGATGAACGCGCTGGCGATGCAGAGCGCGCTGGAACAGATCGGCGTCGAAACCCGCGTGCAATCCGCCGTGCAGATGGACCAGGTGTGCGAACCGGTGATCCGGCGCCGCGCCGAGCGCCACATGGAAAAGGGCCGGATCGTGATCTTTGCCGCCGGAGTCGGCGCGCCCTATTTCACCACCGACAGCGGCGCGGCCCTGCGCGCGGCGGAGATGCGCTGCGACGCCTTGTTCAAGGGCACCAGCGTCGATGGCGTCTATAACGCCGATCCAAAGAAGGATCCGTCGGCGGTGCGTTACGAAACCGTGGGTTACGACAAGGTGCTGGCCGATAATCTGAAGGTCATGGACGCCAGCGCGGTTGCGCTGTGCCGCGACAATGACATTCCCATCGTCGTGTTCTCCATCCGCGAGCGGGGCAATCTGGCCCGCGTGCTGGCGGGCGAGGGGACGCAGACTGTGGTGGGCAATTCCGACTGATTGTTTACGGGGTGGAGCTGCCCCGCTTGTTTCGAACCGAGAGGAACCGAATATGGCCAAATTCGACAAGGCCGATCTGGAACGCCGCATGGCAGGGGCCGTGGAATCGCTGAAGGGCGATCTGGCGGGCCTGCGCACGGGCCGCGCGAATACCTCGCTGCTCGATCCCGTGGTGGTCGAGGTCTATGGATCGATGATGCCGCTGAACCAGGTTGCGACCGTGTCCGCGCCCGAACCGCGCATGCTGGCGGTGCAGGTGTGGGACAAGTCCAACGTGACCGCGGTGGAAAAGGGCATCGCCCATGCGGGTCTGGGCCTGAACCCCAGCATCGACGGCCAGACGCTGCGCCTGCCGATCCCCGACCTGACCGAGGAGCGCCGCAAGGAACTGGCCAAGCTGGCCGGCAAATATGCCGAGGCGGCCAAGATCGCGATCCGCAACGTGCGCCGCGACGGCATGGAAGCGCTGAAGGAAGACGAGAAGAAGAAGGAAATCTCGGAAGACGAGCGCAAGCGTTTCGAGGACGAGGTCCAGAAGCTGACCGACAAATATGTCGCCGAAACCGACAAGGCGGCCGAGGCGAAGGAAAAGGAAATCCTGAGCCAGTGAACGTGCCTGCGCCTTCGGTATCCATCGCGGGCGGCGGTGCGCATGGCGCCGGGCCGCGCCATGTCGCCATCATCATGGATGGCAACGGGCGCTGGGCCAAGAAGCGCATGCTCCCCCGCGCCATGGGTCACCGCAAGGGCGTTGAGGCGGTGCGCAGACTGGTGCGCTCGCTGCGCGGCACGGGGGTCGAGGCGCTGACGCTCTATGCCTTCAGTTCCGAGAACTGGAAGCGGACCGAGGAAGAGATCGCCGACCTCACCACGCTGATGAAGCACTTCATCCGCTCCGATCTGGGCGAGATGATCGAGAACGGGGTGAAGCTGCGCATCATCGGCGATCATTCGGCGTTCGAACCGGAAGCGGTCGCGTTGATCGACGACGCGCTGTCGCGCACCGCGCATAACACCGGCACCGTGCTGACCGTGGCGCTGAACTATGGCGCGCAGCAGGAGATCGCGCGGGCGGCGGCGGCGGCGGCGCAGGCGGGCGAGGTCACCGTGGACAGCATTTCGGCGCATCTCGACACCGCCGACCTGCCGCCGCTCGACCTGCTGATCCGCACGAGCGGCGAAATTCGCCTGTCGAATTTCCTGCTGTGGCAGGCCGCCTATGCCGAGCTTTACTTCACCGAAGTGCTCTGGCCCGATTTCACGCCCGAACATTTCCAGGAAGCGGTCGCGAGTTTCGCGGGCCGCGAAAGGCGTTATGGCGGACGTTGATCCCGCCAATGCCCCCATGCCCGAACGCAAGCGCGACCGGGTGATGCGCGCGATGCGCGTGCCGCTGGCGGTGCGCACGTCGGACCTGCCGCTGCGCCTTGCCTCGGCCGCTGTGATGCTGGGCGTGGCGGCGCTGGCATTCTGGGCCGGAACATGGGCGGTGCGCGCCTTGATCAGCGCGGTCGGCATCGCCTGTTTCTGGGAATGGCAGCGCATGGTGCGCGCGCGTTCCATCTCCGGTTTTGCCAAGGCGATCTGGATGGCGGGCGGAGTGCTCTATATCGGGCTTGCCGCCTGGCTGATGATGGAATTGCCGCTCGACGCGCTGCCGGTGATCATCGGGGTCGTCATCTTCACCGACAGCTGCGCCTATTTCGCGGGCCGCACATTCGGCGGGCCCAAGATCGCGCCGCGGATCAGCCCGTCGAAGACATGGGCGGGCCTTGCGGGCGGCATGCTGGGCGCGGGGCTGTTCCTGTGGATCATCATGGCCGTGCTGATCCGGGCCGATGGTGAAACCAACCTCAGCGTGCCGCAGCTTATGTTCGCGCCGATGGGCCTGCTATTCCTGCCGATGGGCGCAGGGATGGCGATCGCCGCGCAAATGGGCGATTTTTTCGAAAGCTGGATGAAGCGCAAGGCGGCGATGAAGGATTCGTCGAACCTGATACCCGGACATGGCGGCGTGTTCGACCGGATCGACGGGCTGATGCCTGTTGCCATTCTGGTCGGTCTGGTCTTCATGTATTTCCTGTAATGCGCACGATTTCGATCATGGGAGCGACCGGGTCCGTCGGAACCTCGACGCTGGATCTGGTGCGGCGCGATCCGGCCGGCTGGCGCGTGGTGGCGCTGTCCGCCAATTGCAGCGCAGGCGAACTGGCCGCGCTGGCGCGCGAATTCGGTGCCGAGATCGCCATTGTCGCGGACGAAAGCTGTCTGCCCGAATTGCGCGATGCGCTGGCGGGCAGCGGCGTGGAAGCGGCAGGCGGCGAGCGCGCGCTGATCGAGGCGGCTTCGCGACCCGTCGACGTCTTCGTTGCCGCCATCGTCGGCTGTGCCGGCCTTGCCCCGACCATGGCCGCGATCGAACAGGGCGGCACCATCGCGCTCGCCAACAAGGAAGCCTTGGTCTCGGCGGGCGAGGTGATGACGGCGGCAGTGCAGCGCCACGGCGCGACCCTGCTGCCCGTGGACAGCGAGCATAATGCGATCTTCCAGTGCCTACAGGGCGGGCGCATGTCCGACGTGCGCTGGATCACGCTGACGGCCAGCGGCGGCCCATTCCGCAACGCCACCATGGCCGAGCTGAATGCCGCGACGCCCGCGCAGGCGGTCAAGCATCCCAACTGGTCCATGGGCGCGAAGATCAGCGTCGATTCCGCCACCATGATGAACAAGGGGCTGGAGTTCATCGAGGCGCATCACCTGTTTCCCGTCGGGCTGGACCGGCTGCGCATCATCGTCCACCCGCAGTCCATCGTGCATTCCATGGTCGAATATCGCGACGGATCGACGCTGGCGCAGCTTGGCCCTTCGGACATGCGCGTGCCCATCGCAAGCGCGCTGGCGTGGCCCGCGCGCATGGATACGCCGTGCGATCCGCTCGACCTGGCGGCCATCGGCACGCTGGAATTCCGCGCGCCGGACGAGACGCGCTTTCCCGCGACAAGGCTGGCGCGCGAGGCCGCTTCGCATGGCGGCGCGGCGCCCGCGGTGCTGAATGCCGCGAACGAGATCGCGGTGGCCGCTTTCCTCGCCGGTCAGATCGGGTTCACCCGGATTGCGGCAATGGCGGAGGACATGCTCCAGCAAGGGACGCTTCCGCCGCCGCCCGCCACGCTGGACGAGGTTCTGCTAGTCGATAGCGAGACGCGGACAAGGGCGCGGGCGCTGCTGCAGGCGGCCTGACGCGCAAGGCCCTGCCCCGGCGGGCGATTCTCGCTTGGAGCGCGGCGCGCGGCGGGTTAACAGGGGCGGCTAACAAAGGCTTTCGATGTTCGACAATCCCTCCATTCTGACTGCCATTCTCGGGTTTTTGCTGGTGCTTGCTCCGCTCGTCGTGGTGCACGAGCTTGGGCATTATCTCGTCGGCCGCTTGTTCGGCGTGAAGGCAGAGGCGTTTTCGGTCGGTTTCGGCAAGGAAGTCGCCGGTTTCACCGACAAGCGCGGCACAAGGTGGAAGCTGTCGATGCTGCCGCTGGGCGGTTATGTGCAATTCGCGGGCGACATGAACCCGGCGAGCCAGCCGTCGGAGGAATGGCTGGAACTGCCGGAGGAAGAGCGCAATCGCACCTTCCAGTCGAAATCGCTGGGTGCCCGCGCGCTGATTGTCGCGGCGGGTCCGGTGACGAACCTGCTGGTCGCGATCCTGATCATCGCCGGTTTTACCATGGCCTTCGGAAAGCTCGTCGCCGATCCGGTGGTTGGCGGTTTCGTCGAGAATTCGCCCGCTCTGGCCGCCGGTATGGAGGAAGGCGACCGCATCGTGCGCGTCGATGGCAGCCCCATCGACACGTTCGACGATGTGCGCGACCGCGTCATGCCCTATCCGGGTGAGCCGCTGACATTGACCGTGCTGCGCGACGGCGCGGAGCAGGAGATCAGCTTCGACATCGCCACCCATGTCGAGCGCGACCGTTTCGGCAATGAATTCCGGCTGGGCCGCATCGGCGTGCTGGCCACCGAAGGCCGCGCGGTGCCCGTCGGCCCTGTAGAGGCGGTGTGGGAAGGGACCAAGACGACCGGGCAATTGCTGCATCTGACGACGGTGGGGCTGTGGCAGATCATCACCGGCCGCCGCCCGGTCAGCGAGCTTGGCGGACCGATCAAGATCGCGAAATATTCGGGCGAACAGCTGATCTCGGGCTGGTATGCCTTCATCTCTTTCATCGCCATGATCTCAATTAACTTGGCATTCATTAACCTCCTGCCAATTCCTGCGCTCGACGGCGGGCACCTCGCCTTTTACGCGGCGGAGGCAGTCCGCCGGAAACCGATATCCGCAAAGGGCCAGGAATGGGCTTTCCGCACCGGAATGGCGCTCGTGCTGACCTTGATGGTCTTTGTCACGATCCTCGACATCAGCTCTCTCAATATCTTCAGCTGAATTGGCCGCCTGCCGGCGCGCGTGTCGGTGTCGCCCACCGCGCGCCTGTCGCGGATAAGCATGGGCTTTGTCTTGATCGTGGGCGCTTCATCGGGCAGATGGCCCGCAATCGTATTTCCGCGGGTTCACGGGCTTTCTTCCCGACCGCGAAATTCGCGAGCGGGGCGGTATTTCCATGCGGGGAAGGGACAGGACCCGCAGCGGCTTTCGCGCCGCGACATGTCAGGATCGAGTATAACGCATGAATAGACGGGATGGATCGCCGATGGGATCAGCGGCAGGCATGAACAAACCCGTATCCGGATGGGGCGGGGCAGGCATGCTCGGCGCATTGCTGGCGACGACGGCGCTCAGCGTGCCGGCCTTTGCGCAGGACAATGCGCAGCCGGCGCCCGATCAGCAGACGGCCCCCGATGAACAGCAGGCCCCTGCCACGCAGGCCCCCGCCACGCAGGCCGCGCCTTCGCTCGCGCCGGGCAGCCAGGCCGTGCCGGCGGCCGCCGAGGGCAATGTCATCCGCACGATCTCGGTATCGGGTGCGCAGCGGCTCGAGCCGCAGACGATCATGTCCTATATCCAGCTGCGTCCGGGCCAGGCCTATACGCAGGCCGCGGCCGACCAGGCGCTGAAGGATCTGTACGCCACCGAACTGTTCGGCGACGTCCGCATATCCGAGAACGACGGCCAGGTCCTGATCGAGGTGGTCGAGAACCCGATCATCAACCGCATCATTCTCGAGGGCAACAAGCGGCTCAAGAACGACAAGATCCTGCCCGAGATCAAGCTGGCCCCGCGCCAGATCTATACCCGCTCCAAGGTCCGCGCCGACGTCAACCGCATCATCGAGCTGTACAAGCGGCAGGGCCGTTTCGCCGCGGTGGTCGAGCCCAAGGCGGTCCAGCTGGACCAGAACCGCGTCGACATCGTGTTCGAGATCAGCGAGGGCCCCAAGTCCAAGGTCCGCCAGATCAACATCATCGGGAACGAGGAATTCTCGGACGGCGAGCTGCGCGGCGAGATGCTGACCAAGCAGACCGGTTTCCTGTCCTTCCTGACCGGCAACACCAGCTATGACCCCGACAAGCTGGCGTTCGACCAGCAGAAGCTGCGCCAGTTCTACCTGACGAACGGCTATGTCGATTTCCGCGTCGTGTCCGCCGTGGCCGAGCTTACGCCCGACAAGGAAGACTTCATCATCACCTATGTGGTGGAAGAGGGCGAGCGCTACAAATACGGCGACGTGTCGGTCGACAGCCAGCTGCGCGACTTCAATTCCGAACTGCTGACGCGCCAGCTCTCGATGAAAGAGGGCGAGTGGTACAACGCGCAGCAGGTCGAGGACACGATCGAGGGTCTGTCAGAGACCATCGGCGCCTATGGCTATGCGTTCGCCACGGTGGATCCGCGCTACGACCGTGATCCCGAAAACCGCACGATGAGCGTCGAGTTCGTAATCAACCAGGCGCCGCGCACCTATGTCGAGAAGATCGAGATCAACGGCAACACGCTGACGCAGGACAAGGTGATCCGCCGCGAATTCCGCCTGGCCGAGGGCGATGCGTTCAATTCGCTGCAGGTGCGCCGTTCGACCAACCGCATCAACTCGCTGGGTTTCTTCCAGGAAAACTTCGAGATCGCGCAGGAGCCGGGCAGCGCCGAAGACCGCATCAACCTGATCGCCAATGTCGAGGAAAACCCGACCGGCGAGCTGCAGCTGTCGGCCGGTTTCTCCAGCCTTGAAAGCTTCATCCTGCAGGGTTCGATCCGCGAGCGGAATTTCCGCGGGCGCGGCCAGACCGTGGGCCTGTCGCTGAACTATTCGCGCTATTCCAAGGCGGCGCAGATCAGCTTTACCGAACCCTATGTGTTCGACCGCAACATCTCGTTCGGGGCGGATATCTATCGCCGCGATTTCAACAGCTTCAACTATTTCAACAACGACCGGAACAACACCTACGAGAACTCGACGACCGGTTTCTCGCTGCGTGCCGGTACGCCGCTCAGCGAATATATGACGGTCATTGCCCGCTATACGCTGAACTTCGAGGACGTGACGCTGGGTGACCAGTACTTCAGCGACATCGACGGCGACGGGGTGCAGGAATGTAATCCGCTGGTCGCGGGCCGCTATCTCTGCGATGCGCTGGGCAAGCGGACCAGTTCGATCCTCGGTGCCTCGCTGGTGTGGGACAATCTCAACAACCGGGTCCGTCCCAGCCGCGGCCAGCGCGTCGTCGGCAATGTCGATTTCGCGGGGCTTGGCGGTAATGTGAAATATCTGCGCGGCCGTCTGAACGCCGCGAAATACTGGGATTTCGGGTCCAGCTTCATCTTCTCGCTGCAGGGCGAGGGCGGGTATATCCACGCGCTTGAGAGCAATGACGATCCCTTCACGGACGACGTCCGGCTGACCGACCGCTTCTTCCTCGGCCAGCCGCAGATGCGCGGTTTCGACATTCGCGGCATCGGCCCGCGCGTTTTGCGCAAGCGGGTCATCGACGGCGTGGTCAGCGAGGATCGCCAGAACTGGACCGACGACGCGCTGGGCGGCCGTGCCTATTACCTCGGCCGCGCAGAACTGGAAATTCCGCTCGGCTCCGGCGCGCGCGAAATGGGCCTGCGCCCCTCGATCTTCGCCGATGTCGGCGCGGTTTGGGGCCTGACCGATCCGCAGGTGAACGACATCTATCAGCAGATCGATTCGCGTGACGACGATGGCAATGTTACCGGCACGTCATTCGTGACCAATCCGGTCGCGCCCGACGGCACGCCCAACCAGCTGATCTTTGTCGAGGAATATGTCGGCGACAGCCCCAAGCCGCGCGTCGCGGTGGGTATCGGCGTCAACTGGAACTCGCCGTTCGGTCCGCTGCGGATCGATTTCTCCAAGACCCTCGTCAAGGTCGAAGGCGATGATCCCAAGACCTTCAATTTCAACGTAGGAACGCAATTCTGATGAAATTCCATGCCCCCAAGGCGGCGTTCGCCGCACTCGCCCTCGGCATTGCGCCGGTTTCGATGATCGCGCTGTCGGCACCCGCCGCTGCGCAGATCGTTCCCGGTATCGGCATCGCCAACCCCGACGCGATCGTGGCCGCCTCCAGCGCGTTCCAGAACGCCGAGACGCAGCGCCAGACCACCTACAAGGCGCAGATCGATCAGGCAGAAGCGCGCCGCGCCGCCATCGCCGCCCAGCTCGAACCGCTCTACACCAAGCTGGAAGCCGATTCGCAGGCCGCCAGCCCCAACCGTCAGGCGCTGCAGCAGCAGGCCGCGCAGATCCAGCAGATCGAACAGTCCGGCCAGGCCGAGATCAATCGCCTGCTGCAGCCGGTCGCGCTCTCGCGCGCCTATGTGGTCGAGCAGATTTCGGACCAGCTGACCGCCGCGATGGACGCCGCCAAGGCGCGCCGCAAGATCACGCTGGTGCTGTCGCCCAATGGCGTGATCTCGGCCGACCAGGCCTATAACCTCAACCAGGACGTGGTGAACGAGCTGAACCGCCTGATCCCCAATGCCCAGCTGGTTCCGCCGCAGGGCTGGATGCCGCGCGCGCAGCGTGAAGCCGCCGCACAGCAGCAGGCCCAGCAGCCCGCCGCCCAGCCTGCCGCGCAGCCCGCCACCAGCCGCTGAGAGCCACGATGAGCGAGACCCCTTCCGTGACGGCCGAAATGTCGATCCCGCGCATCCTCGAACTGCTGCCGCATCGCTATCCGATGCTGCTGGTGGACCGGGTGGTGTCGCTGGATCCCGACAAGGGCATTCACGCGGTGAAGGCGGTCTCGTTCAACGAGGATTTCTTTCAGGGCCATTTCCCGGGCCGCCCGATCATGCCGGGCGTGCTTCAGATCGAGGCTCTGGCGCAGGCCGCGGGTCTTCTCGCGGTCGAGGCGCTGGGCCTCGCCGGAACGGGCAAGCTGGTCTATTTCCTTGCGATCGACAATGCGAAGTTCCGCAAGATGGTCGAGCCGGGGCATTTGCTGGACCTGAAAGTGGAATTCCTGCAGCGGCGCGCGCGCATCTGCAAGTTCAAGGGCGAGGCGTCGATCGAGGGCGAGGTGACCTGCGACGTCGAATTCACCGCCATGATCGAGAAGTAAGCAAGATCCAGCCACGGCGCGGACACGCTAGTCCTTGCCAGAATCGCCGCGCCCCGCTATGCGCGCGCCTTTCCTGAAACACCGAGTGTCCGGTCGGAACCGGATGCAGCACGCGGAGAATACTGCCATGAAGGCCGATACCCATCCCGATTACCACATGATCAAGGTGCAGATGACCGACGGCACCGTGTTCGAGACCCGTTCGACCTGGGGCTCGGAAGGTGACACGCTGACGCTGGAAATCGATCCGACGTCGCACCCGGCATGGACCGGCGGCACGAAGCAGCTTCAGGAAGGTGGCCGCGTGGCTCGCTTCAACAAGAAGTTCGGTGGCCTTACGCTCAAGAAGTAATCGAGAGCGGGCGATCGGTGCGCGGGCCAGCCCGCGCACCGCACCAAAAACGAAAGGCGGCCTTTGCGGGCCGCCTTTTGCGTTTTACGGGATGTGAAGACCGGAACGTGAGATCCGGGTGATCCTGCGCGCCGGTCAGGCGATCAGATAGGCCGACACGCCGATGATCGCCGCCCACAGGCCAAGCGCGACGGGCACGCCAAAGGCCATGCCGCGAAATGTCTTTAGCGTCTGATCGTCATCATGCGGGCCGGTCAGGTCCCGACGCGCCTTGTCCGGCGCGATGGTGTCTGGCGCCGTGATTTCCGGAGCAGTGTCGCCGGACGGGGCCAGATCGACCTCTTCCGCGCTCTCGATGTCCTTGACGAAGCCTTCCATCGCTTCCCCCAATGGCCTTATTGATCGGCCAAGTCCCTTCGACTTGCCCTCATGCCGATATCGTGGCCGAAGGGTGCGAAGAAAACCTTGGGAGAATACCTAGAGGATATTACCTAAACGTGCATGATCGTTGATTTTGTCGTCCCGAAAAGGTGCAAAGCGGCGCGCTCTCTTCATTGCCGGTAGGGCAGTTCGCGGTACCACTTGGTGATCACATATTTCAGCCCTTTGCGCACTTTCATCGCGTGGTGCAGAGTCGCGGCATTGGGCGAACCGTCGGCGCGGCGATTGTTCCATCCCAGCAATCGGCCCGCTTCGGGCTGGAACATCTTGTTCGCCACCTTGAAGCGGGTGGCGCCGCCGGCCTCGGGCGAGTTAAGATAGATCATGAAGGTCCACGTCCGATTGCCGCCGCGCGCGCAATTGGCGTCATAGTCCTTGCCGTTGGGCTCGAAATAATCGGTGTGCGCCTTGAACTCCTGCCCCACCTCGTAACGCTGGCCCTGCAGCGGTTCGCCGAACACCGGGTCGATCCCCGACAATGCGTGCAGCCGGTCCTCCAGCCTCGCGACGACCGGCACGGTTTCGTCGAAATGGCAGGTCTCGCTGGTGCGGAAGTAATCGTCGCCGTTGCTGTCGGTGATCGTGGACGGCTGGCGATTGGCATCGATCAACGCCATCAGCGCCAGCCGGTCGTCCTCGGGCAGGAAATCGCGCAGGGTGAACAGCTCCAGCTTGGGCGAGGGGACGCGCTGGATATGCGGCGTGGCGCGGAGGCGTTCGGTGACGCTGGCTGCCTGGTCGATTGCTTCGCTGGCCATGGCCTTGCCCATAATGCCGCCGGCGTTTGCTGCAAAGGGCAAAGGCGCTGCAAAGGGCAAAGGCGTTTGCGGGCGCTGCCGATATGATCTTGCCCATGCCCGCGCGTGCGCGCATAGGCTCTGCCGCGATGGGCAGGCAGGCTATCCGGCAATCCGGCAATTCCGCTTCGGGTGCGGCGCGCACGGCGCGGGCCAATGGATTCAGCCTGATCGAATTGCTGGTCGCGCTGTTCGTGATGGCGCTGCTGGCATCGGTGGCGGTGCTGTCGCTGCCCGACAGCGGCAGCGATTTGCGCCGCAGTGCCGAACGTTTCGCCGCCCGCACCGGCGCCGCCCGCGACGAAGCGATCGTGACCTCGCGGCTCGTGTCGGTGGTGGTCGGGCAGGCGGGTTATTACTTCGAGACGCGAGGCGAGGGCGGCTGGCAGCCCCCGACGGCGCAGAGCCTGCAAGGCGGCGACTGGCCCGACGAAACCGCCGTGAGCCAGACCGGTGCGATAACCGACGATCCGCAGGCAGGCGGCAACCGGCGCATCGTGTTCGACAGCCTTGGCCTTGCGAGTGAGGACGCGCGGATCGTGCTGACGCGCGCCAATCACCGGGCGACCGTCACCATCGCCCGCAACGGCGATATTCGCACGGAAGCGGGCCAATGAGGGCGCGCAACGGTTTTACCCTGATCGAGATGCTGGTCGCGCTGGCGATCTTTGCGCTGGCGGCGCTGGCCTTGCTGCGCATGGAAGGCGCGTCGATTTCGCGCACCGCGGATCTCGACCGGCGGCTGGTGGTCGAGGTGACGGCGCGCAATCTGGCCGCCGAATGGCTGAGCGATCCGATCCCGCCTGCGCTGGGCGATGAAAGCGGCACGGTCGAGAATGCGGGGCGGCGTTTCGCATGGGTGCGCCGCGTCGATGCGCCCGAGGCATTTCCCGGCACCATCCGGATCGCGATGTCGGTGCGCGAACTGGGCCAGCCCTCGGGCGGGGTCAGCTTCGAATTGCTGAGGTCCGCGCCGCGATGACCCGCCGATATGCACGCAATGGCTTTACGCTGGTCGAGATGCTGGTGGCGCTCATCATCTTCTCGATCATCGCGGCGGGCGCGCTGGGCCTGCTGCGCTTTTCGGTCGACGCCGAGATCGCGAGCCGGGACGCGACCGGCGAAATCGCCGCCGAACGCCGCCTGATCGCCGTGTGGACAGCGGACATGGCGCAGGCCTCGCCCAGACCCGCGCGCGATGCGGGTGGAGAGCCCGAACCGGCCCTGCTGGCGGGGGAGAACGGCGATCTGATCGCCATCACGCGGGGCGGCTGGGACAACCCCTCGGGTCAGGCGCGGGCTTCACTGCAGCGCGTGATCTGGCGCATGGAAGGCAACCGGCTGGTGCGGATCGGCCTGTCGCATATCGATGGCGCGGCGCGGGGCGAACCCAGCGTCATGGCTGAGCTGAACGGACAGCCGGGGCTGCGTTTCCGCATGGCGGGCGGCAACTGGGTCGGCACGTGGCGACCGCAGAACCCCGCCGAATTGCCCGCCGCGGTCGAGCTGACCCTGCCGCAGCCCGACGGGACGGTGCTTCGCGTGGTGACGCTGGTCGGATCCGGCCCCGCAGCGGAGGAGGGAGAGTGAGCCGCGCGCCCGGCAGCTGGTTTGCGCAGCGGGGGCGCGGCGCGGCGCTGCTGTCGGTGCTGGTGCTGGTGGCGCTGATGACGATCATCGCGACCTTGATGCTCGACCGGCTGAACCTTGCCACAAGGCTTGCCTCGAACAGTCAGGCGATGGCGCAGGCGCAGCTTTACGCAGCCAGCGCAGAGCAGATGACCGCCGCGCGCCTGACGCAACTGGTCGCCGCGGACGAGGACAAGACGGTCGACCGCATCGGCCTGCTGGGCCGGGAACAGGCGATGCCGCTGGCGCGGGGCAGCGTCTCGGTCACGGTGCTGGATGCGCAGAATTGCTTCAACGTCAATTCGCTGGGTGCGGGCGCCAATGGCGAGGGGCGGCGTTTCGACCGCCGCGCGCAGGGCCAGTTCCTGCGGCTGATGGAAGGGCTGGCGATCCCGGTGAACGAGGCGGCGGTGATCGCCGATTCGGTCGGGGACTGGGTGGACGCCGACCAGTCGCCGCAGCCCAACGGCGCGGAGGACGATTATTACCTGTCGCTGCCGGTGCCCTATCGCACCCCCGGGCGCGCGATGGCGGAACTGAGCGAGCTGCGCGCGGTGCGCGGCATGACCGAGCCGATCTATCGCCGCCTGCTGCCATGGGTCTGTGCGCTGCCGACGGGCGAGGACGCAAGGGTCAATCTCAATACGCTGCGGCCCGATCAGGCGCGGTTGATCGCGGCGATGACGGCGGGCAGCCTCAGCATCGACCGTGCGCGCGCCTTCATCGCCTCGCGCCCGCCTGCGGGCTGGAGTTCGGTATCGGGCGCGGTGGGCCAGATGGCGCGCGGCGACGATTCGGTGTTCGGTCCGGCCGCCCTGTCGCAGATGTCGGTGCGCTCCGATCTGTTTTCGGCCCGCATCGCGGTGCGCGTCGATTCGGTATTGCTGGAGGAGACCGCGCTGATCGACACCAGCGACGATATCGGCCGGGTGGTGGCGCGATATTGGGGGCCTGCCGTCTGAAAACGCGTGAGTCGCGGCAAATTTGCGTCAGCGGCGAAATTCGCAAATTGCGCGTCCTTATAATATTGCGCCATCTGCGGGCGAAACGCTGATTTTGCTTTTCACGGGCGACGCTTTGTGCAACAGGCCGCCTCCGCCGTTCGCAAGCGCTTGACGCATGCAGCCGGCAGTGAAAACAGGGCGCCCCGGCCGGGCGAAAATCGGGCCGGATTTGCGCTTCATGGCGATCGTAGCTCAGTTGGTTAGAGCGCCGGTTTGTGGTACCGGAGGTCGTGGGTTCGAACCCCATCGGTCGCCCCATTTTCACTAGCGGGCGGTGTCGGAAATCCGGCCATTCTGCCGCCTGCTTCCAGGCAAAAGGCGGCCCCCGCAATGTGGAGCAATCCCGCATTCGACGAGCATGAAAAGCTCACCCTCGTCCATGACCGTGCAAGCGGGCTGGCCGCAATCATCGCCATTCATTCGACCCATCGCGGCCCTTCGGCGGGCGGCACGCGGTTCTGGCATTACGCCAATCCCGACGATGCGCTGACCGATGCGCTGCGCCTGTCGCAGGGCATGAGCTACAAGAATGCGATGGCCGATCTGCCGATGGGCGGCGGCAAGGCCGTTATCCTGGCGCCGAAGGACGGCACCAAGACGCCCGAAATGCTCGCCGCGTTCGGCGATGCGGTCGAGGCGCTGGGCGGACGTTACGTGACGGCGGAAGACGTCGGCATTTCCGAAGCGGACATGGTCGCCGTGTCGAAACGCACCGATTACGTCACGGGCCTGCCTGCCGACGACGATGGCGCGGGCGGCGATCCCGGGCCCTATACGGCGCATGGCATCTATCTGGGCCTTGCGGCGGCAGTGCGGCACAAGCTTGGCCGTTCGCTGAACGGCGTGCATGTCGCGATCCAGGGCACGGGCAGCGTGGGCGGACGGCTGGCGCAATTGCTGGCGAAGGACGGGGCGAAGCTGACGCTTGCCGACGTCAACACCGCCCGCGCCGAGGCGCTGGCAGCGGAACTTGGCGGCACGGCCGTGCCTGCGGACAGCATCATGTCCGTGCCCTGCGACGTGTTCAGCCCCAATGCGCTGGGCGGCATCCTCGACAGCACCAGCATCGCCGCGCTCGATTGCGCCGTGGTGGCCGGCGGGGCGAACAACCAGCTCGCCACTGCCGAACATGGCCGCGAACTAGCCCAGCGCGGCATTCTCTATGCACCCGATTACGTGCTGAATGGCGGCGGTATTATCGCGGTCACCTATGAATATCTTGCGCGCCGCGAGGGCGTGGCGGTCAGCACCGACACCATCGACCAGAAGATCGCGGGCATTCCCGACCGGCTGGAATCGATCTGGCAGGAAGCGGAGTCGAGCGGGCGGTCGGTCAATATCGTGGCCGATGCCATGGCGCGGCGCGCGATTGGGCGTTGAACGGCGGCCAGCCGGTGCTGGGCCCTTGTGTCCGCGCGGGCGAACCGGCATGAGACTTGACCGGTCGTTCCGGCCCGAGTTTAGCACAAATCTGACATGCACGGTTTCGCCAATCCCGCCCGTTTTCTGCGTATCGCCCGCTGGCTGACGCCGCTTTTGCTGGTGTCCGGCCTGCTGATCGCGGGCGCGGCACTGGCCTATGGGCTGCTGCTGGCGCCTGCCGACCGGCTGATGGGCGATACGGTACGCATCATGTATATCCACGTGCCCGCCGCATGGCTTGGCATGGGGGGATGGACGACCATCGCCATCGCCTCGCTGGTCGAACTCGTCTGGCGGCATCCGCTGGCCTCCATCGCGGCGCGGGCCGCCGCGGTGCCGGGCGCGGTGTTCACGGCGATCTGCCTTGTCACGGGGTCGATCTGGGGCCGCCCGACATGGGGCACATGGTGGGTGTGGGACGGGCGGCTGACGTCGATGCTTGTCCTGCTGCTGCTCTATTTCGCCTATATCGCGCTGGCGGGCGCGGCGCAGAAGGACATGGCGGCGGGAACGGGCGGAAGCCGCGTGACCGCGATCTTCGGCCTGCTGGGCGCGGTTAACGTGCCAATCATCAACCGGTCTGTCGTGTGGTGGAATTCGTTGCACCAGCCGCCCAGCATCACCATGGGGCAAAGCGCGATCGACCCGGCCTTTCTGTGGCCGCTGCTGGCGGCGACCCTGGGCTTTTCGCTGCTGTTCGGCGGGGTAGTGCTGGCGCGCATGCGGGCGCTGCTGGCCGACATCCAGGCCGAGGCGCGGCTGCGGCGCAAGGCGGTCAGTGCGGAAATCGGGGCCGAGTTCAGGGCCGATCAGGGTGCGGATATTCTTTCCGTGTCGTCCGACAGGCTGTAAGGCTTGGCCAACGGATTCGAAGTGACCATCCCATTGACCGAAAATCTTGACCACTGGCCTTTCGTGATCGCCTGCTACGCCATCGGCATAGCGGGCACGCTGGCCATGGCCGGATGGAGCTGGCTGTCGATGCGCCGTGCGGAAAAGCGCCGCGATGCGATCAGGGGGCGCAAATGAACGCCGCCGGTTCGACGACGGGATCGCAGGCGTTGAAGCCCAAGCATCAGCGTCTGGTGCTGCTCGCCATCGCGCTGGTGGTGCTGATCGGCGCGGGGCTGCTGGCGGCATGGGCGCTGCGCAATCAGGCAAGCTATTTCTATGTCCCTTCCGACATCGCCAGCAACCCGCCAGAGGCCGGGCGCGCGATCCGGCTGGGCGGCATGGTGCAGGAAGGATCGCTGCAGCGCGAAGCCGACGGGGTCAGTATCCGTTTTCTGGTCGGCGACGGGGCTGCGACCGTGCCGGTCCGCTTTACCGGCATCGTGCCCGACCTGTTCGTCGAGGGATCGGGTGTCGTGGCCGAAGGCAGCATGACGCGGGACGGCACGTTCAGCGCCACCAATCTTCTCGCCAAGCATGACGAGAATTACATGCCCCGCGAATTGCAGGACATGTCCGATATGCAGGCCAAGCAGGTGGTGGCCGAGGCCGAATGATCGCCGATAATTCATGATAGCGGAACTGGGTCTTGTGCTTTTGTGGCTGGCGGCGGCGCTGGCCCTGTTGCAATTCGCGTCGGGTCTGTGGGCGCTGGGCGGCGGCGACGGGCAGATGCGCGAGCAGCCTGCCGCCACGGTGCGTCCCGCCGCGGTGATGCAGGGCGTGCTGGCGGCGCTGTCGTTCGGCGCGCTGATGCTGCTGTTCGTGCGGACGGATCTGTCGGTGCTGCTGGTCGCGTCCAATTCGCATTCGGACAAGCCCTTCGTCTTCAAGCTGGCCGGTACATGGGGCAATCACGAAGGGTCGATGCTGCTGTGGGCGACGGTGATGGGGCTGGCGGGCGCGCTGGTGGCGCTGTTCGAACGCCGCCTGCCCGAAAACACCATTGTCGCGACCCTGTCCGCGCAGGCCTTCGTGTCGCTGGGCTTCTATGCATTTCTGCTGTTCAGTTCGAACCCGTTCGAGCGTCTGGATCCGGTGCCGCTGGCGGGCGCGGGGCTCAATCCGCTGCTGCAGGATATCGGTCTCGCGTTCCATCCGCCGACGCTTTATTTCGGCTATGTCGGCCTGTCGGTCGCCTTTTCCTTCGCGGTGGGCGCGCTGGTCACGGGTGAGGTCGGCCCCGCCTTTGCCCGCGCAATGCGGCCATGGGTGCTGGGTGCGTGGATATTCCTGACGGTGGGGATCACCGCAGGCTCCTACTGGGCCTATTACGAGCTTGGCTGGGGCGGCTGGTGGTTCTGGGATCCGGTCGAGAACGCCTCGCTGATGCCGTGGCTGGCGGCGACCGCGCTGCTGCATTCGGCCAGCGTGCTGGCGGCGCGCGATGCGCTGAGGACATGGACGATCATGCTGGGCGTCGTCGCCTTTTCGATGAGCATGGTTGGCACGTTCCTCGTCCGGTCGGGCATTCTGACCAGCGTGCATGCCTTTGCGGTCGACCCGGAGCGCGGATCATTCATCCTCGTCCTGCTTGCGCTGTATATCGGCGGGGCGCTGACGTTGTTCGGCCTGCGCGCCGCCTCGATCCAGGAGGGCAAGCAATTCTCGCTCGTCAGCCGCGAGGCGGCGCTGGTCTTCAACAATGTGATGCTGACCGCGATCCTCGCGATCGTGCTGCTCGGCACGCTCTATCCCCTGGTGACCGAGGCGTTCGGGACGCGCGTGTCGATCGGGCCGCCCTATTTCAATCCGGTGGGCGCGATCTTCGCGCTGCCGATGATGGTCGTGATGGCGGTCGGGCCTTTGCTGCGCTGGAGGGGCGATAGCGCGGGGCGCGCGGTCAGGCCGATGATCTTGCCCGCGCTGGCCGTGGTGGCCGTGCTGGTCGCGGCGCTGGTGCTGGCGCCGGGGATCGGGATCTTGCCGCTGCTGGGGCTGGGGCTGGCGGCTGGACTGGCGATTGCGAGCGTGTTGCCGCTGCTGGGCCGGAACCTGCTTCGCACACCGTTGCCGATATGGGGCATGGTGGTCGCGCATCTGGGGCTTGCCGTCGCGGTGGCCGGGATGGCGAGCGAAAGCGCCTTTTCGGTCGAGCGGCTGGTGGCGGCCCGCATCGGCGAGCAGACGGATGTCGGCCCGTGGCAGATCCGGTTGGCGGCGATCGATCCGGTGGCGGGTCCCAACTGGACCGCGCTGCAGGCGGATCTGCAGGCCAGCTATCGCGGCGGCGATCCGCTGTCGCTTGAGCCGCAGTCGCGCAGCTTCACCTCGCCGGTGCAAACGACCAGCGAGAGCGCGCTGGCGACGCGCTGGAACGGGCAGCTTTATGCCGTGCTGGGCGGTCAGGCCGACGATGGCCGCTGGCAATTGCGCCTGTGGTGGAAGCCGTTCGTGCCGCTGATCTGGCTGGGCGGTCTGCTGGTGGCCTTCGGCGGCGCGCTGGCGCTGGTCGGCCGCGTCGCCAGCGGCTGGCGGCGACAGTCCAGCATGCGCCGCATCGCGCAGCGCCGCGAGGTCAATCCATTGAGGAATACGAGCGCATGAGCGGTCAGCAGGAACGGCGCGGTGCCGCGTGGGCGATCTGGCTGCCGCTGGCGATCTTTGTCCTGCTGGGCGCGCTGGTCGCCTGGGGGCTTGCCAATCCGGGGTCGACCGAGGTGGAAAGCCGCATGATCGGCAAGCCGCTGCCCGATCTCGACCTGCCCGCCGCCACCGCCGAACTGCCCGCGGTGCCGCTGGGCACGGGCGCCGGTGCAGGTGCAGGGACAGGTGGCGCGCAAGGCCCGCGACTGCTGAACGTCTGGGCCAGCTGGTGCGTCCCCTGCATTGTCGAAGCACCGGTGCTGGGCGATCTGGCAGAGCGGGGCGTGCCGATCGACGGCGTCGCCATCCGCGACAAGGACACCGACATCGCCGCCTTTCTGGAACGCCATGGCAATCCCTATCGCGCCATTTCGCGCGACGATGTCAGCGCTTTGCAGATGGCCATCGGCTCTTCGGGCGTGCCGGAGACCTTCGTGATCGATGCGGACGGCATCATCCGATACCAGCATATCGGCCCGATCATGGACCGCGACGTGCCGATGATCCTGGCCAGGCTGCGCGAAGCGGAGCGGGCATCGTGAGGCGGGCACTGGCCCTTTGCGCGATTGCCGCGATCCTGCTGCTGGCGATTTTCACGCCGCACGGGCTGGCGCAGGACGCGCTGCCGCCTGCGCCCTATGCTTACCGGCAGCTCGACGATCCCGCGCAGGAGGCCGCGGCGCAGGATTTGATGGAGACGATCCGCTGCCTCACCTGTCAGAGCCAGTCGATCGCCGATTCCGATGCCCCCATGGCCGGCGACATGCGCAGCGAAGTGCGCCAGCGCATCGCCGCGGGCGAGGATCCGGAAGCCATCCGGCGCTGGCTGGTCGAACGTTACGGCGATTATATCAGCTATAAGCCCGAGGTGACCGGGCTGACGTGGCCGATCTATGTCGCGCCCGTTCTCCTTTTGCTGCTGGCGGCAATCCTGCTGCGCGGCCGGTTCCGCCGCAGGGAGGGCAACCCATGAGCTGGGTGATTGTCATAGCCGTCGCGCTCGCCGTGTTCGCGGCGCTGGTCATCGTGCTCAGACTGCCGCGTCCGGCATGGGAGCTGACGGGGGCGGTCCTGCTGCTGGCGCTGGCGGGCTATGCCGCGCAGGGAAGCCCCGGGCTTGCCGGTTCGCCCACGCCGCCGCGCGCTGATAGCGACAACAACGCCGCCGCGCTGGTCGAGACGCGTCAATCTATGCAGGCCGAATTCGCGCCCGGACGCCGCTATCTGATCACTGCCGATGCGATGGCGCGCAACGGCCGGTTCGCGTCCGCCGCGGCGATCCTGCGCGGTGCGATCCGCGCGCATCCCGACGATCCCGACGCATGGCTGGCGCTGGGCAACGCGCTGGTCGGTCATGCCGAGGGGGTCGCGACGCCCGCCGCGCTCTATGCCTATGACAAGGCGGCGACATTGGCGCCGGGCCATCCGGGGCCACCGTTCTTCGCAGGGCTGGCGCTGGCACAGTCGGGCCGTTTCGCCGAAGCGCGCGAGAAATGGCAGGGCCTGCTCGACCGCCCGCTTGCGCCCGGCAACACCGAGGCCGACGAACCGTGGCGTGCGGTTATCGGCGCGCAGGTCCAGCGACTGGACATGCTGATCGAGGCGCAGCGCCAGCAGCAGGCGGGCGGACAGGGCATGGCGGTGCAGCCGCAATGATCCGCCTGTCGCCGACATGGGCGGGGCATTGGAAGTATGCCCCGGACGGCCGCTTGCGGTGTGCCATGCTCGCTGCTAATCGCCGCAGCCTGCCGGCGGGGGCCTTCATGCCCGCGTCTGCGGACATGCCCGCGTCTGCGGACAAGCGCGTAGCGGAGTTTTTTCTGGCTTGAGCAGCGAATTTGCATCGCACGCGGGTGGTCACACGCTCGAAGGCAAGGACCGCACCAGCGCAAAGCTCAAGCTTGCGGCAGGCGCGGTGGGCATCGTCTTCGGCGATATCGGCACCAGCCCGCTCTATGCGTTTCGCGAAACATTCGTGGGGCCGCATCCGCTTGCGCTGGACAATCTGCACATCCTTGGCGTCGTCAGCCTGATCTTCTGGTCGATGACGCTGGTCGTCTCGATCCAGTATGTCACGATCCTGATGCGCGCCGACAACAAGGGGCAGGGCGGAAGCCTTGCGCTGGTCGCGCTGATTTCGCGGCACATCAGCGGCTCGCGCTTTGGCTGGCTGACGGTGCTGCTGGGGGTGATGGCGACATCGCTTTTCTATGGCGATTCGATGATAACCCCCGCGATCTCGGTGCTTTCCGCGGTCGAGGGGCTGACCGTGGTCGAGGCGCGGTTCGAACAATGGGTCATCCCTATCGCTCTGGTCATGCTGGTCGGCCTGTTCCTTATCCAGAAGCGCGGCACGGCCAAGGTGGGCGCGCTGTTCGCGCCGATCATGATCACCTATTTCATCGTGCTGGCGGTGCTGGGCGTCACCCACATCGTGCAGAACCCCGGCGTGCTGGTGGCGCTCAATCCCTGGTATGCCGTGCAGTTCTTCATGGTCGACAAGACGCTGGCGTTCCTGGCGCTCGGTTCGGTCGTGCTGGCGGTGACGGGGGCAGAGGCGCTCTATGCCGACATGGGCCATTTCGGGCGCGGGCCGCTGCGCATCAGCTGGTTCGGCTTTGTCATGCCCGCGCTGCTGCTCAACTATTTCGGTCAGGCGGCAATGGTGACCAGCCTGTCCGGGCCCGACGCGGCCGAGGCAATCCGCAATCCGTTCTTCATGATGGCACCCGACATCATGCGCTTTCCGCTGGTGATCCTGGCCATGCTGGCAACCTTCATCGCCAGCCAAGCGGTTATCTCGGGCGCGTTTTCGGTGACGCATCAGGCGATCCAGCTCGGCTTCATCCCGCGCCTGTCGATCCTTCACACCAGCGAGACCGAGGCGGGGCAGATCTATATCCCCGCAATCAACTGGGCGCTGATGGTGGCGGTGATCCTGCTGGTGCTGACGTTCCAGAACTCGTCCAATCTTGCCAGCGCCTATGGCATTGCGGTGACGGGCGCGATGCTGATCGACACCTGCCTGATGGCCGCGCTGCTGCTGGCGGTGTGGCGGTGGAAATGGTGGATGGCGGTGCCGGTCGTGGTGCTGTTCTTCATCGTCGACGGCGCCTATTTCGCGGCGAACGCGACAAAGGTGCCCGATGGCGGCTGGTTCCCGCTGCTGATCGGCGCGGCGGCCTTCACGCTCCTCACCACATGGGCCAAGGGGCGCAAGCTGATGCGCGAACGCATGGCCGAGGTCGCGCTTCCTATCGAGATCTTTGCCAAGTCGGCGACCAATTCCGCAACGCGGGTGCCGGGAACGGCGATCTTTATGGCATCCAGCACGGCGGGCGTGCCGTCTGCGCTGCTGCACAATATCAAGCACAACAAGGTGCTGCATGAACGTGTGGTGGTGCTGACCGTCAGGATCGTCGAATATCCCTATGTCGACCTGTCGAAGAGGCACGAGATCCACGACCTTGGCCACGGATTCTATCGCCTGGTGCTGAATTACGGCTTCATGGAAGAGACCGACGTGCCGCGCGCGCTGGCCGATATCGACAATTGCGGCGGCATGTTCGACATGATGAAGACCAGCTTCTTCCTGTCGCGCCAGACTTTGCTGCCATCAGAGAATCCGGGCATGATGATCTGGCGCGAGAAGATCTTCTCCTGGATGCTGCGCAATGCGGCCAATGCGATGGAATTCTTCCGCCTGCCCACCAATCGCGTGGTCGAGTTGGGAAGCCAGGTCGAAATCTGATCCTGCGGCCACGCTTGCGGCACGCGCCGGCGCCCGGAACCGTCCCCGTTTCGCCGTATTTTCTGTTATGATGCCGTTCCAACGAAAAGAGCATCATGAGAGAGGAGAGTCGCGATGAAGGAAGTCACAACGAAGGACCGCGAAAACGAACTGCGCCAGCTGATCGACAAGGTCAGCAGCCAGCCCAATCGCAGCTGGTCTGACGAGCGCAAGCGGATCGCCGTGCTGCAGACGCAGCTGGCATCCGAACACGCTGCCGCCTGACAGGCTGGCGTAAAGGCAGGGGCGGATCCGCGTGGTCCGCCTTCTGCGTATCATTCCGCGTATCAGACGGGCGGCTGGGTCGTCTCGACCTCGGTTTCCTCTTCCTTGCCCAGTCCCTCGCGCATCATCATCGGAAGCTGCATGAAGGTGAATAGGAAGGACAGTGGCATGAACAGCCAGAACTTGGCCGCCAGCCAGTCCTCGAACGGCAGGGCCGCGCGCAGCACCTCGTTCAGGATGGCGAGCGCGACGAAATAGAACCCCCAGTTGCGCGATAGGGCCATCCAGCCGCGATCGGACAACCCCTCGAACGCGGCGCCCAGCAGATATTTGAGCAGCGGCTTGCCCATGCGCCAGCCGACCAGCAGGGCGACCGCGAACAGCGCGTAGATGATCGTTGGCTTGACCTGGACGAACACGGGGTCCTGAAAAAAGATCGTCAGACCGCCGAAGAACACGATCAGCGCGGTCGACAGCATCAGCATGGGGGTGATGTGCCCCAGCTTCCATTTCGACATGCCCAGCGCCACCAGCGCCGCCACGATGAACGCGCCGGTGCCCTTTACCACGGCCAGCACCTCGGCCACCGAATTGCTGGCATCCTCGGGCGCGAAATAGCGATAGACCAGAAAGAAAATCAGCAGCGGCCCGTAATCGATGGCGAGGTTCAGCCAGCCGGATTTCTTCTTCGGCGCGGCGGTGTTTTCGTGGTCCATCAGGCTACTCCGGCAATCACGCGGGCGACGAGGTCGGGGTCGAAGGGCCGCAGATCGTCGATCCCTTCGCCGACGCCGATGGCGTGGATCGGCAGGCCGTATTGCTCGGCCGCGGCGACTAGTACGCCGCCGCGCGCGGTGCCGTCCAGCTTGGTCATGACAAGGCCGGTCACGCCCGCCACTTCGCGGAACACGTCGATCTGCGACAGCGCGTTCTGCCCGTTGGTGGCGTCGAGCACCAGCACCACGTCATGCGGCGCCTCGGGGTTGAGGCGGCCGAGCACTTTGCGGATCTTGGCAAGCTCGTCCATCAGCTCGCGCTTGTTCTGCAGGCGGCCCGCGGTGTCGACGATCAGCGCGTCGCTGCCCTTTTCGGTCGCGGCCTTGACCGCATCGAACACCACGCTGGCCGGATCGCCGCCTTCGGGGCCGGTGACGATGGGAACGCCCACCCGGTCCGCCCAGACCTTCAGCTGACCGATCGCGGCGGCGCGGAACGTGTCGCCCGCGGCCAGGATCACGCTGTAATCCTCTTCCTGGAACAGATGCGCCAGCTTGGCGATGGTGGTTGTCTTGCCGCTGCCGTTGACGCCGATCACCAGCACGACATGCGGGCGGGGGAAGGCGGTCACGTCCAGAGGTTTGGCCACCGGGCGCAGGATCTCCGCGATCTCGTCGGCCACCGCCTGCCGGATCGCCTGCTCGTCGGCGCCGCGGTCGAAGCGGCGGTCGGCAAGCTTTTCGCGTATCCGCATCGCCGCGCGCGGGCCGAGATCGGAGAGGATGAGCGCATCCTCCAGCTCGTCCAGCTGCGCATCGGTCAGGCGGGTCTGCCCGCCGATACCGGCGAGATTGCCCGCCAGACGGTCCGAGGTCTTGCGAAAGCCGCCGAAGACGCGGTCCTGCCAACTCTCGCTCATGCGGCTTCTCCGACCAGCAGGCCTTCGTCGCGGGCGGCGATGCGAAGACGGCGGGTTTCGCCCTGCTTCATGCCTTCCGGCAGGCGAACGGGTGCGAAATTGGCGGCGTGGCCGGTGCCGTCGCGTTCGGCCAGCACCGTCTGGGTCGAACCGATCAGTCCGTCCAGCCACCGGCTGCGCTGCCGCGCGACCGCTTCGCGCAATTCGGCGGCGCGGGCCTTTACCAGCACCGGATCGACTTGCGGCATGCGCGCGGCGGGTGTGCCGGGGCGCGGGCTGAAGGGAAAGACATGGCCATGGACGATATCGCAGGCGCTGACGATGGACAGATTATTGGCGTGCATGTCTTCCGTTTCGGTGGGAAATCCGGCGATGAGATCCGCGCCCACCGCGATTTCGGGGCGGCGGGCCTTCAGACGCTCGACAAGGTTGATCGCATCGGCGCGGCTGTGGCGGCGCTTCATGCGCTTGAGGATCATGTCGTCGCCCGACTGCAGCGATAGGTGCAGGTGCGGCATGAAGCGCGACTCGCTGCCGGCCATGTCCTCGATCAGCGGATCGATCTCCGCCCCGTCGATGGACGACAGGCGCAGGCGTTCGAGCGACGGGCAGGCGTCGAGGATGGCGCGCACTAGAACGCCCAGCGCGGGCGATCCGGGCAGGTCGTGGCCCCAGCTGGTCACGTCGACACCGGTCAAGACGATTTCGGGCGCGCCCTGTTCAAGATGGTCGGCAATTATCCGCACCACCTCGTCCACGGCAAGCGAGCGGCTGGCGCCGCGGCCCTGCGGGATGACGCAAAAGGTGCAGCTGTGGTCGCAGCCGTTCTGCACCGGCACGAAGGCGCGTGTGCGGACACGCGGTGCGGGCGCATCTTCGGCGGCGGGCAGAGAGCGGCCGGACAGCCAGGCGGCGGGCTCCAGCTTGGCGGCATTGGGGACCAGCCCGTCCACTTCGGGCATGGCGGACAGGCGTTCGCCCTCAATATCGGCGGCGCATCCGGTGACCAGCAGGCGCGCATCGGGATGGCGGCGGCGCAGGCGGCGGATTGCGCGGCGGGTCTGGCGGACGGCCTCCTGCGTGACGGCGCAGCTGTTCACCACCACGGTCGGGCTGGCGCTGGCGGTCAGCATGGCGCCGATGCGCTCACTTTCCGCCATGTTGAGGCGGCAGCCGAGCGTCACGACCTCTGCCTCTTGATGACCGGGGACGCTCAAGCGTAGGCCCCCCAGTCGAACGATCCGGTATAGGAAACGGTCGCGGGCCCGGTCATGGTGATCCGGCCCTTCGCGTCCGCCGTGTCTTCGCCCCATGCGATCAGCAAATCGCCGCCAGGCAGCGAGACCGTGACTTCGCGCTCCACCAGCCCGCGGCGCATCGCCCCAACGGCGGTGGCGCAGGCTCCGGTTCCGCAGGCCCGCGTCAGTCCCGCGCCGCGTTCCCACACGCGCAGCCGGATCGCGCTGCGCGACAGGATCTGCGCGGCATTCACGTTCACCGCCTGCGGGAAGATGGGATCCTTCTCGATCACCGGGCCGATTTCGCCGAGGGGGACGGCATCCAGATCCTCGACGAAGAAGATCGCGTGCGGATTGCCGACATTCACCGCTATCGGATTTTCGAGCATGTCCCAGCCCACCGGCATCGACAGCGTGTCCATCGCATAGGCCAGCGGGATCGCGTCCCAGTCAAAGCGCGGCACGCCCATGTCGACCGCGATACCCGCGGGATCGGGCCGGGCCGAGATCGTGCCGCCCAGCGTCTCGATCGTGACCGCATCGCCAGCGAGCAGGCCGACCGCGCGGGTCGCATTGCCGCAAGCCTCGACCTCGCCGCCGTCCCGGTTGAAGATGCGCATCTTGAGGTCCGCCGTGTCCGAAGGCTCGATCAGCACGAGTTGGTCGCAGCCGATGCCGGTATGGCGATCGGCGAGCGCCGCCGCGACCTCGCCATTAATCGGCGGCAGGGCCTGAACGCGGGCATCGAGCACGACGAAATCATTGCCGAGCCCATGCATCTTGGTGAAGGGGATGCGCATGATGTGCCGCATCTATGCAGCGGGCGGCGCTACGTCCAGTCCCGTGGGCATTCAGGGCGCGTGTTCAGGGGCGGGAAGGGCAAGCAGCCTCAGGCGCCCGCCACTTTCCGTCCGTCGTCGCCGCGCGGCGTCGGGGCAAGCCTCGGTTCACTGCGGACATCCTCGGCCAGCCGCGCTTCGCTCTTCAAACGGGCGCGAACCTTTTCGGCGGGTTCGGGGCGGCCATAGAAATAGCCCTGTCCCTTGAACTGGCCCAGCGTGCGGAGGCGGTCGCGCACATGCTCGCTCTCGATCCCTTCCGCCGTTACCGGCAGACGCATGCCCGCGCCGATCGAACTGATCGCGCCGACGAGCGCGGAATTGTCGCCCCCGCGGCCCAGTTCGGCGATGAAGCTGCGGTCGATCTTGATCCGGTCGAAGGGCAGCGCGCGCAATTGCGCGATCGATGCATAGCCGGTGCCGAAATCGTCGAGGCTGACCGATACGCCCTGGTTCTTGAGGCTGGTGACCAGCGAGCGAACCAGTCCGATATTCTCGTGCAGGCAGCTTTCGGTGACTTCGATCTCAAGCCGTTCGGGCGGGAATTTCGCCTCGGCCAGCAATTTGAGCAATTTCTGCGCGAACCACGGATCGCGCATCTGGATCGGCGAGATATTGACCGAGAGGGTCAGCGAAGGATCCCATTCGGCCGCGTCCTTCAGCGCCTGCGCGATGACCGATTCGGACAATTCCGCGATGCAGCCGATCTCCTCGGCGACCGGGATGAAGAAATCGGGCGTGACAAGGCCGAGCGTCGGCGACTGCCAGCGGGCCAGCATTTCGAAACCGGTCAGCTCGCCCGTTTCGACATCGACCTGCTGTTCGTAGAATGGCACGAACTCGCCGCGCGAAATGCCGCGCCGGATACCGCTTTCCAGCTCGCTGCGCAGCTTCAGCTCGCGCTCCATCTCGGGCGTGAACCAGTCATACCGGTTCCGGCCCAGTTTTTTCGCGTGATACATGGCGACATCGGCCATGTGCAGCAATTCGCCCGCCGCGTTCGATCCGGGATGGTCCAGTTCCACGCTGGTCGCGAGGCCGATCGAAAGACCGACGGCCAGCTCGCCGCCGTTGATGGCGATGGGTTTCTGGGCAATGTCGATGATGCTGGTCGCCAGCTGGTCGATCAGATCGGGCGAGGAGCGGCTATAGGGAACCACGCATGCGAATTCGTCACCGCCAAGCCGTGCGAGGCGGGCGCCCGGCGGCATCTGGGCGCGAATGCGGCGCGCGATCTCGATCAGCATGGAATCGCCTGCGCGGTGGCCGTTGAGATCGTTGATCTGCTTGAAATTGTCGAGATCGATCATCACGAAGGCGACCGCGTTGTCGGCCTTCTCGGCGTCGATCACCATCTCCTCGGTCAGCGGCAGAATGGATCGGCGGTTGAGCGAGCCAGTCAGCGGATCGGTCAGCGCCAGTTCGCGCGCTTCTTCTTCTGCGATGCGGCTCTTTTCGACCTCGCTGATCAGTTCGCGGTAACGCCGCCAGCCGAAGATGATGAGCGCGATGTTTAGCAGCAGCGCACTGGCGGCCCATTGCGCCGGGCCTTCGCTGTCGCCCGTGATAAAACCGATCACCTGCGGCATCACCGCACCCGCGTGCCCAACCAGCATGATGGCGGCGGCGATGATGACCCCCAACAGCACGAGATCGCGCTCCCCCCGGGGATACCGGTCGGTCAGGCGAATGACGCCCTCTGTCTGGGGATTTTCGGCGCGATTGTTCATCGCAAATTTGCTCCACGGCCCTTTGGCGCGTTTCCGGCGCCGGAACGGAATTGCTAGCCGCAAGACCCTAAAAAGAGGTTAAGCCGCGTTCGTGCCGCCGCGCCGCGCCCGGACCGCGGGAAGGCTTGCCATCGTGAGGGCCTGTCTGTATGAGGCGCCGCAGACGGAAAGGGCGGGCCATGGGCAGGCTCTGACCGGATCATGCACAAGGGCGGTTCCAGGCGGCACCGCACGCATTGACATACACGCTGGTCGGCGAGGTTTCGCCCACCGGCGTTTTCGGCGTTTTGCGCCGGATCTGAACGGCCACGCGGCGATTTTCGCGGCAGGCGTAACTGGAGAAGCGGCATGACAGCCGGAGGTGACCATGTTTGACGCACTGTCCGACCGGCTCGGCAATGTTTTCGATTCGCTGCGGGGCCGCGGCGCGCTGAAGGAAGACGATGTCCGCACCGCCATGCGCGAAGTGCGGATCGCATTGCTGGAGGCCGATGTCGCGCTTCCGGTGGTGCGCCGCTTCATCGACACCGTCACCGAACGCGCGATCGGGCAGGAAGTGCTCCGATCGGTCACGCCGGGGCAGCAGGTCGTCAAGATCGTCAATGACGCGCTGGTCGAAATGCTGGGCGGCGATCCCGCGGAAGGCGGCAGCGCGCAGGCGGCCAAGCTGGATCTCGACGCCAAGCCGCCGGTCGTGATCATGATGGTCGGCCTGCAGGGCTCGGGCAAGACGACCAGCACCGCCAAGATCGCCAAGCGGCTGAAGGAGACCGAGGGCAAGAAGGTCATGATGGCCTCGCTCGACGTCAATCGCCCGGCGGCGCAGGAACAGCTGGCCATTCTGGGCGAGCAGGCGGGCGTGGCGACGCTCCCGATCGTGGGGGGGCAGCAGCCGGTCGATATCGCGAACCGCGCGATTTCCTCGGCCAAGCTGCAAAGCTTCGACGTGCTGATGCTCGACACCGCGGGCCGCCTGCATGTCGACGAAGCGCTGATGGCCGAGATGAAGGCCGTGGCCAGCGTCTCGACCCCCAGGGAAGTGCTGCTGGTCGTCGACTCGCTGACGGGCCAGGACGCGGTCAATGTCGCGCAGAGCTTCACCGGCGAAGTGCCGCTGACCGGCGTGGTGCTGACCCGCATGGACGGCGATGCACGCGGCGGTGCGGCGCTGTCGATGCGTGCCGTCACCGGCAAGCCGATCAAGTTCGCGGGCACGGGCGAAAAGCTCGACGCGATCGAGGCGTTCCATCCCTCGCGCGTGGCCAATCGCATTTTGGGCATGGGCGACATCGTGTCGATGGTCGAAAAGGCCGCGACCGCCGTCAAGGAAGAAGACGCCGAACGCCTCGCCAAGCGCATGGCGAAGGGGGAGTTCGACATGAACGACCTTCGCATGCAGCTGCAGCAGATGACCAAGATGGGCGGCATCGGCGCGATCGCAGGCATGCTGCCGGGCATGAAGAAGGCCAAGGCGGCGATGGCGCAGTCGGGCATGGACGACAAGGTCCTGCTCCACATGGACGCGATCATCTCGTCGATGACTCCGAAAGAGCGCGAGAAGCCGCAGCTTTTGAACGCGCGTCGCAAGAAACGCATCGCGGCAGGGTCCGGCACGCAGGTGCAGGACGTGAACAAGCTTCTGAAAATGCATCAGGAAATGGCGAAGGCCATGAAGCAGATCAAGAAGATGGGCGGGCTGAAGGGTCTGGGCCAGCTGTTCGGCAAGGGCGGTCTGGGCGCGGCCATGCCGGGGCTTGGCGGCGGCGGCGGAATGGGCGGCATGCCGGGCCTTCCGGGCGGCGGAGATATTCCGCCCGAGCTGCAGGATCTGCTCAAGAAAAAATGATTTAACCGTAATTTCAGTGATTTGAATATTGTTCGAAAGGTAGTTTGATATGGCAGTTGCAATTCGTCTGGCGCGCGGCGGCGCGAAGAAGCGTCCCTATTACCGCATCGTCGTCTCCGACACGCGCAGCGCGCGCGATGGCAAGTATCTGGAACAGGTCGGCGTCTACAATCCCGTCCTGCCCAAGGATTCGGAAGATCGCGTCAAGCTGATCGAGGACCGCATCCGTTATTGGCTGGGCGTCGGCGCGCAGCCGACCGACCGCGTTGCTCGCTTCCTCGACGCCGCGGGTATCCAGGAGCGTGCGGCTCGCAACAACCCCAAGAAGGCGGAGCCGGGCGAAAAGGCCAAGGAACGCGCCGAGGAAAAGGCTTCGAAGGCCGCTGAAGCCGAGGAAGCCCGCAAGGCTGCCGAGGAAGAAGCCAAGAAGCCCGCAGAAGCGCCGGCTGAAGAAGCGGCTGCCGAAGAGGCGCCTGCTGAAGAAGCCGCGGCTGAAGAGACTGCGACCGAAGAGTAAGATCGGTAAAGGCCGGACTGATGGCGATTGCCCAGCGTATCGTGCTTGCCGCCATTGCCGGCGCGCATGGCGTGAATGGCGAGGTCCGGCTGAAACTGTTCGGCGAAGGCGTGGAGTCGCTGAGGCGATTCCGCGCCTTCACGCTTTTGCGCGAGGTACCTTCCGGTATTGGGGGCGGCGAATCGCGCGAGGTCAGCCCCAAGAAATTGCGGGACGACGGCAAGGGCGGGGCGATCCTGAAGCTGGCCGGCGTCGACAATCGCAATGCGGCCGAGGCGCTGCGCGGCATGGTGCTGACCGTGGCCCGCGAGGAACTGCCTCCGCTGGAAGAGGGCGAATATTACCACGCCGATCTGCTGGGTCTGTCCGCCGTATCCGATACGGGCGAGGCGCTGGGCACGGTGATCGCCATCGACAATTACGGTGCGGGCGACGTGATCGAGATCGAGCGGCCAGCGGCGGAGGGCGAGAAGCCCAAGCGCTTCATGGTGCCGATGCGGCCCGAAGCGGTGCCCGAATGGGACGCGGCGCGGATCGTGATTTCGTCCGACTTCGCGGCGGATTAATCGCCGCCGACTATTTCGGCGAACAAGCCGCCGTCGACGTTCGATCCCGATATGACCACCACGGTCGCGCCATCCGCAGCGGGCGCCTTGCCTGCCAGCAGCGCGGCGAGCGCGACGGCGCCGCCCGGTTCGACCACCAGCTTCAGCACCTCGAACGCATAACGCATGGCGCGGCGAACCTCGTCGTCCGTGACCGCCAGCCCGCCGCTCAGGAGAGCCTTGTTGATCGGGAAGGTCAGGGCGCCGGGCGTCGGGGCCAGCAGGGCGTCGCATATCGACACGGCATCCGCCGCGACGGGCTCGCGTGTTCCTGACGTCAGCGATCGGGCCGTATCGTCAAAGGCCGCGGGTTCGACCGAATAGATCGCCGCATCCGGCAGACAGGGCCGCATGGCGGTGGCAATGCCGGCCACCAGCCCGCCACCGCCGCAGCAGACCAGCACCTGGCCGATGGACGCGCTTGCCTCGTCGGCCTGCTTGAGTATTTCCAGCCCGACCGTGCCCTGACCCGCGATGATGAAGGGATCGTCATAGGACGGCACCAGCACCGCGCCGCGCTCCTCGGCGAGGGCGGTGGCGATGGTCTCGCGCGACTGGGTCCGGCGGTCATAGGCGACGATATCTGCCCCAAGCGCGCTTGTGTTGGCCGTTTTAACCGACGGCGCATCGGCGGGCATCACGAGGGTGGCGGGAATGCCCAGAATGCGCGCCGCCGCCGCCACACCCTGCGCGTGATTGCCCGACGACCATGCGACCACGCCTTTCGCGCGGTCCTGCTGAGGGATACGAGCAAGCCGGTTATAGGCGCCGCGAAACTTGAACGCGCCTCCGATCTGCGCGCCCTCGAACTTCAGCAGGACGCGCCGTCCGGTGCGCTCGTTCAGGAACGGAGATTCGATTAAAGGCGTGCGAACTGCCACGCCGCGGATCAAGTCCGCCGCACCATCGACATGCTGCGGTCCGATGGCAAGTGCCAATTCCTGTCCTGCCGGGTCCTGCACGGCCTAGCCCTCGCGCAGTTCCTTGGCGAGCAGCCTGAACTCGTCCGCGCGGGGCGAGCCGCGCCGCCAGACCAGCGCGATCTGGCGCGCCGCGTTCTTGGATTTCAGCTGTCGGGCCACGACATTCGTGCCGTCCAATATCCCCGATTCCAGCGCCATTTCGGGCAGCATGGTAAGGCCCAGCCCGTTGTCCACCATCTGCACCAGCGTATGGAGAGAGGTGCCGATCATCGTGGCCGATGCCCGCAATTCGGGCCGGTTGCAGGCCGCCAGCGCATGTTCCTTGAGGCAGTGCCCGTCTTCCAGCAGCAGCAGGCGCGCCTCGTCTATCATCGAGGGCGGCACGAGTTCGGGCGGATCGCGCGGATCGTCCTTGGGAAAGGCGACGAACAGGCGGTCGTTGAACAGGATTTCGCTGTCGACCTCGCCGGTCGCGAAGGGCAGGGCCAGCAGCACGCAATCGGCGCGCCCGTGCTGCAGCGACTCGATGGCGTCGGCGCTCGGCTCCTCGCGCAGGAAGAGCTTGAGGCTGGGGCGCTCCTTGCGCAGGCGCGGCAGGATCTTGGGGAGCAGGAAGGGCGCGATGGTGGGGATCACGCTCATGCGCAGTTCGCCCGACAGCGGCTTGCCCGCCGACTGGACGAGTTCGGCCAGCTCCTCCGCCTCGCGCAGCAAGACATGCGCCTTGTCCACCACGCGCTCGCCCAATGGCGTAAAGCGCACCACGCGGCGGGTGCGTTCGACCAGCGTGACGCCCAGCAGCGATTCCAGCTCGCGAATGCCGGCGGACAGGGTGGACTGCGAGACGTAGCAGCTTTCCGCCGCGCGCCCGAAATGGCGCTTTTCGTGCAGCGCCAGCAGATATTGCAGCTGCTTGAGCGTCGGCAGATAGGTGTTCTTCAAGGCACCCTATTCCGTCGCAGCGGTTTCGGCGGCCAGGGGGACATCGTCGATGTGGGTCATTTTCAGATGTCCGTTCTCGACCGCGAAGGCCAGCTTGCCTTCGACCAGATCCAGCGCGTCGCGCCCGAATTCCTGATAGCGCCAGCCTTCCAGCATCGGTAGGTTCTTGCGCACGCCCGCGGCCAAGGCCTCAAGATCGTCGGCGCGCGCGATGAGACGCGAGGCGACATCGATCTCGCGGCTGCGAATCTTGAGCAGCAGCTTGAGCAGATCGGCGACCAGTGCGCCTTCCTTGCCCAGCGGCACGCCCTTCTTGCGTTCGGGCATCTCGTCCTTGGGAAGCGGTTCCGCCTCGTCCAGCACCTTCATCAGGCGTTTGCCGATGTCATTGTCCTTCCACCCGCCCGACAGGCCGCGCACCTTGGCAAGATCGCCCTGCTTCTTCGGCGGATGGCTGGCGAGATCGGCCAGGGTCTCGTCGCGGATGATCCGGCCGCGCGGGATGTTCTTGTCCTGCGCCTCGGTCTCGCGCCAGGCGGCCAGCGCCTTCAGCCGGCCCAGAACCTGCGCATTGCGGCCCGGCGAGCGGATGCGGTGCCACAAGGTTTCGGGATCGCTGGCATAATTCGAGGGGTCGGCCAGCCGTTCCATCTCGCGGTTCAGCCATTCGCCGCGGCCGGTCTTCACCAGCTTCTTCAGCATCTTGGGGAAAATGCGCGAGAGATAGGTGACGTCGCCGATGGCATATTCGATCTGACGCTCGGTCAGCGGGCGTCGGCTCCAGTCGGTAAAGCGCGCGCCCTTGTCGATCTGGATATTGAGCCAGCTGTCGACGAGGTTCGAATAGCCGATCTGTTCGGACTGGCTGATCGCCATCATCGCGATCTGCGTATCGAAGATCGGATGCGGCGTCTTGGCGGTCAGATTATAGATGATCTCGACGTCCTGGCCGCCCGCGTGAAAGACCTTCAGAACCTCCTCGTTCTCGGTCAGCAGGTCAAGCAGGGGCTTGAGATCGATGCCCTCGGCCAGCGGATCGATCGCGGCGGCTTCCTTGCCGTCGGAGATCTGGACGAGGCAGAGCAGCGGCCAATAGGTCGACTCCCGCATGAATTCGGTGTCGACGGCGACGAAATCGGCCGTGGACATCCGCTCGCAGATGTCGGCCAGCGCGTCGGTCGTGGTGATCAGTTCGTGAATTTTCATGGCTTCGGGCGGGTTACGCCGCATGAACGCCGCTTGCAATCATGCGTGGGGGGCGCATCCCCCTCTTTTTGCCCGTCACAGCCGTTTTTGCGGCCCGGAGCGCCCCGATCACGTCAGGCCGGGCGGCGGCGCAGGCGTTCGAACAGGCTGGAGACGAGGCTGGTGGGGGTCGACGCCGTATCGTTCGCAGGCTCCTCGACCGGCGCGGCATCGCGGATGCGGCGGCGCAGGCTGGTGCCGCTGACTTGTGTGTCGTCCTGAAAGATGCTGCCCGGATCGTAATCGGCGGGGCGCGGGGCGAGCGACAGGCTGGCGAATTTCGATTCCTCGACCTCGCCTTCCTCGCCGTCCTCGATCAGATCGTAATATTCCGCGCGTGTGTAGACCGGCGCGTCGAAGAAGGGATAGCTCTCGTTGCTGCCGACCAGCACGGTGACGGGTCGCGGCAGGCCGCGCCCTTCGATCACTGCTCGCATCGCCTGATGCAGGCGCACCGCGACGAAGGCATGGCCCATCACCAGCGCGTCATTGTCGGCGGGCAGGGGCAGATCGCCCAGCTCGCGCCTGCGCTGATAGGCCAGCACTTCGCCATAGATGCCGCCAAGCCCGCGGACCTGCACCTCGGCGCCCGCTTCCTCGAACGCGCTGCGCCATACGCCTGCCTTGCGGCCATAGCCGTGATTGATCTCCTCGCGCCCGGCGCGGGCAAAGGCAAAGGCGCTGTCGGTGAAATAGAGCGTTTCGAGATCGGGTTCGCGGAAATTGCCGCGTTCCGGATCGGGCGCGGGCAGGGTCACCGGCGCGCTGATGTCGACCGACATGGCGGTCACAGGTTGTTCCGGCCGGTCGATCTTGCGGAATGTCTGGTCCAGAACCTCCCAACCGATCAGCCGCACGGCGCTGACGGGCGTCGCCTGCGCCAGCTTGGCGATATCGTGCCGGCCGTCGTTCAGTTCCATCAGCTGCGCTTCGATCAGCGTCGCGGCGACATCGGGCTGTCCCCGGCGCATCAGCGATTCGACATTGCCGAGAAACTGTTCGAGCTCTTCCTCGGACTCGAAGATCTCGCTGGCGAAAATGTCGGTTACGGACATGAACATGCTCTCCTGGCCCGCGGATCGGGGGTTCACCATCAGTTGATAACCGGCCTTTGGTTAAGAATGGCTTGGCCAGCATGATTAACGCGGATGGCGGCGTGGCGCTGCTCAGGCCCGTTCAGCCGTCCGCGATGGAAACACGATCAAGAGGCGGAAGAAGCGGCTGAATATCCGCGCCAGCCACCAAATCCGCCTCTTGCCCGGTGTCGGCGCGCCTTTCGGTCTGCCGGTCCGAACGATCGATCCTCGCAGGACAGCGTTAAGATCGGGTAACCATCGGCGGTAGGATCGGCCGCATGATTGGTGCCGTGATCTTCGGCCGGAAACGCTCTGCCTACCGAAATGCGGACCGGTGCATCGGCGCACTGGAAATGAGGGACGGTTTGACCTAGTGCGCGGCGCAGCAATCGATAAAGGTGGCCGACAGCGGACACCGCATCATCCAGACCAGACGAGAAGCGAATTTTTGCCATGCATGCCTATCGCACCCATACCTGCGGCGCCCTGACTGCCGCCAATGTCGGCGAGACCGTCCGCCTGTCGGGCTGGATCCATCGCAAGCGCGACCATGGCGGCGTGCTGTTCGTCGACCTGCGCGACCATTACGGCATCACCCAGATCGTCGCGGACGAGGATAGCCCCGCGCTGCAGGTGCTGGACGGGCTGCGCGTGGAATCGGTGGTCACCATCGACGGCGAGGTCAAGGCGCGGTCGGCCAGCACGGTCAACGCGAACCTGCCGACCGGTGAGATCGAGATCTATGCCCGCGGCATCACGGTACAGAGCCGCGCCGAGGAACTGCCCATGCCCGTTGCGGGCGAGCAGGAATACCCCGAGGAGATCCGGCTGAAGAACCGTTTCCTCGACCTGCGGCGCGACAAGGTGCATTCCAACATCGTGCTGCGTTCGAAGGTGATCTCCTCGATCCGCCGCCGGATGACGGATGCCGGTTTCACCGAGTTCCAGACCCCGATCCTGGGTGCGTCCAGCCCCGAGGGCGCGCGCGACTATCTGGTGCCCGCGCGCATGCATCCGGGGCGCTTTTATGCACTGCCGCAGGCGCCGCAGATGTTCAAGCAGCTGCTGATGGTCGCCGGTTTCGACCGCTATTTCCAGATCGCGCCCTGTTTCCGGGACGAGGATCTGCGTGCCGATCGCAGCCCTGAATTCTACCAGCTCGATTTCGAGATGAGCTATGTCACGCAGGAAGACGTGTTCCAGACGCTGGAGCCCGTGCTGGCCGGTGTGTTCGAGGAGTTCTCGGGCGGCAAGACGGTGACCCCGGCGGGCACCTTCCCGCGCATCCCCTATGCCGATGCGCTGCTGAAATATGGCAGCGACAAGCCGGACCTGCGCAACCCGCTGATCATCTCGGACGTGACGAGCCATTTCGAACAGTCCGGCTTCGGCCTGTTCGAGAAGATCGTCGGCAGCGGCGGCAAGGTGCGCGTGATCCCCGCGCCGAACACCGCCGACAAGAGCCGCAAGTTCTTCGACGACATGAACAACTGGGCACGCCAGGAAGGCTTCGCGGGGCTCGGCTATGTCACCCGGAAGGGCGGCGACTTCGGCGGACCGATTGCCAAGAATCACGGGCCCGAGCGCATGGAAGAGCTGTATAACGAGTTGGGCCTTGGCCCCGACGACGGGCTGTTCTTCGCGGCTGGCAAGGAAAAGGACGCGGCCAAGCTGGCAGGCGCCGCTCGCACCCGCACGGCCGAGGAACTGGGCCTGATCGAGGAGGGCTGCTTCAAGTTCTGCTGGATCGTCGACTTCCCGATGTTCGAATATGACGAGGACCTCAAGAAGATCGATTTCAGCCACAACCCGTTCTCGATGCCGCAGGGCGAGATGGAAGCGCTGGAAACGCAGGACCCGCTCGACATCCTGGCGTGGCAGTACGACATCGTGTGCAACGGATACGAGCTGTCGTCGGGTGCGATCCGGAATCATCGTCCCGACATCATGTTCAAGGCGTTCGAGATCGCGGGCTATTCGAAGGAAGAGGTCGAGGCGAATTTCTCGGGCATGATCAATGCGTTCAAATATGGCGCGCCGCCGCATGGCGGTTCGGCGCCGGGCATCGACCGCATCGTCATGCTGCTGGCGGAAGAGCCGAACATCCGCGAGGTCATCGCCTTCCCGATGAACCAGCGCGCGCAGGACCTGATGATGGGCGCGCCGAGCGTGGTCAGCCCGAAACAGCTGCGCGAGCTGTCGATCCGCACGGTCGAGCCGCCCAAGGCCACCCCGGCCGACAAGGCGCGCGTCGACCAGATCGGCGATTGAGGCGGCGTGTCCTGAACGCTGGCAATCGGGCGGGCATGGCGGTAATTGTTAAGCGCCTGTCACCCGCTCTTGCCAGCGGCGCACAGTCCGACTAGGGCCACGCCTGAGATTTTATCCGATCCTGTCACGTTACGCTCGGGGCAGGACAGTTTTAGTACCGAGAGGTTTATTCATGAGCGACACCGAGGAACGCGTAAAGAAGATCGTCGTCGAGCACCTGGGCGTTGAAGCCGACAAGGTGACCATGGACGCGAGCTTTATCGACGACCTGGGCGCGGACAGCCTCGACATCGTCGAGCTGGTGATGGCGTTCGAGGAAGAGTTCGGGGTCGAAATCCCCGACGATGCCGCCGAAAAGATCACCACCGTCGGCGACGCGGTGAAATATATCGAAGAGCACAAGGGCTAAGCCTGCAAGGGGCCGGCCCCTGCCGGT
Organism: Croceicoccus sp.; assembly: GCF_983967925.1. NCBI lineage: Bacteria > Pseudomonadati > Pseudomonadota > Alphaproteobacteria > Sphingomonadales > Erythrobacteraceae > Croceicoccus > Croceicoccus sp. The sequence continues at coordinate 3,566 of NZ_CFETID010000017.1, read as the reverse complement.
TCTGCTCTGATCGCCTGCGCGTCCTTTAGGGGGCGTAGCGGGCAAACGGCAGGCTCGGCCCCAAGTGGCTGGGCCTGCTGCGTTTCGGGGCGGAGCGCGGAATCAGGCGGCCGGGCAGAGGGCAGGATGTCCGCCCGCGGGCGGATTGGCCGAAAGGAAAGGATCACCCATGCGCCGTGTCGTTGTCACCGGACTTGGACTTGTCACCCCGCTTGGTGCGGATGTCGAAACCGTGTGGGCGAACCTGATCGCCGGCAAGTCGGGCGCCGGGCCCATCACGCGATTCGATGCGAGCGACCAGAAATGCCGCATCGCCTGCGAGGTGAAGCCCGCCGACCATGAATATGGCTTTGACCCTGACAAGCGCGTCGACCACAAGGTCCAGCGGCAGGTCGATCCGTTCATCGTCTATGGCATCGACGCCGCGGGACAGGCGATCGAGGACGCGGGCCTTGCGGATATGCCCGAGGAAATGCGCTACCGCGCGGGCTGCTCGATCGGTTCGGGCATCGGCGGTCTGCCGGGGATCGAGAAGGAATCGCTGGTGCTGGCCGAAAAGGGCCCGAGCCGCGTTTCGCCGCATTTCGTCCACGGGCGGCTGATCAACCTGATCAGTGGTCAGGTTTCGATCAAATACGGGCTGATGGGGCCGAACCATGCGGTCGTGACCGCCTGCTCCACCGGCGCGCATTCGATCGGCGATGCCGCGCGCATGATCAAGGACGGCGATGCCGACATCATGCTGGCGGGCGGAGCGGAAGGCACCGTATGCCCGATCGGGATTGCCGGATTTGCACAGGCCCGCGCTCTTTCTACCGGTTTCAACGACGAGCCGACCAAGGCCAGCCGCCCCTATGACGAGGCCCGCGACGGCTTCGTGATGGGCGAGGGCGCGGGCGTCGTCGTGCTGGAAGAGTATGAGCATGCCAAGGCACGCGGCGCGAAGATCTATGCCGAGGTCGTCGGCTATGGCCTGTCGGGCGACGCCTATCACGTGACCGCGCCGCATCCCGAAGGGTCGGGCGCCTATCGTTCGATGGAGATGGCACTGAAGAAGGCCGGCATGACGCCTGCCGACATCGACTATGTCAACGCGCACGGCACCAGCACGCCGCTGGGCGACGAGCTGGAACTGGGCGCGGTGCGCCGTCTGTTCGGCGATGCGATGGACGGCGTGTCGATGTCCTCGACCAAATCCGCCATCGGCCATCTGCTGGGCGGCGCGGGCGCGGTCGAATCGATCTTCTGCATCCTGGCGATGCGCGACCAGATCGTGCCGCCGACGCTCAATCTCGATAACCCGAGCGAGAGCTGCAAGGGCGTCGATCTTGTGCCCCACAAGGCCAAGAAGCGCGAAGTGCGCGCGGTGCTGAACAATTCGTTCGGCTTTGGCGGCACCAATGCCTCGCTGATCATGAAGGCGGTGGACTAGTCCGTCATGAAACGCGGCTGCAGCGTCCTTGTCGCCATTCTCGTGCTGGCGGCGCTGGGCGCTGCCGGCTGGTTCATGGCCGGATGGTACGGCGGCGCAGGGCCGGACAAGGCGACCAGCTTTGTCGTCCCGTCCGGCGCCACGCTGACATCGACGGCGGACAAGCTGGCGGAAGAGGGCCTTATCGGCTCCTCCGACGGCTTCCTGCTGCGCGCGAAACTGCTGGCCAGCGGCGATCCGGTGAAGGCGGGGGAGTTCGCGATTCCCGCCGGCGCCAGTCCCGCGACCATCCTCGACATCCTGCAGCACGGCGAGGTCATTCGGCGCTTTGTCACCGTGCCCGAGGGGCTGCCCTCGATCATGGTGCACGAACGGCTGATGGCCGAACCTTTGCTGACAGGCGAGGTTGCGGTCCCTGCCGAAGGATCGGTCCTGCCCGATAGCTATGACTTCGAGAGAGGCGAGGCGAGAGCGGACGTGCTGGCGCGGATGCAAGAGGCGATGGGCGAATTTGTCGCATCCGAATGGCCGAAACGCGACAAGGACCTGCCCGTTACGACGCCGCAGCAGGCCGTGACGCTTGCCTCGATCGTCGAGAAGGAGACAGGAGTCCCGCAGGAACGGCGGATGGTGGCTGGCCTCTATACCAACCGCCTGCGCAAGGGGATGCGGTTGCAGGCCGATCCGACGATCATCTACCCCATCACCAAAGGCAAGCCTCTGGGCCGCCGGATCAGGCGCAGCGAGATCGACGCGGTGAACGGGTATAACACCTATTCCATGGCTGGTCTGCCGGTGGGGCCGATCACCAACCCCGGACGGGAATCGATCCTGGCCGTGCTGCATCCCGCCGATACCGACGCCGTCTACATGGTCGCCGACGGATCCGGCGGTCACGCATTCAGCGATACGCTGGACGGCCATAATGACAATGTGGCCGCATGGCGCGCGCTGCGCCGAAAGCGGGGCGAGATCGAGTAGGATACCCGCTCCGCGCAAAGCGGCTGCCGCAGCGCGCATGCCGTCAGGGCCGCGGATAAGACTGCGCGCAATCCTCATAATTTGCCAGCGGAGCTGTGGTTGCGCCGCAGCGTGGCCTTTCGTTGAGGCTTTGCGCAGAGCGGAGAGACGGAATTGCCGCATTTGGCTGGCATCCGGGCATGGAACGTGCCGGATTAGCGACAGGCCGCTTCGCAGATGCGGAACGGGGGCAGCGCTTCCTCGTTTGGGCGTCATGGCTCTCGGACATGCTCGCCGCAGTGATGTGGACGATCAATAGCCCGACGCCTGCACGCTTTGGCGACGCGGTTCTTCCGGGCCGTGTGGACGGGGCGGACGACACCACTCCCCCCCTCCAGGTGTCGTCCGCCCTCGTTCTGGCGGCGTGTTGCTGCCATACAGGCGGCATGACCAGCCCCATCATCGTGACCGCCGCCCTGCCGCCAGAGATATTCTCTTATGCAAACGGCCTCAGGACCGAGTACTTTCCGCCCGAGCGCAATTATCTGTCAGCGCATCTGACCCTGTTTCACGCGCTGCCTCCATCGGTCGAACCCGAACTGCGCGGCCTGATGGCCGACCTCGCAAGGGAATTTCCGCCACCTCCCGCCCGCATGAACCGGATCGTCAGCCTGGGGAGGGGCACGGCTCTCGGTATCGAAAGCGATGCCCTGATGGCGCTGAGAGACCGGATCGCCGACCGATTTGCCGGGTGCCTGACGCCGCAGGACAATCATCGTCCGCGCCTGCACGTGACGGTGCAGAACAAGGTCAGCCCCGACGAGGCCCGTAGGCTGCAAGCGCAATTGTCGTCCGGTTTCACCCCGCGCGAATTCACGATTCCGGCGCTGGAGGCCCATTATTATCGCGGCGGGCCATGGGAAGAGGCGGGCCGCTGGCCGCTGCGCGGCAGACCGGCGCAGCGCCGATGACAAGCGATGTGAATGCGATGTCGAATTCCCTTCAACTGCCGTATTGACCGCCGCCCGCACTACCCCTAAGAGGCGCGCCTGCCGCAGGTGCGGGCCACTGGCCAGACCGTCGCGGCACCCTTCGGGGGCGGAGTAGCTCAGGTGGTTAGAGCAGCGGAATCATAATCCGCGTGTCGGGGGTTCGAGTCCCTCCTCCGCTACCA